>CAZHZI010000050.1:0-13055 GCA_964536955.1 uncultured Conexibacteraceae bacterium
GGCCGCCCGCCGCATCGCCTCCGCCACGTCCGGCGTAGGCGGAGCCGGCAGCCTGGCCTCGCCGAGGCCACGGCTGCGCAGCTCCGCGTGGACGCCGGCCACGACCGCGCGAAGGCCATCGATCTCGAAGGCGGCCAAGGTCTCCTCGCGGGCCTCGTCCCCTTCCGCCATGAACTCCTCCAGGGCCTCCTCGAAGGCCTCCCGCGCCGCGCGCTCGGCCTCCGGCGCGTCGAGCACCCGGAAACGCGGATCGATCCCGGCGGCGACCGGATGGCCGGCGAGGAGCCGGTTGCAGAAGCCGTGGATCGTCGTTACCCAGGCGCCTCCGATCCCCGCCAGCAGGGCGCGGGCGCGCTCGTCCCCCTCAGCGGCGCGTCGGGCCAGCTCGGCCCGGATCCGCTGGCGCAGCTCGGCCGCCGCCTTGTCGGTGAAGGTGAAGGCGAGGATCGCATCCGGGGATACCCCCTCCTCGCAGGCCAACCGGCAGTAGCGGTCGACCATCACCCCGGTCTTGCCGGTGCCGGCGCCTGCCTCCAGCAAAACGTCGCGGCGAGCGGCGATCGCCGCCGCCTGCTCGGGAGTGGCGGTCCGCTCGCTCACCGCTCCTCCACCTCGAAGTCCTCGTCGGTGACGGGCGCCCGGTCGCGGCGGCAGATCGGGGCGAAGTCGCAGAAGGTCGGGCAGACGTCGTGGCCGCGCAGCTCCGCGCGCGGGCCGGGGTCGCGGCGGATGTCTCCCGTCCGCATGCGGGCGACGATCGCGCCGGCTCGCCGCCGCGCGTCAGCCAGCAGCTCGTCGAGCCCCTCGCGGTCTGTCAGGTCGGTTCGCACGAACGCATAGGCGCCGAGATCCTCGGCCGCCTCGTCAAGCACGGCGCCGCGCGGACGGCGCACGGAAGTACCGCGAAGTGGGTGGTAGAGGCCGCCGACCACCCGCCCCCCCCAGTGCTCGGCGACGGCGATCAGGTAGAGCTGGAGTTGGAGCTTGGCCTTCTCCTCGAACTTCTCGCGTGGGGTGACGGATCCGGCCAGCTTGTAGTCGAGGACCAGGGCGCGGCCGTCCGGGGCGCGGTCGACCCGGTCGATAGCGCCGTGCAGCCCCCAGTCGTCAACCTCGAGCACCGGGCGCTCGCTGTCCTCGTGCTCGCCGAAGGCGGCCTCCAGCAGCCAGGGCTCGAAGCCACCGGTCTCGCGTTGGGACTCCTCGATCAGGAAGCGAGCCAGCAGGCGCTCGACTCGGCGCACGATTGCCCGTTCGACGGGATGCTCGCCCAGTCCCCGCTCGGCGGCGATCTCCGCGACCACCTCGCGTCCACGGCCCAGCCAGGAGTCGACCGAATTGGCGCGGGGGAGGGGGTCGCCCCCCGGCCGCTCCCTGTAGAGCCGGTCCAGCGCCGCATGCATGAGGCCGCCCTGCACGAGTGGGTCGGGCGCGGGGTCAAGGCGCTGGGGGTCAAGCTCGTGTCCCGCGAACCAGCGATAGGAGCAGAGGTCGAACTGCTCCAGGGTCGTGCCGCCGTAGGCGCGGACCGCAGCCAGTGACGCGATAACCGCTGGGTTCGCCAGCGGGCCCGGGGCACGCGAGGCCGCCTCGGCGGAGCGAGCCACCGCGAGCCTCGACTCGATCCGGCTCCTTGACTTCTCCGCGGCTCCTGCCGCGACAAGCAATGGGGCCGGGTCGGCGTCCCTCCCGCGTGCGGCGATCGCTCGCGCAAGCTCGTCCTCGGAGGGCGCTTCGGCGACGGGATGGACGATCTGGGCCAGGCCCCGCCCCCGGACCATCGATTCCTCCACCGGGTCGGGAACCTCGCCGCCGGGGGGCGGACACAGCAGGCGGCGGACGTCGTCGAGCAGGGGAGAGCGCGCCTGCGCAGCGCCGTTCTCGTCGCTGTCGCGGTATGAGAGGAAGAGCCGCTCGCGCGCGAGCGAAAGGCAGACATAGAAGAGGTAGCGCTCCTCGGCTTCGGTGTCGCGGCGCGGATCGAGCCCCAGCGAGGCGCGCTGGCGCTCGGAGAGGAAGGGGTCGCCGCCGCCGTCCCGGCGGGGGAACTCGCCGTCCTGAAGGGAGCCGACGAAGACATGGTCGAAGCGCCCCGCGCGCAGCCGATAGGGGCTGGCGATTCGCACCCGCTCTCCGACCGGGCCGCTCCAGACGCGGAACTCGATCCTCTCCAACACGCCGGCCAAGTCCTCGGGGCGGGGAGCTAGATCTCCCAGCTCCCGCAGCTCGGAGAGCGCGTCCGAGATCGCCGCAGCCGCGCGCAGCTCGAGCGCGTCGGCGGGCGCGGGGCGTGGCCCGTCCCCCTGTCCGTGCAGTGGGCGGGAGGCCATGGTCTCGGCGAGGCGGCCGACCTCCTCGGCGAGGTCGGCCGTCGAGCGCTTGGCCGCGTCCCTGATCCGGGCCAGGTCATAGGGAACCTCGCCTTCATCGCCCCTCCACAGCTCCAGGGCGGCCGTGGCGCTTCTCACCCGACCCTGCCGGACCGCGCGTTCCAGCCAATCGACCAGGCCGGGCGGCGCACCGGAAGGACCGCGCAGGAAGCGCAGCACGTCGCTTGCCCGGCCGGTGCCGAACTCCGCCTCGAGCAAGGCGAGCAGGCCGCCGCCTACGGCCGTCCCGGCGACGGGCAGCTCGGCCTCCAGCGCGGTGGCGATCCCGTAGGACTCCAGCACGGAAGCGACGAGCGGCCCGCGCCGCGCCGGGTCGCGCAGGGCGATCGCGATCTGCGCGGGGTCGGCGCCGGCCGCAACTAGCTTCGCCGTCTCCGTGGCGATCGCCTCGGCCTCTCCCCGCTCGCCGGCGGAGCGCAGCAGGGCCAGGCCCTCGCCCGGCGCCCGCGGCGCGGCGTCGATCGCAGCGAAGCCGCGCTCGAGGTGAAATAGGAATGGATTCGGCGTGTTGCCGGCCTCGGCCTCGGTCCTGGTCTCCCGGGCGGCGCCGATCTCTTCGCGCAGCTTGCGCAGCAGCGCGGCGCGGGCGGCCAGCGCGGCGCGTCCCTCCTCGTAGGGCAGCGCCACCGTCACCTCCGTCCTTTTCGCCAGCGCCGCGATCAGCTCGAACTGGTTCCGGGTCAGATCGTCGAGCCCGTAGAAAAAGGCGGGGCGCTTCCCCCAGAAATCGCCGCGGTGGCGCAGCAGGTCGATCGCCTCGCGGGCGATTCCGTGGGAGTCGACCCGGCCGAGCCGGTCCCGCACCCGGGCGTAGCCGGAGAACAGCGCGCCCAAGTCGCTCAGGTAGGCGGACCCCTCCAGCGTGGCGGCCCCTGCGTGCACCGCCTCCGGGTCGAGGCCCGCGGCCTGCAGCTCGTCGAGCAGGCGCTCGAGGGCGACGGCGAAGCCGGGACGCGCGGCGGAGCGCCGCAGCGGTCGCAACCCCCCGCCCTGCTCGGCGATCGCGGCGCTCACCGCCCGAAGGCGCTGGGCTGCCGTCAACTCGACGCCCGGAGGCGAGCCGCCCGCCGTGGCCACTGTCCGAAACAGCCCCGTGAAGGTCATCACCGAACCGCCCACCGCGGCGGCGCCCTCGCACAGCTCCCGCTCGAAGGCGAAGACGTCGTCCATGTTGGGCACGACGAGGACCGGGTCGTGGTCGAGCGCAGCCGTGAAACGGCGGCGCACCAGGCCGGCGCGACCGGAGTTGGGAGGGCCATGGATCAGATTCAGGGGCACTCTTCCCAGCCTATGGATCGCCCCGGCGCGCTCACCCCGCAAACTGCGGGTTCCCGGCTCCGCTTTGCCGTCTACCACCCCCTCTAAATTGAGCGGCAGATGGCACTCTGTTTCGTAGACCCCGCCGACGCTATTCGCGCGATCGCCGACTCGGTCGGCCGCGAGGCCCGCCGCCAGGTGCTCGGCGAGGCGGTCCGCGCCTGGGTTGACGAGATTCCCGACGACGAGCTGGAGACCCACTACGCGAAGGCGCTCTCCGAACTCGACGAGCACGACCTCTCGATGCTCGCCGCCTGGCACGGATCGCTCGAGGTCGGCCATCCGCTGCCCAATCGCGACTTCCTGATGGGTGCGTTCCCTTCGCTCGGGGAGAATCGCCGCGAGGCGCTCAAACTGGCTGCCGGCTTCCGCGGCGAAGAGGCGGTCGACGCCGGCGTCACCGAGGAGAACGCCCTCGAGCTCGTCCTCAGCCTTCTCTCTCCGCCCCGCCTGATGGAGCTTGCCGCCGAAGCGGTCGACCTCTACATCTGGGACCGCGCCGGCTCCGACAACTAGGCGAGCACGGCACGGATCTCGGCGATCGCCTGCTCGTTGTCGCGGAAGTGGACCGCCTTCATGCCGGCCTTTCGCGCTCCCTCGCAGTTATGTGCAACGTCGTCGACGAAGAGGCAGGCCTCGGCAGGCAGGCCCACCCGCTCCAGCGTCAGCCGGTAGATCTGGGCCTCAGGCTTGCGGCAGCCGACGAAGCCGGAGTCGACGACGGTTTCGAAGATCTCGTCGACCGGCAGCATCGAGCGCCACAGGGGCTCCCATTCCCGCACGTTGTTGGTGAGCATCGCCATCCGGCGGCCGCTCGCCTTCAGCTCACGCATCAGCTCGATCATCGGCGGGTTGGGTTCCAGCGCTTCGAAGTAGATCTCTTTGAACCGATGCATCTCCGGCCGGTGGCCCAGCAGCGGCTCCAGGCCGTCGCTGAGCCGCTCCAGGAAAGCCACCTCGGTGATCTCTCCGCGCTCGAGCTCGAACAAGGGGTTCTCGCCGTCGGCTTCGGCGATCGCCTGCATCGCCTTCCCCAGCGTCTCGGTCGAGATCCCCGTCTCGTCCTGGAAAGCCATGAAGGACTGCAGCAGCGGCGTGGTGAGCACCCCGCCGAAGTCGGAGATCACGGCCTCGATTCGCGGATCTGCTTCAGTCATCCCCGCGACGCACGATCTCGTAGTGGCCGAGGCCTTCCCGCCCCTCGACCGACCAGCGGAAGAAGGCGACCCGCGCGTTCAGTCCGGGCCGGTGCACCGGCACCGCGCTGATCAGCGTCCCCGCGCCGCGCAACGGTTGCCCTTCGTCACCGTCCAGCCACAGCTCCAACGTTGCCCGCTGCTGCATTCCATCCTCGCCGTACTCGGTGGAGAGCAGCGCCTCGGCGACTTCGATCGGCGCCCCATCGGGATCGCAGACGACCGCCACCAGCTGCTCCTCGTCGTGGCCGGTGGCGCCTGCGGGGCGCGACGCGGTCAGCGCCAGCAGTCCGCCGTCGGAGAAGACGATCCCAATCGAGCGGCGCAGGGCCGTATCGGCATGGCTGCTTTGCTCGGCGTTCATCGCGCGGAAGCCTAGTGGCGCTGCCCGGCTACCATTGGGCCCATGTCAGACAACCAATCGGCCATGCCGACAGAGGACGATGTCATCGAAGCCCTCGAAGAGGTGATCGACCCGGAGCTGGGACTCGACTTCGTCTCCCTCGGCCTGGTCTACGACGTTGACATCGAAGACACGGACGTCTACGTCACATTCACCCTCACCACCCCTGCCTGCCCGATCGGCCCACAGGTCTCCGAGCAGATGAAGGAGTTCGTCGGCGACCTTCCCGGCGTCAGCGCCGTCCACCCGAAGATGGTCTTCGACCCAGCCTGGTCCCCGGAGATGATGACCGACGACGCGAAGTTCGCGCTCGGCTTCTAACCGGGAAGCCGGGGATCGTCCGGCGGCACTTCCTGAGCGGTCGCGTCGAGGTCGTAGGGACGACCCTTCGCGTCGCCGCGGCCGTGGCCGGGAACGCCGACTATCCGAAAGCGGCGCATCAGCAGGGGGCGCATCGCCCGCCGGACGAACCCCCGGCTCGGTGGGATCAGCAGGATGAGGCCGAAGATGTCGGTGATGAAGCCGGGCGTCAGCAGGAGGGTGCCGCCGATCGCGATCATCAGGCCATCGGCGACCTCACGACCGGGGAAGCGGTGCGCGGCGATCGCCTCGTTGAAGCGTCGCCAAGCGCCTCTGCCCTGCTGGCGAAGGAGCAGAGAGCCGAGCAGGGCGTCGGCGAGAAGAAGCCCCAGGGTCGGCAGCACGCCGATCAGCGAGCCGATCTGGACGATCACGTAGAGCTCCGCGATCGGCACGACGATGAAGAGGATCACCAGCAAGGGCACGGTAGAAGCGTAATGAGGGCGCGGCGCCGGCCCGGGGCTCAGGCCGCGGCGGTGGCGGCCATCGCCGCTTCCTCGAGCTCGCCGAGGGAGCGTGTGAGGCCTTCGGCGATCATTCCGACGTCGTCCATCGAGTCATAGTCGGCGAGAAGGCCAAAGTTGATGCGGCCGTGGTAGCTCATGATCGCCACCGCCAACGCGTGGTTCTCGGGTAGGAAGGCGACCGGGAAGACTTCTTCCAGCTCCCGCCCAAGCACATAGAGAGGGATCTGCGGACCGGGCACGTTTGTGACGATCAGGTTGAAGAGGCGGGTGGAGAAGTTGATCCGCGAGGCTTGCGCGAGCAGCGTCGGCGGCGCGAAGTCGTTGAAGCGGGAGATCACCTCGGCGCCCAGGGCCTGCTTTGAGCGCTTCAATCCCTCCATCTTCTCGCTGACGATCCGCAGCCGCCGCACCGGGTCTTCCACGTATACCGGCAACGGCCCGCGCATCGCGGCGATCCGGTTGCCCAGTTCACCGCGCTCGTCCTCATTGCGGATCGAGACCGGCACCAGCGCCCGCAGCTCCAGCCCTTCGGTGCGGATTCCGCGCCCATGCAGCCACTCACGTGTCGCCCCGGTCACAACAGCCAGCACCACGTCGTTGACCGTTCCACCCAGGGCGTCCTTGATCCGCTTGAAGATTTCCAGCTCCGAGCGGGCCCAGACGAAGCGCCGGTGCGGGCCGATCGGCTGGTTCAGCGGCACGTCCGGAGCCGGGTCGGCGAAGCCGCCGATGACCTCGCTGACGGCGTCCAGCCCGTTTACAACCCGCCGCGTCGCGGTCTCGGGGTGGCGCACGGCCTCAGCGGCTCGCTCGACCAGGCCAAGGGGGGCCTCGGCCAGGTCGCGGGCGCCACGCGCAATCAGGTCCACGGTGCTCGGCTCGGGCCGCGCCGTCCAGTCGTCCTCGACGGGAGCCGGCTCCGGCACCGGCTCGACGTCGAACAGCACGGTCCCTATGTCCACCCCCGAGACACCGTCGACCATCGCGTGGTGCGTCTTGGTGAGGATCGCGAAGCGGTTGCGTTCGAGGCCTTGCACCAGCCACAGCTCCCAGAGTGGCTTGGAGCGGTCGAGCTGCTGCGAGAAGACGCGCCCGGCCAGGCGCTTCAGCTCCTCCTCGCCGCCCGGCTCAGGCAGTCCCGTATGCCGGATGTGGTAAGTGAGATTGAAGTTGACGTCGTCGGCCCACAACGGTCGTCCCGCCTCCAGCGGCGGCACGACCAGGCGCTGGCGGAAGCGCGGCACCAGGCTCAGCCTCCCCCGCACGTGCTCGACCAGGTCGACGTACTTTGGCGGGGGCCCCTCGAAAACGAGGATCGCCCCGACGTGCATGTGGCTGACCGAGGTCTCGTTTGTCAAGAACGAGGCGTCGACGGCGGTCAGCCGGTCGAGGTGTTTCCCGTTGGTGCTCACCGCCCAACGGTACCCTTCTCAGATGGCCACTGCCACGCTCTCCTCTCCCCGTAAGGTCCTCCTCGCCGCCCCGCGTGGCTACTGTGCCGGCGTCGATCGTGCCGTGCAGACCGTCGAGAGGGCGCTCGACCTCCACGGCGCTCCCGTCTACGTCCGCAAGGAGATCGTCCACAACAAGCACGTCGTGGAGGAGCTGAGCAAACGCGGCGCGGTGTTCGTCGACGAGGAGACCGAGGTCCCGGAGGGGCAAATGGTCGTCTTCTCTGCCCATGGCGTCGCCCCCGCCGTTCACGAGAACGCCGCCGCCCGGGCTCTGCGCACCATCGACGCCACCTGCCCGCTGGTCACCAAGGTCCACGTCGAGGCGCGCCGCTTCGCCGCGGACGGCTACACGATCGTGATGATCGGCCACGAGGGCCACGAGGAGGTCGAGGGGACGACGGGAGAGGCGCCCGACAGCATCGTCCTCGTGCAGACCGTCGCAGAGGTGGAGACCCTCGAGGTCCCGGATCCCGAGCGGGTCGCCTTCATCACCCAGACGACCCTCTCGGTCGACGAGACCGCCGAGATCATCGCCGCCCTGCGCGCCAAGTTCCCGGCGATCGTCAGCTCCAAGTCAGACGACATCTGTTACGCCACCACGAACCGCCAGATCGCCGTCAAGCAGCTGGCCCGCGAGTGCGATCTGGTCTTGGTGATCGGGTCGACCAACTCTTCCAACTCCAACCGGCTGGTCGAGGTGGCGCGCGAGCACGGCGCCGCCTCTCACCTGATCGACAACCACACCCAGGTTCGCGAGGAGTGGCTGAAGGGCGTGGAGACGATCGGCATCACCTCCGGCGCCAGCGCCCCGGAGGAACTGGTGGAGGCCTTGGTCGACTTCTTTCGCGAGCGGGGCGCGGAGGACGTCTCAGAGCTGCGGACCGTGCATGAGGATGTGCGGTTCATGCTGCCCAAGGAGATTCGCGAGGCTCAGAGCGCGCGGGCGTGAGATTGCAGAAGCGTTTAGGGCACTCCCGCGGCGAAGCTGAGGGACCAGAGCATCAGATTTGGGGAGGGATGCAGGGTTAGTTGGTGGGCCTCGTGCCTTGGATGCTCGGCAAGGGGGTAGAGGCCCGGCCCTTCTACGCGTACCTCCCGCCGTTCGCCGTTGTCAGGAGTCACGCTCAGGGTGCCTTCGCCTTCGACCGTGGCGTAGGCGCCGCCTGCCTCATAGGGGATGACCAGCTCGTCGCCGTCCTCGCCTGCTGTCCATGGTTGTTCCCAGGAGTCGCTTGGAAAGACCTCCGGGCTTGGCGCCATCACGCGGGCGCCCGGGCTGTCGGTCGCCCGCAGCGGTGCCATCGGAGCGGGGAGATCGCGGAGGGCATCGATCTCTCGCAGCTCGGCTTGGACCGCCATTTCGGTTCCGAGGTATTCGCCCTCGCCGAAGTGGAACCAGGCGAGCGCGCCGCCCTGACCCCAGAGGAAGAGGTTGGGCCAGCCCTCGCAGCCGTAGGCATGCCAGAGATCGCGGCCGGCGTCGATCGCCACCGGGAACTCGACCCCGAGGCGCTCCAGCCCGGCCGCCACCGCGCCACGGTCGGCGCCGAAGGGGAAGCGGGGGGCCTGCACCCCGATCACGCGCAGGCCCGCGTCGCGGTAGCGCCGCTCCCACTCGGCGAGATAGGGCAGCGTGCGCACGCTGTTCAGCTGGGCGAAGTCGAGGAAGTGGACCAGGGCCGGGGCGGCCGCGGTCAGCGCCGGCATCGACTTCGGCGCATCGCCCACCCATTCGATCCCGGCCGGCAGGTCGGGAGCGGCGATGTTGTCGCGGCTGGGACGCACCCCGGGACGGTATCCTGAGCCGTCTGAAACCGATCAACGCAGGCGCAACGGGGGACTCGTCGCGGACCGCCCGGCGCAGCCGCTGGGTGGATCGCGCAATAGGGATCGTTCTCGGCATAGTCCTCGGCATCGCGGTCATGGCCGCCTTCGTCTTCCTCGGCAGTGAGGACACGATCGACGCGCCGCGCATCTCCGGCGCCGAGACCGAAAGGCCGGCGCAGCAGGAGAAGCGGGCGCCGCAGGCGCCATCGCCGCAGAAGCCCTTCCGCTTCGCCCCGTGAGCTTCCTCCCGGTCGCCCACGCGCTGGCCGGTCGCGAGGATCTGCCGATCCCGGCCTGGCTTTTCGCCTGGGCGGCGTCGATCGTCCTCATCGTCTCGTTCTTTGCGCTCTCGGCCGCGTGGCGCACTCCCAAGCTCGAAGACGAGAACTGGCGCCCGCTCGGCCTCGGGGTCTCGCGGGTTCTGCTAGGGGTGCCTGCGCAGGCCGCCTGCGGGCTGATCGGCGTCGCTCTGTTCGGCGTCGCCGCCTACGCCGGGCTGCGCGGCACCGAGGCGCCCGATCGCAACTTCGCCATCACCTTCGTATTCGTCACCGTTTGGCTCGGCTTTCCGGCGCTGAGCGTCGTCTTCGGCAACGTCTTCAAGCCATTCAACCCCTGGCGGGCGGTGGGCAGGGTTGTGGGAGGTGGATTCACGGCGATCGCGGGTCAGCGCGCGGCGCGGCTCGCCTACCCCGAGGCGCTGGGGCGCTGGCCCGCGGCGATCGGGCTGGTGGCCTTCGTCTGGCTGGAGGTCGTCTACGGCTCCAGCGGGGGCGTTTCGGTTGGGGTTTCCCCGCACACCACCGCGGTTGCCGCACTCCTCTACAGCGGCTACACGCTGGCGATGATGGCTCTGTTCGGGGTCGAGAAGTGGTGTGAGAGGGGAGAGGTCTTCGCCGTCTATTTCGGGATGTTCTCCCGGCTCGGCGCGTTCGGCGTCCGCGACGACAGGCTGGGGGTGCGCCGCCCCCTCTCGGCCGCCGCGCACTGGGCCACGATCCCCGGCTCGACCGCCGTGGTGATCGCCTCGATCGCGACGACCAGCTTCGACGGTGCTCAGGAAGGTCCCCTGAAGGGGGCCATCGAGACCGTCTTCGACTGGCTGGTTGACGCCGGCCTCGGCCTCACCACGGCGCTGCGCCTTACGGACACGGCCTTCCTGCTGCTCTGCTTCGCCGGGGTGGGGCTGGTCTACCTGGTCGGCGTGCGGGGGATGAAAACCGTGCGCGGCGCGCCGCCGCTGCGGAAGCTGCGCTCGGGTTTCGCCCACACCTTGATTCCCATCGCCTTCGCCTATCTCTTCGCCCACTACTTCAGCCTCTTCGTCTTCCAGGAGCAGGCCCAGTTCACCTACCTGCTCTCCGACCCGCTTGGGACCGCGAGCACCGACCTCTTCGGCACCGCCTCGGCGGGCATCGACTTCGGCGTCCTCAGCGCCAACGCGATCTGGTACGTGCAGGTCGGCGCCCTCGTCGTCGGCCACGTCGTCGGCCTCACGCTTGCCCACGATCGCGCCGTGGCCTACTGGGGCGACTACCGCCAAGCCGCCCGCTCCCAGTACTGGATGCTGGCGGTGATGATCGCCTTCACCTGCTTCGGGCTCTACCTTCTGTCTGCAGCGAATGGATGATCCGACCGCACTGCTTCTGCCCATGGCCCACGTGGGGCACTGGACCTGGACCCTTTTCCTCTTCCCGGTCCTGATCGTCCTCTTTTCAATCGTCAAGACCACGCTGTCCGAGCGGCGCAAAGAACGGGACGAAGACGCATCTTCCACCCGCGGGCAGGGGCCTCGTCCCTAGAGGATTTCGGCCAGGCGCCGCTCTAGCGCGGCCGAAACCTCGTCCCGCACCGGCCCGGCCGCCAGCCGCTCGACCAGCGACTCGAGAAACCCCTCGATGATCAGCGACTTCGCCTCCGCCTGGCTCAGTCCGCGCGAGGTCAAGTAGAAGAGCTGGTCGCGGTCGATCTGCGCGATCGCGGCTGCGTGGGTGCAGCGAACGTCGTCGGCGAGGATCTCCAGGCCCGGGATCGCGTCGGCGTGGGCCTCGGTGGACAGCAGCAGGTTGCGGCTCTCCTGGAAGGCGTCGGTTCCCTGGGCGCCTCGGTCCACTTTGATCATCCCTCGCCACACCGCGGTGGACCGGGCGGCGAGCACGCCGCGAAAGGCGAGGTCGGAAACCGTGTTCGGGGCCGAGTGCTCCTGCGTGGTGTCATAGTCGAGATGTTGGCCCGGGCCTCCGGCGTAGCCACCGGTCACCCGTGCCTCAGCGCCCGGCCCGGCGAGGTTGGTCTCCATCCGGACCTTTCCGCGTGCGGAGCCGAAGCCGAGCGCGGTCCAGTCGAGCCGGCCGTCGCGTTCCACCTGGGCGCGTTGGGTGGCGAATATCCACGCCCGCTCGGAGATGTCCTGAGTGCTGATGTAGCGCAGCGTCGCCGCCTGACCGACGTGCAGCTCGACGACGGAGTTGAGCAGCGCGTCCGTCTCATCCTCATGCGAGGAACAGTGCTCCCATACCTCGGCCTCGGCGCCCTCCTCCAAAACGATCAGGGTCCGCCAGCCGAGCGTGGCGCCGCTTTCGTCGAGCGGGACCTCGACCCGGATCGGCTCCTCCACCCGCGTCCCGGCCGGCACGTGGATGAGAACACCGTCGCGCCAAGCGAGCTCGTTGCGGGCGACGAACGGATCCTCGATTGGGACCAGCGAGCCGAGTCGCTCGTGGATCAGCTCACCGTGGGAGTCGAGCGCCTCTGCCAGCGGCACCACGGTTGCCCCCGCGGCGCCTTCGATCTCGGCGTTCGCCGAGTGGGGCTCGTAGGAGTCGATCTCCAGGCCGGCGAGGTCTGTGAACTCCCATCCCTTTGCCTTCTGGTTGGGGAGGGGGAGCTCCCGCGCGAGAGAGGCGCCCTTCTGGCGCCTCTCGGAAAGCCAAGCGGGTTCGGTTGCGACCTCAGCCAATCGAGCCTTCCATCTGGAGCTCGATCAGCCTGTTCAGCTCGACCGCGTACTCCATGGGCAGCTCCTTGGTGACCGGCTCGATGAAGCCGTTGACGATCATCTTCGAGGCCTCCTCCTCGCTGAGCCCGCGGCTCTGCAGGTAGAAGAGCTGCTCGTCACCGATCTTCGAGACGGTCGCCTCGTGTCCGACGTCGGCGTCGTTCTCGTCGATCCGGATCGTCGGGTAGGTGTCCGAGCGCGAGTCCTCGTCGAGGAGCAGCGCGTCGCAGACGACCTTGCTTCGAGATCCAGTTGCTCCATCGGCAACCTCGAGTAGGCCCCGATAGGTCGAGCGCCCGCCGTCCTTGGAGATCGACTTGGAGAAGATCGAGGACGAGGTGCGCGGCGCGGCATGGATGATCTTGCCGCCCGCATCCTGGTGCTGGCCCGCTCCGGCGAAGGCGATCGAGAGGATCTCCCCGTGGGCTTCCGGCCCGAGCAGGTAGATCGACGGGTACTTCATGGTCAGTTTCGAGCCGAGGTTGCAGTCGACCCACTCCATAGTCGCCTTCTCGTGGGCGACGGCGCGCTTGGTGACCAGGTTGTAGACGTTCTGCGACCAATTCTGCACGGTCGTGTAGCGGACCCGCGAGCTCGGCTTGGCGACGATCTCGACCACCGCGGAGTGCAGCGAGTCGCTCGA
>CAZHZI010000051.1:0-12970 GCA_964536955.1 uncultured Conexibacteraceae bacterium
CAAGCTGATCGTCTGGGACGTCGACCGCGAGCACGCGACACGCCGTGCGCTGCGCGCTTTGGACGAGTACGAAGTCGGCGGCCTCACGACCCTGATCCCCTTCCACAAGGCGCTCCTCGCCACCAAGCAGTGGGCGAAGGGGGAGACCTGCCGCGATCTGATGGAGGACCGCGATTGGCTGAAGTCGACCGCCCCGGCCGTCGCTGTCGTGGAGGCCCCGGAGAGCGCCGAGGTGGTCGAGCGCGACTACAAGGTCGAGGTCTCCGGCAAGCTCTTCGACGTCAAGGTCATAGGCGAGGCAATCGCCGGCGGCGCAGCTCCCACGGCGGGCAAGCGGCCACCCAAACGGGAGCGCAAATCGGCCGGCGGCGCAGCGGCATCCAGTAAATCCCTCCCCTCCCCGCTCCAGGGCACAATCCTCAAGGTCGCCGTCGAAAAGGGCGCCGAAGTATCAGAAGGCGACCTCATCTGCGTCATAGAGGCAATGAAGATGGAGAACGAGATAACCGCCCACCGCTCCGGCAAAGTCACGGCCATAAACATCTCTGAGGGCGCATCCGTTTCAAGCGGAGACGTCATCGCGGTCATCGAGTAAGGGTCCGTACCGGACCCTTACCAGCGCCCTATTTCTGCTGCTTTTCCTGCCGCCTGACCCGCTGCTGCTCCTTCCGCGTAAGCGGGATCGGCGGCGTCGCCTGCTGACAGCTTTTCCCGACACAGTCCTCGAGGAGGCGCAGCTGGCTGTGCAGGAAGTTGCGGATCGGAAAGTAGTTGTGGTCCTTGACGATGTTGTTCAGCTCGTCCGGGTCCTTGTTGATGTTGTACAGCTCCTTCTCCCCGGTCGGCCAGGCGATGTACTTGTAAGGGCCGAGGCGGATCCCCTCGTAGTCCTTGGGGGGAGCGAGAATCGAGGCGCTGGCGGTGTCGCCCCTGGCCCGGGTCCCGGCTCGCCCCGCGCTGTTGGGCTCGACGTCCGCCGTCTCGACGAACGATTCGAAGAGGATCGGCCGCCGGGTCCGCAGCTGATCGTCGAACAGGTAAGGGGTCAGCGAACGCCCATCGATGCTTTTGTCGGCCGTGGCCCCCGCAAGTTGCAGGATCGTCGGTGCGACGTCGACGTTCGATGCCAGCTCGCCGGTCGAGGAGCCGGGCTGGATTCCCGGGCCTCTGATCAGGAAGGGCAGGTGAGTCGCCGGCTCGTAGGCGAGGAACTTGCCCCCGATCAGCCGGTGCTCGCCGAAGAAGAAACCGTTGTCGGAGGTGAAGATGATGTAGGTGTTACGGAGGCGGCCCATGCCGCCGATCGTGTCGACCACCTGTTTTACGCCTTCGTCGATCGATCGCAGCGAGTCCAGCGCCTTTTGGTAATAGACGCGGTATGCGTGCGTTTCGGTCCCCGACAGGCTGGGGGCGTCGCGGATGAAACGCGGCTTGTCGCGGACGTTGCCCTCGTCGAACCCCTGCGAGCGATCGTGCGGCAACGGCGCGCCGACGAAGGAGTCATAGTGGCGGGGCGCCGGCTCTGGCCCGGCCGGGCGCCGGAAGTCCCCGTGCGGCGCGTTGTAGTCGAGCTGTAAGTAGAAGGGCTTGTCCGGCGGCGTGCCCTGCAGCTCGGCAGTGGCGATGTTGGTGAGCGTGTCGGTCAGGTAGAAGCAGGGCAGGCCGTTGGCGGGGGCGAAGGGGCAGCCGAAGTCGTCGCGCACCCCGTACTCGCGGGTGTCCCAGCTGCCGGAGTCCCCGTATGGGCCGTCGAGCACGCCGTTGTTGTTCAGCGTGTAGCCGTAGAAGTAGTGGTTGGTGTCTGACCTCACCACCGAGTGCCAGGCGTCCCAGCCCGGCGCCACCGCCGTGCCGTTGTCATAGGGCTCGTCGCCGTAGCCGTTGAGGAACTTGCCGACGTGGATGGTGCGGTAGCCGGCCTGCTGAAGCCAGACGGCGAGATTGTGCGTCATCGCGCCGCGGAAGGAGAAGCCGGTGTACCCGGCATTCGGCGGGACGTTGCCGCGCACGTTGTGGTTGTGCGCGTAGCGGCCGGTGAGCAGGCTGACCCTCGAGGGGCAGCAAAGGGGGTAGGAGACGTAGTAGCGGTTGAGGGAGATGCCTCGTTTGGCGATCAGGTTGAGCGTGTTGGGCATCGCGTAGATCGGCGCGCCACCGAACGGAGTGACGGCGGCGTAGAGCTGGTCCAGTGTCTGGTCGTCGGTCTGGATGACGACGAAGCTGGGGGGCGAGTTGGCAGCCGCGGACGCGTTCGGCTGACTGGCCGCGAGGGCGAGGATCAGCGCGGCAAGCAGGGCAAGCGCGCCCGCGGCTATCGAGAGGCGGGCGCTCGGAAGCGCACGGGATTGTGTCCGTCGACTGCTCATCTACCTATTCAGCGGGGGCGCCTACGGCCGAAACCCGTGTCCACCCGCCGGAGTTGCGCCCTGAACGCTAAAAGACGCTTAGGACGCGCCGAGCTTTTTTGCCGCCTCGCGGAGGTTTTTGACCGTCGCGCTGGGAGCTTTACGTCCTTCGAGCTTCTCGCCGTGGCGGTTCACCCAGATCACCGGCACGTTCATTTTCAGCAGTGGGGCTACGTCATTGGTGTAGTTGCAACCGATGTGCAGCCAGCCTTTCTTGCCGCCCATCCGCCGCGCTGCCTCTTTGAAATGGGTTGGATCCGGCTTGTAGCTGCGCACCTGCTGAGCGGTGACGACCAGGTCAAGTTCGGTGCGCAGGTGGCGGCGCGAGATGCCGAGCAGTTTGTCGTCGACATTGGAAACGATGCCGACCTCGTACTTCTTGCCGAGCCGGTCCATCGCCGCGTTGGACTCCCGGAAGGGCAGCCAGTAGGCGACGGAGTCGGGTAGGAACTGGGCTCGCGAGGGCTCGATCTCCCATCCCAGCTCGCCGGCGACCTTGACGATCGTGCGGCGCAGGACCTCGGCGTAGAGCTCGTAGGAGCCGGCCATGATCTCTGCCTGGACCTCCATAAAGCGGGCCAGGAACGGCCCTTCTTCGAAGCTGAAGCCGTCCTTTGTCGCCTCTTTCCTGACGGCATCGACGATCCCCTTCTCCCAGTCGATCAGGGTGCCGTAACAGTCGGTGCTCAACCATCTGATCGTTTTGAGACTGGGGAGGGGCATGAGGGCCGCGGCATTATGCCCTATTCGAGTAGGCTGCCGCGCGCTTCATGGACCTTCTCGAGTATCAGGGCAAGCAGTTGTTCGCCAAGCACGGCGTCGCCGTGCCGAGCGGCGAGGCCGCCTCGACCGTGGAAGAGGCCGTCGCCGCCGCCGACCGGGTCGGCTATCCCTGTGCGATCAAGGCGCAGGTTCTGATCGGTGGGCGCGGAAAGGCGGGCGGGATCAAGATCGCCGCCAATGCCGAGGGGGCGCACACCCATGCCGAGGCGATCCTCGGCATGGACATCCGCGGGCCGCGTGGAGAGGGCCCGTTCCGCGTCCATCAGGTATGGATCGAGGCCGGCTCCGAGATAGCCGCCGAGTACTACGCGTCGGTGATCCTCGACCGCGGCGAGAAAAAGCTCTTGGCGATGGTTTCCAGCCGGGGGGGAATGGACATCGAGGCCGTCGCCGAAGAGAGCCCCGACGCCCTGGTCAAGCGCCACATCGACTCGACGCAGCCGTTCGACGCCGCCGCGGCCCGGCCGATCGTCGACGCGGCCGGACTGGACGAGGACGTGCGCGAGCAAGCCGCGGAGGTGCTGGCGAAGTTGGCCGAGGTCGCGAACAGCGAGGACGCGACGCTGATCGAGGTCAACCCGCTGATCGTCACCGACGATCGCGAGGTTCTCGCGCTCGACGCCAAGGTGACGATCGACAACAACGCACTCTTCCGCCACGAGGACCTGTCCGAGATCGCCGATTCCTCCGACGCAGATCCTCAGGAGGCGATGGCTCGGCAGAAGGGCCTCACCTACGTGAAGCTCGACGGCGACGTCGGCATCCTGGCCAACGGCGCCGGACTCTGCATGTCGACGCTGGACGTGGTCGCTCAGGCGGGCGGCAAGCCGGCCAATTTCCTCGACGCGGGCGGCGGCTCAAAGGCCGACGCGATCGTCGATGCGCTCACCGTGATCACCTCGGACGAAAAGGTGGCGGCGATCCTCTTCAACATCTTCGGCGGCATCACACGCTGCGACGAGATCGCCAAGGGGATCGTCGAGGCGTCGAAGCAGATCCAGATCGGAGTGCCCCTGGTCGTCCGCCTCGACGGCACCAACTCCGAGGAGGGATTGAAGATCCTCGCCGAGGCGGACCTGCCCAACCTCCATCAGGAGAAGACGATGCTCGACGCCGCGCGCCGAGTGGTCGAGCTGGTGAACGGCTGATGAGCATCGTCGTCGACAACGACACGAAGTTGGTCGTCTCGGGCCTGACCGGCCGCGAGGGCTCCTTCCACGGCATGCGAAACCGTGCCTACGGGACGCAGCTGGTGGCAGGAGTCACTCCCGGCAAGGGCGGCCAGAACGTCGAGGGCGTGCCGATCTTCGACTCGATTGAGGAGGCTGTCGAGGAGGTGGGCGCCAACACCTCGATGATCTTCGTCCCCGCCCGCTTCGCCGCTGCGGCGATCGACGAGGCAATCGAGTCCGGTGTCGAGACGGTGATCGCGATCACCGAGGGGATTCCGGTGCTCGACATGCTGAAGACGTACTGGAAGGCGAAGGAAGCCGGAGTGCGGCTGATCGGCCCGAACTGCCCCGGCGTGCTCTCGCCGGCAAAGGCCAACGTCGGGATCATTCCCGCCCAGTTCTTCGACCCCGGCAAGATCGGCGTCGTCTCCAAGTCGGGCACGCTCACCTACCAGATCGGCAATGAGCTGAAGCAGGCCGGAGAGGGCAACTCCTCGATCGTCGGCATCGGCGGCGATCCGATCGTCGGTTCGGACTTCATCGACATCCTCACGCTGTTCGAGGCCGATCCGGAGACCGAGCTGATCGTGATGGTCGGCGAGATCGGGGGCGATGCCGAGGAGCGGGCGGCCGAGTTCATCGAAGCCGAGATCTCCAAGCCGGTTGTCGCCTACATCGCCGGCTTCACCGCGCCGCCGGGCAAGCAGATGGGCCATGCGGGAGCGATCATCTCCGGCTCTTCGGGAACGGCGCAGGCAAAGAAGGAAGCGCTTGAGGCGAAGGGCGTGCGGGTCGGCCAGAGTCCGACCGAGGCCGCCGCCATCGCCGTCGAGACGTTGCAAGGCTGACCGCCAGGCCGATTGACTGATGAAAGACTGCAACTCTCGGGCGTGGGGTGTGTCTGCGCCTGTAGAAGGTCGTGAGCAATAGGGAAAGGGGCGCCTTGGTTTCCAGTCGGCTCAGAGGGGCGAGACGCTGTTTTGTCTCTGCCGTCGTTGTTGTGGGAGCTTTCGCGATCCTCGCCGCGCCGGCTTCCGCCCGCAATGCTTACGTCACCAACTCGGGCAGCGGGTCCGTCTCGGTAATCGACAGCCAAACCAACGCGGTTGTCGCGACCGTGCCGGTCGGGGCGGGGCCGTCCGATGTGGCGATCACCCCTGACGGACGGTTCGCCTATGTGGCCAACGCTACCGCCGGGACCGTTTCGGTGATTGCAACCGGGAGCAACGCCGTGGTCGGCGCGCCGACCACGGTCGGCGCGAACCCGCGGGGCATCGCGATCACCCCTGATGGGCGTCTCGCCTACGTCACCAACTTCGACGACGGGACGGTTTCCGTGATCGCTACGGCCACCAGAACGACGATCGGGCCCCCGATCGTCGTGGGCTCGAAACCGGACGGAATCGCGATCACCCCCGACGGCCTTCGCGCCTTCGTTGCCCAGCAAGGGGGCGACATATCGATCGTCAACACGTCGACCAACACCGTTGTCGACGTTGTGCCGGACGCGTCGGCCCCTTCGCGGGTCTCGATTGGGCCCCGAGGCCTTCGCGCCTTCGTCACCAACAACAGCTCGAACACGGTGACCGTCTTCAATCCCACCAACGGGACGGTGATCGGCGGGCCGATCGCCGTCGGCGCCCAGCCGGCGGGCATCGCGATCGGCCCCGATGGACTGGTCGCCTACGCGGCCAGTCCGGTGGACGGCACTCTGACGGCGATCAACGCGGCGCAGGGTGCGGCCGTGGCCACAATCGGCGGCTTCCCCGGCGCCACCGGGGTCGCGATTCGGCCGGACGGGGCCCAGGGCTACGTGACCAACGGCACAGGTGCGACAACTTCGGTTCTCAGTACGGCGCAGAGCGCCTCGGTCGGATCGATCCCGGTCGGCGCGGCGCCGACCGGTGTCGCGATCGTTCCCAACCAGGCGCCACGAGCCTCCTTCCTGGTAACGCCGCAGCGGAGGCTTGCGAAACGCAAACTCACCTTTCAAGCCGGGGCCTCCAAAGATCCCGACGGCAAAATCGCCACCTACGCCTGGGATTTCGGCGACGGCAAACGCGTCAAAGGCCCGCAGACGAGGCAAACGCACACCTACCGACGGCCAGGCACCTACGTTGCCACGCTCACGGTCACCGACGATGAGGGCTGCTCGACCGAGTCCGTCTTCACCGGGCAGACCGCGTCCTGCAACGGCTCGGCGCTTGCCAGCGTCGCCAGCACGATCGTCGTGATCGATCCGACACCCCCGGCGTTGCGCCTTGCGGGGGGGCGCCGTCAGCGCCTTGGGGGGCGGGTTAACGTATTCGCGCAGTGCCCTCTCGAGCCGTGCGCCGTCCGCGCGCGCGGAAGGATTTCGATGACGCTCGAGCGACGCGGGCGGGATCTTCGTCGCACCTTCCGAATCGGGCCGGCGACGATGTCCCTGGGGCCGGGAGGCTGGGGACGGCTGGGCGTCCGCCTGCCGAGGCGCATCCGGCGTCCTGTGGCGCGCGCAATTCGCCGTGGAGGCCGCGCGGAGGCGATGCTGACGGTCATCGCCAGGGACTCGGTCGGGAACCAGACCCTGCGCGAGCGGACCGTCAAGCTGGTCCTGCCCCGCGCGAAGCGCGGAAACCGGTAGCCCCAAATCCTCCCAGCAGCCGGCGTATCTCGGCAGCGATGGAGGCCGCGTCGTCGGCGAGCCGTCGATGAGTGAGGCGGATCACCCGGTAACCGGCGACCTGCAGCGCCGCGTCGCGGGCCCGATCTCGCTCGAAGGCGGCCCGGTGGCGGTGATAGGCGAAGCCGTCGAGTTCGACGATCAACTTCTCGCCGGGCCAGAGCACGTCGACTTCGAAGTCGAGGACTAGGGGGTTGTGGACCGGTGGCGGCAGGTGGTGGGTACGGCAGAAGTCGGCGAAGCGGTTCTCCAATTGGGAACGGGTTTCAGGTGCGCGATACGCGCTGACGACGAGCTTTTGGACTGCGCCCAGGCCACGTCGGCCTTGACCGCGATCGCAGACCCGCTGGAGAGCGTGTAGGTCGAGAAGGCCAAGGCGGTCGGCTTCCTCGAAGACACGCTCGAGTCGCGCTCGGTCGACTGCCTCTGCCAGGTCGAGGAGGGTGCGGGCGATTGAGGTGACCGGGATCCCGTCCGTTGCCGTTCGGTCCTCCGGGTGGATGCGGCCCTTATGGAGAGCGATCCCCGGACGCCCCTGCCGGCCGTGTGATGACGTCACGTTGACCGGCGAGGTTGGAGCACCCATTAGGGCCCATAGAGCCGCAGCGCTTCGGTGACTCAGTAGCGTCCCTTCCCCGCTGGCAAGTACGGCAGCCATCCAGCGGCCTCGCTGGCTGATTCGTACGTGGCCGACGGCATAGACGCCGCTGTGGAGGAGGTGCAGGCGTCCCAACTTCAGCCGGTTGACAAGTGCCCCGCGTCCCAGGCCGAGCGCTATGAGTTGGCGTCGCGCGATCACGCCGTGCTGCCGGGTCGCGAGCGTCGCCAGCTCCCACTCGCGTTGGAAAATCCGCTTCCGCCCATCCCAATCGGGGGGTGAATGAGATTCGGCATGCATTTCATGTCAAATCTCATTCACCCCTTTGTTCCCCCCGCTGTCCGAGGATCGGGGCGTTGCTAGGCTCGGCTCGATGGCCGGCGACATGATTTCCTTCGCCCGCGGCGCGCCCAGCGCTGACATCCTGCCCCACGAGGCGGTGCGGGAGGCGGCCGCCGTCGCGCTCGCCGAGGACTGGGAGAAGGCGCTTTCCTACGGGACCGGAATCGGCCATCCAGGCCTGTGCCAGTGGATCGCCGAGCGGCATGGGGAACTGGACGCCGGACAGGTGATGGTCGCGAATGGGTCGCTGGAGGCGGGGGCGATGCTGTTCGAGCAGTTGCTGGAGCCCGGCGACCGGGTGGTCGTCGAGCAGCCGACCTACGACCGCACCCTGCTGATGCTGCAGCGGCTTGGCGTCGAGCTGGTGCCGGTGCCGCTGGAGGCGGACGGGCTCGACGTCGGGGCGCTGGAGGCGGCGCTCGCCAAGGGGCCGGTGAAGCTCGCTCATGTCATTCCGAACTTTCACAATCCCGCCGGCTGCACGCTCTCGGCCGAGAAGCGGACGCGGATCGTCGAGCTGGCCACCGAGCACGACTTCTGGGTCTTCGAGGACGATCCCTACCGCGAGCTGCCCTTCGAGGGGGAGGCGCTGGAGACGATGCTCTCGCTCGATCGAGCCGGCCGGGTCATCCACGCCTCGTCCTTCTCGAAGACGGTCAGTCCCGGCGTGCGGGTCGGCTACTTGGCCGGGCCGGGCGCAGAGATCGCCAAGCTGGCGAAGCGGGCAAACGAGACCTACATCTCACCCAACATGCTGGCCGAGGCTGTGGTGCTGGAACTGTGTCGCTCGGGCGGCCTGGACCGCAACATCGAGTTCGTCAAGGGCGCCCTGCGCGAGCGCCGCGAGGCGCTGGTGGGCGCGCTGCGCGAGCAGATTCCCGAGGCCGAGTTCGTGGTCCCCGGTGGCGGCTACTTCCTCTGGCTGGATCTCATCGAGGGAACCGACACCCGCGAGCTGTTGGCCGAGGCCAAGGGCGAGGCCGTCGCCTTCGTCGCCGGCCCGGACTTCATGATCGACGGCGGCGAGAACAGCCTTCGCCTCTCTTTCGCCAGCGTCCCTCCCGAGCGGATCGCGGAGGGCATCTCCCGGATCGCCGGGGCGCTGGACCGCGTCCGCGCGGGCACGATCGCCTGAAGCCATCCGCACAGCATCGGCATTGCGCCGCCGGCGGAGTCGAAAGTCATCGAACTGACGCTTTGGCAAGGCGCGATAAAGCCGATCGAGCCGGTAATCGAGGGCCGCAAACTGGCCTTTCGCATCTACCTTGCCTACCTGGGTGGCAGCAGGCAAACCGTAGTCGTCAAGCCGGTTCAGCGGCCGTAGCGGTCAGAGGAGAGGACGAGCTGCTCCGGGATCGCCGCCCGGGGCGCCGGCGCCGGGTCGGCCCGCACCGAGACGGTCTCGGCGACGCTGCGGGAGACAGTGTGGGCGCCGTCCGCGGAGGCGATGGTGACGCCGGCATCGTCGGTGCTCTCCACGATTCCCTCCAGTCCCGGCTCCAACCCGGCCCGCTTCAAGTAATGGAGCAGGTCCTCCGCCTCGTTTTCGAAACGCAGCACTTCGACCTTGGCGCTCGCCTCGACGTCAGCGAGGAGGGAGCCCTGCTCGCGTGCCCCCTCGACGATCGGATGGCCGTGCGGGCAGGTGGTCGCGTCGCCGATCGCGGCTCGCATCCGCTCCTCCAGCACCGGCGACATCGCGTGTTCGATCCGCTCCGCCTCCTCGTGGACCTCATCCCAGGGGATGCCGAGCACGTCGGTGAGGAAGCGCTCGATCATCCGGTGGCGGCGAACGATGTGGCTGGCGTGCTCGCGTCCGGATCCGGTGAAGTCAAGTGACTTGTCCGGGTTCCGCTCGACGTAGCCGTCCTCGACCAGTCGGCCGATCATCTCGTGCACGGTCGGGGGCGACAGCTGCATCGCGCGGGCGATGTTGGCGCCGGTCATCGGCAGCCCGGCTTCCTCAAGCCAGAACATGATCTCCAGGTATTCCTGCTCGGCGACCGTCGCGTTCTCCTGCGACAAGAGGGGGCCTCCTTCCGTGGTCGGGTAACGGCCCCAGCCGATACTAATGACTGCTCAGCGCCGCTCGACCAGGGTGGAGATGACGGCCTCGTAGAAGCCATCGCCCATCCGCCCTTCGGTGACCGTGACGTTGTCCCAGGCCGGAAGGGAGTCGCGAAGGCCCGCGTCGCGCTCGGGCCCGTTGGCGACGACGAAGAAGCGGCCGACCGCGGCGGCGACCTCGAGGTCCTCGACCGAGTCGCCGACCCCGATGCACTCGGCCGGGTCGTAGCCACGGGCCCGGGCGTGGGCGGCGACCGAGCCCGCCTTGCTGACCAGCTTGGGAACGAGATGGTAGGCATGGGTGGGGCCGTCGATCGCCGGCATCTCGCGGCCGATCGCCCCGTTGTCGAGCAGGCGCAGATCGCTGTCGCCCCGCTCCTGCAGCAGAGCGTTGGCTTCCGCGACGTCGACCTTGCCGCGGAAGAGGTGCGAGAGGACGCGGCCGTGGTGCCAGGGGGCGTGGTACTCCAGCCGCCCCTCGAAGCGCTCGAACAGCGCCTTCGGGATGCCGCGCGCTTCGATCTGCTCGTAGACGGTGCCCTCCTCGGTGGGGACGAGGTCGCCGGTCATCAGGGTCGTCTCGCCGTCGATCGCGAAGGCGCAGCCGGCCTCGTAGATGTAGGACGTCTCGCCCATCAGTCGGGCCGCCTCATGCACCTGCGGCTCGCGCCGGCCGGACATGATCACGACCTCGACTCCGGCGCGGTGGCACGCCTCGAGGCCGCGGGACTGGGACAGGGAGAAGGCGCCGTCGGCGTCGCGGAAAAGCGAGCTGCCCTTGCCGAGCAGGGTCCCATCGAGGTCGGTGTAGACGCACTTCAGGGGCATCGCGTGGTCGCTACGGTAGCCGTCGATGGATGATCCAGCTATCAGCCCTTCGGCGCGCGGATGGCCCGGGAGAGGGGCCTGCGGGCGGTGCAGCGGCTCCGTTCTCGACCCCTCCCCCGGGCCATCCGCGCGAGGGGCGCTATGAGCTGGCGCCTGGCCGATCGGGTTCTGCCTCTCGACCAGCCGATCGCGGCTGGGATCGTCAACGTGACGACCGACTCGATGTTTGAGGGGGCTCGTAGTGGTACTTCGGACCGGGCGGTCGAGGACGGGTTGGATCTGGTGCGGGCTGGATTCGACATGCTCGACGTGGGGGCGGTGGCTGCGCGGAGCGGGCCGCATGTCGAACCGGAGGAGGAGGCCGCGGCGCTGGTCCCAACGATCGAGGGACTGGCCGGCGGTGGAGTGCCGGTGTCGGCGGACACCTTCTCAGTGGAGGTCGCGAGGCGGGCGTTGGATGCCGGCGCGGTTGCGGTCAACGACATCTCCGGCGGCTCGGAGGAGATGTTCGGGCTGGTCGCCGAGGCCGGTTGCGGCTACGTGCTGATGCATATCGAGGGCCCACCGCGGGTCGACCGCTCGCCGCGCGAGTACGGCGACGTCGTGGACCACCTGAGGTCGTGGTTCGAGGGGAGAGTCGAGGCCGCCCGGCGGCTTGGGGTGGGCGAGGAGCAGATCGCCATCGATCCCGGGCTCGACTTCGACCTGACCATCGACCAGGACCTGGAGATCCTGCGCCGGCTGGGCGAGCTGAGGCGGATCGGCCTCCCTCTATACGTCTCGCTGTCGCGAAAGGACTTCATCGGCGCGGTCCTGGCCGGCTCGTGGCAGGGGAGGCTGCCGGCCGGCGAGCGGGAGTGGGGGACGGTCGCGGCCGTCGCCATGGCGGTTCGCGAAGGGGCCGACGTCCTGCGGATCCATGACCGCAGCGCCCTCCAGGCGGTACGGGTCGCGGGCCGCATCGTCCGCCCCGCCCGGAGCGTCGCCTAGTGGCGAAGAGCCTGCTCGAAACCCCTTGGGCGATCGCGATCGACCCGGCGCGACGCGACGGGCGCGTGGTTGCCGAGGGCTTTGAGGAGGAGCGCAAGGCGCGGCGGGTCGCGCTGCCCAAGTCCCTTCACCCCGGCTTCGCCGAAGCGCTGCGCGCGGCGGGGATCGACCGCCTCTACTCCCACCAGCGGGAAGCGCTGGAAGCGGCAGCGCACTCCAACCTGGTGATCACCAGCGGCACCGCTTCGGGCAAGTCCCTCGCCTTCAACCTCCCGGTGCTCGACGGCATCGCCCAAGATCCCAAGCGCCGTGCTCTCTACCTCTATCCGACAAAGGCCCTCGCCCAGGATCAGGCCCGCAAGCTGGGACAGCTGCGCCCGCCGGGCCTGCGCGAGGCGATCTACGACGGCGACACGCCGCGCGAGGAGCGCCCGGCGATCCGGATGCGCAACAACCTCGTCCTCACCAACCCCGACATGCTCCACATCGGGGTGCTGCCGCATCACAAGCGCTGGGGCGACTTCCTCGCCAACCTCGGCTGGGTCGTCGTCGACGAGGCCCACACCTACCGCGGCGTCTTCGGCTCCCACGTCGCGAATGTCCTGCGGCGGCTGCGGCGTGTGGCGCGCGCATACGGGGCGGAGCCGCGCTTCCTGCTCGCCTCGGCGACGATCGCCAATCCGTTGGAGCTGGCGGAGGGGCTGGTGGGGACGCCGTTCGAGCTGATCGACGACGACGGGGCGCAACGGGCCGGACGTGAGATCGCGATGTGGAACCCGCCGCTGATCGACAAGACGAGCGGGTTGCGGCGCTCGGCGCTCTCGGAGGCGGCGGGGCTGCTGGCCGACCTGGTCGCCGCCGGGGTGCGGACGATCTGCTTTTTGAAAAGCCGCAAGGGAATCGAGCTGATCCAGCGCTTCGCCCGCGACGAGCTGACCGCGCGCGGTCAGCCGGAGCTGGCGGAGCGGATGGCCCCCTACCGCGGCGGCTACACGCCGCAGCAGCGGCGCGACATCGAGGAGCGACTGTCCTCGGGCGAGCTGCTGGCGGTTGTCGCGACCGACGCGCTGGAGCTGGGGATCGACGTCGGCGAGCTCGACGCGGCGATCTGCGTCACCTTTCC
>CAZHZI010000052.1:0-12657 GCA_964536955.1 uncultured Conexibacteraceae bacterium
CTCTGAGGCCCATGCGGCCTCGGTGACCGGTGACACGGTCGGCGATCCCTACAAGGACACGGCGGGGCCGGCGATCAATCCGATGATCAAGGTCGCCAACATCGTCGCGATCCTGATCATTCCCATAGTCCACTTCTAGGCGTTCGGGTGGGGAGGGGGTCGGGTGCCCCTCCCCCCCTGCTGGGTTTTCGCCTCGGATGTTGTGGCTGTCCGCGGTAGGGGTGGGGCGAAAAACAGGACGCCGCTTGCGGAACAATCGGGCTCGCGTGTTAGTGCAAGACTTACGTGATGCAGGTTCGCCCGGCTGAATTGGCTGACACAGCGGCGGTCAGCAGTCTTGTGCAGCGCGCTTACGAGGTTTAAGTCGAGCGCATCGGTTGTCGTCCTGCGCCAATGGATGACGACTACGCCGAGAGAATTCGCCACGGTTTTGCATTTCTCGCCGACGATGACGGAGTTGTCGGGTTGATCGTCTTGGTCCGCGAGCCGGACCACATCTTGATCGAGAACGTCGCCGTCGATCCGAGTCGGCAGGGCGAGGGAATCGGCCGAACTCTTCTCGCTTTCGCGGAGGTTTACGCAAGGAAGTCCCGCATCAACACGCTGCGGCTCTACACCAACGCGGCGATGACGGAGAACCTCGCCCTCTATCTACGCCTCGACTACCGGGAAGTCGACCCGCCGCAGCGAGAATGGGTTCGAGCGTGTCTTCTTCGCAAAGCGCATCGACCCAGAATGGAAGCTTGCGCGTTCCTAGGTGTGGTGAGTCCCACCTCTGGAAGTCAACATTCCGCTAAGTAGTCTCGCGACCCGTTCAGGATCATCCGCGACCTGGCGGTCTGAGAGCCGGATCACCTCGTAGCCAATCTCTCGCAGTTTGAAATCGCGGGCGCGATCGCTCTCAAACGACATCCTTCCTCGGTGGTACTTGTAGCCATCCGTCTCCACCACCAGCCGTCGCTCACGCCATAGGAAGTCGACTTCGAACGGGCCGATCTGGACGTTTACCTCCGGGCGGGGGAGGCCGTGGCGTCGGCAGAGGCGAAGGAACAGCAGTTCCAAGTCGCTGCGAGTGCGCTTCATCAAGTTTTGGGCCCCTGTCGGCAGGTCCAAGACCTCGGCCTGCCGAATCGCTCGTCGAAGTTCCCACGATGGAACTGCCGCGGGGCATCCCCTGGTGGAGCTTGCCCTGCGCAGATCCGCGATGGTGCGCGCCGGAGTGGTCACCGGGATGCTTCGATGGTTAGTCACCACCTCGGACGTGAGCGTCCTGGAGCGATGAACGTGAACGCCTTGACGCCTTTCCCTGCCCCCGATTCCCGAGACTGAGACGTTGACGGGACCCTCTCTCGGGGGAAGCAGTTGCCACAATGCAGCTGCACTGCGATGACTGAGCGCCACGCCCCAGTGGTCGAGGACGGTACGCATCGACGTGGAAGACGCTGAGGTACCGGCTCCACCCCACGGACTCTTTGAGCGATCGCTTCCACAGGCAAGGACGGCTGCCATCCACCTCCCCTCGATGCCCAGTCCCGTATGCCCAACGGCGTACACCCCCCGATGAACCGGGTGCAACCTGCCCGTCCTGACACGCCGGGTAATTCCGGATCGCGTTAGGCCCGCCTCCAGAAGCTGCCTCGACGACAAGACGCCGTGCTGGCGCGCAGCGATATCCGCAATTCTCAAGTCCGCTGTGTCGGGTTTGTTGCGGATACCGACACAAAGCCGCCACAGCGCGGGTTTCTCCCCACGCTGAGTCGGCTAGGGTCGCCGCCGTGCTTGCGGATCTGATCAATGTCGCGGACTTCGAGCGCGCGGCTGCGGAGAAGTTGGACGCTGGGGTTCTTGGGTATTTCGCCGGTGGCGCCTGCGATGAGGTGACACTGGAGGACAACGTCGCCGCCTGGCGGCGCTGGCGGCTGCGACCTCGGATGCTGGCCGGCGTGGGCGAGGTGCGGACCGGGGTGGAGGTGCTGGGCGCCGAGGTCTCGATGCCGGTGCTGGTCGCGCCGGTTGCCTACCAGCGGCTGGTCGATCCCGACGGTGAGGTAGCGATGGCGCGGGCTGCCGCTGCGGCCGGGGCGGTGATGTGCCTCTCGACCCTGGCGACGGCGCGGCCGAGCGAGGTCGCCGCGGACGCACCGGGGGGAAGGCGCTGGTTCCAGCTCTACTGCTTCAAGGACGAGGCGGTGACCCGAGCATTGATCGACGAGGCGGTGGAGTCCGGCTTCGAGGCGCTCGTCGTGACGGTGGATGCGCCCAGGGGCGGGCGGCGGGAGCGTGACCTGCGGACGGGCTTCAGCATTCCCGAGGGCCTGGGCGTGCCGAGTGTAAAAGCCGCGCTCGGGGTCGACCGGGAGGTGACTATCGCGGAGACGTTTTCGTTGATGGAGCCGAACCTGAGTTGGCGGGATCTCGAGGCGGTTGCCTCGGCTTGCGACCTGCCGGTGCTGGTCAAGGGGGTGCTGACCGCCGAGGACGCCGAGACGGCGGTCCAGCACGGGGCGGCGGGGGTGGTCGTCTCCAATCACGGCGGGCGGCAGCTCGACTGCGTTCTCTCCGGCGCCGACGCGCTGCCCGAGGTCGTCGCGGCGGTCGAGGGACGCGCCGCGGTGTTGGTCGACGGCGGCATCCGGCGCGGCACCGACGTGGCGATCGCCCTCGCGTTGGGGGCCGATGCGGTCCTGGTCGGGCGGCCCGCCCTCTGGGGGCTGGCTGTCGGCGGCGAGGACGGAGCGCGCCAAGTGCTGGAGCTGCTTCGCGACGAGCTCGAGCTGGCACTCGCCCTCTGCGGTTGTGCCTCGCCGGACGAGCTGGCGCGTGGGCACGTGCAAAGGGCACCGGCCGCGTCCGTATATTCGGGCTAGATGGCCGCACAGATCCGCGTCTAGATGGCCCAGCGCATCCCCAGAGACGAGTCGCTGAGCCGCGTCCACGGCGTCGGCGCGCTGTTCTCGGCGGCTTACGGCAACGTCGGCTCCTCGATCTACTACGCACTTGGCGTCACCGCCGCCTTCGCGCTCGGCCTCACCCCGATCGCCTTCGTCATCTCCGGCCTGATCTTCGCCGCCACCGCCGCCACCTATGCGGAGGCGACGGTGATGTTCCCCGAGGCGGGGGGCTCCGCCAGCTTCGCCCGCCACGCCTTCAACGAGCTGGTCAGCTTCATCGCCGCCTGGGGGCAGATGCTCAACTACACGATCACGGTCGCGATCTCGGCCTACTTCGTGCCCCATTACCTGGCGGTCTTCTGGGGGCCGCTCGGCCACGCTCCCGGGGACATCATCGGCGGCGCGGTGCTGATCGCCGGCCTGGCGGTGCTCAACATCCGCGGCTCGCAGGAGTCGGCGAAGCTCAATCTCGTCCTCGCCATCGCCGACCTCGCCACCCAGGTGGTGCTGGTCGGGATCGGCCTCTTCCTGGTCCTCAGCCCGGATGTGCTGGTCGACAACGTCCATCTCGGCGTCGCCCCGACCTGGTCGGACTTCGCGTTGGGAGTCGCGGTCGGGATGATCGCCTACACTGGGATCGAAACGATCTCCAACATGGCCGAGGAGGCCAAGGACGCCTCGCGGACGATTCCGCGCAGCGTCGGCCTGACGGTCATCGCGGTGCTCGCCCTCTACCTGCTGATTCCGATGGTGGCGCTCTCGGCGATGCCGGTCACCCAGGACGCCGCGGGCAGCTTTACCACCGCGCTCGGCACCGAGTTCGCCAACGACCCGATCCTGGGCATCGTCGAGAACCTGGGAGTGGGCGCGGGGCTCACCGACGCGCTGCGCTTCTACGTCGGCATCCTTGCCGCGGTGATCCTCCTGATTGCAACCAACGCGGGCCTGATCGGCGTATCCCGCCTCACCTACTCGATGGGCCAGCACCGCCAGCTCCCCGAGGTGATGCGCCAGGTCCATCCGCGCTATCGAACGCCCTACGTAGCGATCCTGATCTTCTCGGTGGTGGCCGCGATCACTCTGCTTCCGGGCCAGACCGATTTCCTGGCGACGATGTACTCGTTCGGGGCGATGCTCTCCTTCACGATCGCCCACGTCGCGGTGATCCAGCTGCGGCGCAACAACGGGGAGGTCCAGCGCACTTGGAAGTCGCCGCTGAACGTGCACGCCTTCGGCTTCGACATTCCGATCACCGCGGTCCTGGGCGGGACGGGGACCTTCGCCGCCTGGATCGTCGTGATGGCGCTCAACCCGCGAACGCTGGTGGTTGGGGCCGGCTGGATGGTCTTGGGGATCGCCCTGTACGTCCTCTACCGTCGCAACCAGAAGCTGCCGCTGACCGAGACCGTGAAGGTGCTGTTGCCGGAGCCGCTCGGCGTGGAGGAGATCGAGTACCGCAGCGTCCTGGTCGCATTCGACGACGGCGAGCCGTTCTCCGACGAGATGGTCTCTACCGCGGTGAAGCTGGCTTCCAAGCGGCGCCGCGGCATCCACATCCACTCGATGCTGACGGTGCCGACCAATCTGCCCTTGGACGCCGAGCTGCGGGAGCGGGAAGGCGAGGCGCAGAGCAAGATCGAACAGGCGAAGCTGATCGGCGGCCAGCGGGTGACAGGGCACGTCGAGCGGGTGCGGCCGGGACAGTCCGGCTACTCGATCTCCGACGAGGCCAAGCTGATCAACGCGGCCGCGATCGTGGTCGGGCTGCGCTATCGCAACGGCGCGCCGCTGTACGACAAGACGCTGCAGACGGTGCTCGGCGAGCGGCCCTGCCGGGTGATCGTCGTCTCCGAGCCCGCCGCGCAGCGGGGCCCCGATGCGACGCTCGCTCTCACCCGGGCCTGAGCGTTCCGCCCATCGCCCTAGAATCGCCCCGATGGCCTCGCCCGAGCGGATCTACCACGGCTCCGTCCGCGCCTTCTCGGTCCTCTTCCTCCTCGTCGGCGTGGGAATCCTCGTCGCCACTCTCGTCAACGGCGGCGGGCCGCTTTCGGTGGGGGTGGTGTTGGGCGTCGCCTTCCTCGCAGTCGGCGGCGGGCGGCTATGGGCGGCGTCGCGGATGAGTCGGTGAGCGCTGCGGAGCGACCCGAGCCGCCGAAGGCGGCGCCGCTGCTGCAGCGCGGCCTCGGCGTCCCCTGGCTGTTCGGCGCCGCCTACTCGGCGGTCGGCTTCTCGATCTACTTCGCCCTCGGCGTCGTCGCCGATCGCGGTCTCGGCCTCACGCCGCTGATCTTCCTCGCCGCGGGATTGCTGTTCGTGCTGACCACATTGAGCTACGTCGAAGGCGGGGCGATGTTCCGCGAGCGCGGCGGCTCCTCCACCTTCGCCCGCTATGCCTTCAACGAGCTGATCGCCTTCATCGCCGGCTGGGCGATCCTTATCGACTATCTGATCGTGATCGCCCTGGCGGCGATCTCGGTGCCCCACTACCTACAGCCGATCTCCGGCAGCTTCGCCGAGCCCGGCTGGGAGATCGGCATCGCCGCGTTCGTCGTCGTCGCGGCATGCGGGCTGAACATCTTCAACGTCACCGGGCGCCGCCAGGGTCGCTCGCTCGCCGCCCTCGCGCTTGCCGACGCCGTCCTGCAGGTCGCGGTGATCGCCGTCGGCGTCCTCGCCGTCTGGCATCCGGACCGCCTCACCGAGCAGCTCAACCTCTTTGCCGACCCAAGCTTCACCGACATCGCCTACGCGGGGGTCGTCGCGATGCTCGCCTACGCGGGGATCGAGGCGGCCTCCGACCTCGCTCCGGACATCAACGTCCATCCTCGCGACCTGAAGCGGGTCGTCTCCCTGGGGGCGATCACCGTGCCGCTCGTTTACGCCGGAATGGCCGCGATCGCGTTGATGGCGGTTCCGGTCGTCGCCGGCCCCCAGGGCCCCGAGACGGCGCTTGGCAACAAGTTCGTCGAGGAACCGGTGCTGGGGGTGGTCTCCGCCTATCACCCGGCCTGGCTGGCCGACCTGATGCGATGGATCGTGGCGCTTGTCGCCGCGCCCGTCCTCTTCTGGGCGGCGAGCACCTCGATGCTGGGTGTCTCCCGCCACATCTACACGCTCGCTATCAACCGCCAAATTCCCAGCTGGCTGGGCAAGCTGAGCAAGCGTCACGCGACTCCCTACGTGGCGATCGTCATCTCCGGCGTGATCGCGATCGGCCTTGTGGCACCCACCGACGTGAAGCTCCTCGCCGGCATCTACGCCTTTGGCGCAACGCTGGCGATCACGATCGCCCACGTCTCGATCGTGCGGATGCGGATCCGCGCCCCCGAGATGCGGAGACCGTTTCGGATTCCCTGGAGCGTGCCATGGCGAGGCGCCGAGTTGCCGGCGCCGGCGATCTTCGCGGCGCTGGTCAGCGGCCTCGCCTTCCTCAGCGTTCTCGCCTACCATGACACCGCCCGCTGGGTAGGTGGCGGCTGGATGGCCTTCGGGCTCGTCTTCTACGTCGTCTACCGCAAGGTCTTCGAGGGGACGACGCTGACCAAGCGCGTCTCGGTCACGGAGAGGGCGCTGACGAAGCAGGTGCCGGAGGCCTCTTTTCGCAGGACCCTCGTGCCGGTCTTCGGGACCAAGCTCGACGACGACATCGTCGCCACCGCGGGACGCCTTGCCGCAGCAGAGCAGGAGGAATCCGGCAACGAGGTGGAGGACGCCTCCGTCGCGCTGGTATATGTGATCGCGGTCCCACTGACGCTGCCGTTGAACGCCGAGCTGCCGCCCGAGATCGAGGAGGAGGCGCAGCGGGCGCTGGCGCGCGCCAAGGAGGTCGGTGAGGAATACGAGGACGTGGACGTCGGCTCGGAGGTCGTCCGCTCGCGCGAGGTGGGGGCTGGAATCATCGAGGCGGCGCGGCGCTACGGCTCCGAGGCGATCGTGATGGGCGCCGAGCCGCCGACGAAGATCCGCGGTGGCGCGGTCTTGGGTGGGATCGGCGCGCCGAGGCGCGCCGAGGTCGGCGCCGCCACCGAGTACGTGCTGAAAAAAGCCCCCTGCCGGGTGCTGCTCACCGCCCCCCCGGAGACGCCCGAGGAGCCGGCCGCCGACGTGCCTGCCGGCCACTAGTATCAGGGCATGTTCATCCTGATCGTCGGCTGCGGCCGAGTCGGATCGTCTGTGGCACGTTCGATGCTGCGGGAAGGCCACGACGTCTCCTGCCTCGACGAGGATCCCGAGTCCCACGCCCGGCTCGAGGTCGGTCTCGAGAAGAGCTGGGAGGACCTGGGCGGCCAGTTCACGGTCGGGGCGGGGCTGGAAACCGATGCCCTGCTCGCGGCCGGAATCGAGAAGGCCGATGCCTTCATCGCCTCCACCGACGGCGACAACACCAACATCGTCATCGCCCAGATCGCGCACCGCCGCTACAACGTGCCGACTGTGATCGCGCGGATACTCGACCCGTTTCGGGCCGAGTGGTACGAGCGCCAGGGACTGCGCACCGTCTGCCCGACGAGGGTCGCGATCGACATGCTGGAGGGCGCTGTTCGCGAGGGCGCCCGGCGCGACGGTGACGGTGGGCCCCGCGACGCGGCGGAAGTCGCCTAGGACGACTGGGGAGCGGAGAGCATGTACATGATCGTCGTCGGAGCGGGCAAGGTGGGGTGGAACCTGACCCGCGAGCTGCTCGAGAAGGATCACGAGGTGACGGTGATCGAGAGCGACAGGCGTCGCTACCTGACCGTCGAGCAGGAGCTCGAGCACAACGTCCAGTACGGCGATGCCTCCGAGCTGTGGGTGCTCGAGCGAGCCGGGATCCAGCGGGCGGACATGGTGATCGCGGTGACCGGCGACGACGAGGACAACATGCTGATCTGCCAGGTGGCGCGCGAGAAGTACCTGATCGACCAGGTGATCGCCCGGGTCAACAACCCGCGCAACCGCGAGCACTTCGAGCTGCTGGGGATTCGTCCCACGGTCTCGGCAACAGACCTGATCCTGCGCCTGATCGAGCACGAGGTGCCCGAGTACGGGTTGGTTCACCTGCTGGACCTCCAGGAGGAGCAGTTGGAGATCATCGAGATGCTGCTGGGCCGGGACTGCGGGGTGATCGGTCGGCGGGTCGGCGACCTGCAGATGCCGGAGGGCAGCCTGCTGATCTCCGTCCTGCGCGAAGGCAAGGGCTTCGTCCCCGGCCCCGACACGGTGCTGAACGTCGGCGACGAGGTGCTGGCCGTGCTCGACCCGGGCATGGAGGACGATCTGAAGGAGCTCTTCGGGCCCGGGAGCAACGGCGCCTCGGGCGATGGCTGACCGCCAGGTCGACTTCCTCCTGATCGGCGGGGGAATGGCCTCCGCCAACTGTGCGGCGGAGCTGCGCAAGAGGGGGGCGGAGGGATCGATCCTGCTCGTCGGGCGCGAGTCCGAGCCGCCCTACGAGCGGCCGCCGCTCTCCAAGGAATACCTGCGCGGGGAGGCGGGGCGCGAGGACGCTTACGTCAATTCGCCCGCCTGGTACGAGGAGAACGGCGTCGAGCTGCTGAGCGGGCGCAACGTGATGTCGCTCGATCCGGTGGCGCGGACCGCGCAGCTGCAGGGTGGGGAGGAGGTGGCGTTCGGCAAGGCGCTGCTCGGCACCGGGGCGATCGTCAACATCCTGCGAGTCGAAGGCGCTGAGAACGAGGGGATCCACTACCTGCGCGCTTTCGGCAATTCCGACGCGATCCGTGCCGACGGGGAGGCGGCGGAGCGGGTGGTCCTGATCGGCGGCAGCTACATCGGCACCGAGGTTGCCGCCTCGCTTACGGCGAAGGGCGTCAAGTGCACGATCGTGATGATGGAGGACGTGGCGCTGTCGCGGACCTTCGGCACCGACGCCGGGCGCTGGTTCCAGGCGCAGCTCGAATCGAGGGGCGTCGAGGTTTTCGGTGGCGAGGAGCTGGAGGCCTTCGAGGGCGATGGCCGGGTGAACGCGGTGGTGACGAAGAGCGGCCGCGCGATCGAGTGCGATGCGGTCGTGGTCGGAGCCGGGGTGAAGGCCGACGCGATCCTCGCGCAGCGGGCAGGGCTGGAGGTCGATGACGGGATCGTCTGCGACTCGACGCTGCAGACGTCCGCCGAGGGCATCTACGCGGCCGGCGACTGCTGCTCCTACGACAGCGTCGTCCACGGTCGCCGGCTGCGGGTCGAGCACTGGGACGTGGCGATGCAGCAGGGCATGCACGCTGCCGGCAACATGCTCGGCGATGACCGCGACTACGACGTCGTTCCCTACTTCTTCAGCGACCTCGCCGACTGGGCGAGCCTCGAGTACGTCGGCCCGGCCCACGAGTGGGACGAGGAGATCTGGCGCGGCGACCGCGACAGCGGCGAGTTCTCCGTCTGGTACGTCAAGGACGGCAAGGTGGCCGGAGCGTTAAGCGTGGAGCGCTCCGAGGACCTCGCCGAAGCCCGTCGCATGCTCGCCGAGGGCATCGACGTCTCTGCCGCCATGGACCGGATCGCCGACCCCGGCAGCGATCTGAGCAAAATTTTGTAGTCCGGAAGCCCTCTGTGTGCCCGGCGCCCGCCCGCTGGATATCCTCAAGCTGTTCGTTGCGCCCTGGTGTAATTGGCAACACGCCAGTCTCTGGAACTGGAATTTGGGGTTCGAGTCCCTGGGGCGCAGTTGCTGAAATACGGCTCGAAATAGCCAAAAGGGAGGGGGATTGACGACCGGGCTTTCCGCTCAGAGCGTCTAAGCCCTCTGCTAGGTTCGCCCCCTTGATGCGACCACGTAACTATTCGATCGCGCTTCTCCTTGCCGCCCTTGCCATCGCCGGCTGCGGCGGCGGGGACGAGGACGATTCGACCGAGTCCGCGCCCGCTGTCGCCACCATTCCGACGACGACCGCGCCGAGCAAGGAAGAGCTGATCGACCAAGGCGACGCGATCTGTGCCGAGGTGAACGCCGCGATCGGATCGATCGGATCGAGTGCCGCCGGCTCCGAGAGCCAGGTCGGCCAGGTCGCGGACCTCTACATCGGGATGGTCGACAGCCTGAAGGGGCTGGGCACGCCCACCGACGACGCCGGTTACAGCGAGGTCATCTCCGCCGGGGACGACCTCGCCCAAGCGGAGAGCGACGCCAAGCTGGCCGACGAGCGCGGCGACAGCGCTGCGCTCGGCTCCGCCCAGACCAGCGCCAACTCGGCGCTCACCGCTTTCCAATCGGCCGCGCAGTCATATGGCTTCCAGGACTGCGGCGAGGCTCCGAGCGCCCCGTCCGCCACGTCGACCACCACGACTCCGTCCTCGTCGGTATCGACTCCCACTACGACCACGCCGGTCAGCCCCACCCCGGCTCCGACTCCCGCGCCCACTCCGGCCCCGGCCACGGGCGGCGCAGGCGGTGGAACGGCCGGCAGCTCGCCCGCGGCTCCGTCGGGTGGCAGCGGCGACTCCACGGGAGGCGGTGCCTCCGGTGGAATCGGACCGGGCTAGGGCAAAGTCCTACGCGGCTGAGGATTCGGCCCAGGCTCCGTAGAGCCTGGAGTACGGCCCGTCCGCTTCGATCAGCTCCTCGTGAGTGCCGGCCTCGGCGATCTGGCCACCCTCCAGGACGACGATCTTGCCCGCGCGGCGGATCGTCGAGAGGCGGTGGGCGATGACGATTGCGGTGCGTCCCGCCAACAGCCGCTCGAGCCCCGTCTCAATCGTCTTCTCGGTTCGCACGTCGACGTTCGAGGTCGCCTCGTCGAGGATCAGGATCCGCGGCTCCGCCAGCAGCGCCCGGGCGAAGGCGACCAACTGGCGCTGCCCGGCTGAGAGCTGGATCCCGCGCTCGCCGATCTCGGTCTCGATCCCGTCCGGCAGGCCGGCGATGAACCCGCTCGCGCCGACTGCGGCGGCTGCCGCCTCGATCTCCTCCAGGGTCGCGTCGGGCCGCCCGAAGACGATGTTCTCCCGCACGCTGCCGGAGAAGAGGAAGCCCTCCTGGGGGACGATTCCCAGCTGTCGCCGCAGCGCCCGCTGCCTGACGCCGCGGAGGTCGTGCCCGTCGATGGAAACCGTGCCCTCCTGCGGGTCATAGAAGCGGGCGACCAGCTTGGCGAAGGTCGACTTGCCCGCTCCCGTCGCGCCGACCAGCGCCAGCGTCTGCCCGGGCGGAACGTGGAGGCTGACGTCGCGAAGGGCCCATACGTCGGTCACCGGCTGCTCCTCCAGCTCCCCCTTGTAGGAGAACCACACCCCTTCCATCTGGATCTCCCCGCGCAGCGTCCCGGGGTCGATCGCGTCGGGCGCGTCGACCATGTCCGGCTCGGTGTCGAGCAGGTCGAAGATCTTGTCCAGCGCCGCCATTCCCTGCTGGTAGGTCGTGTAGAGTTGGGAGAGTTGCTGGATCGGGTCGAAGAACGTCTGCAGGTAGCCGACGAAGGCGACGATGACGCCGACCTGGATTGCGTCCTCGATCACGAGCGTGCCCCCGTAGAGGATGATCGCGGCCGTGCCGACGGCGGAGAGCAGCTCGACCGCCGGGAAGTAGGAGGCGTTGAGGTAGACGGTTTTCATGTTGGCCTCGCGGTTGGCCACGTTCAGCTCGGTCATCGCCGCCGCGTGGCGCGGCTCCTGCCCGAAGCTGCGCACCACTCGCACCCCGCTGAGCGTCTCCTGCAGGTAGGCGGTGATCGCCGCGATCCGCTCGCGGGTCGCCCGGTAGGCGCCGTGGGAGACGATTCGGAAGACGATGCTGGCGATTGCGAGCAGCGGGAAGGTGAGGAATGTGACCAGCGCCAGTTTGACGTCGAGCAAGAGCAGGATCACCACGACGCCGACCAGGGTCAGGGTGCTCGAGAACATCGTGACCATGCCGCTGGTGACAAGCTGGTTGAGCGCCTCGATGTCGTTGGTCATGCGGCTGATCAGCACGCCGGGGCTGCGCCGGGTGAAGAAGCCGATCGACATCGACTGCAGGTGGGCGAAGACGCGTTCGCGCAGGTCCTGCAGCGCGCGCGTCCCCACCCAGCCGACCAGGTAGGTCTGCAGGAAGGTGGCTGCCGCGTAGAGGACGGCGACGCCGACGAAGGTGGCCACGATCAGGTTCAGGGCGCCGATGTTGCCGGCCACGATTCCCTCGTCGACCGCGAGGCCGGCGAGGTAGGGAGGAACGAGCCCGGCCGCGGTGGCGAGGAGCATCGCGACGAACATCAGCGCGACCTTGCCGCGGTAGGGGCGCAGCAGCCCGACCATCCAGCGCACCTTGCGCCCGCGCTGGTCCTCGCCACGGATCAGCCGCCAAAGGGACCTGAAGAGGCGAAGGGCGTCGCTCATAGCTTGGCCAGCTCCTCTCGCTCCTCGAGGTCGCGCTGCAGGAAGACAGCGTCGGCGAGGCCGTGCTCGGCGATCTCGCGATAGAAGCCGCAGCCCTCAAGCAGCTCCGTGTGGGTTCCGCGGTCGACGATCCGACCCCCGTCCATCACGACCACCTCGTCGGCAAGCGAGACCGTGGAAAGGCGGTGGGCGATGATGAAGGTGGTGCGGCCGGCCATCGCTTCGCGCAGGCCCTCCTTGATCGCCGTCTCCGTCGTCGCGTCGACCGAAGAGGTGGCGTCGTCGAGGATCAGGATGCGGGGGTCGGCGAGCAGCGCGCGGGCTATCGCGACGCGCTGGCGTTGACCGCCGGAGAGGGTCAGCCCGCGCTCGCCGACCATCGTGTCGTAGCCGTCCGGCAGGTGGCGGATGAACTCATCGGCCTGGGCGCGCCGCGCCGCTTCCTCGATCTCCTCGCGGC
>CAZHZI010000053.1:0-12314 GCA_964536955.1 uncultured Conexibacteraceae bacterium
GGCCGCTTCCCCCGCTCGATCTCCGCCAGCTCGCTTGGCGTGAGCGGCCCGTGCCGCTCGACCGTGGCCAGCGCCGAGGCGGACGTCGGCGTCAGCTCGCCCGCGGCGCCGGCCGCCTCCTGCCGCAGCCGCCGCGCCGTGCGAACGATCGCCAGCCGCAACTTGGCGGCCGAGCCGGTGAGCGTGGTGTCGAGAGCCCCTGACATGTGCTTAGCGTTGGTAATTAGCTTAGCAAACTATCTTTCCGCTGTGCCGCCCGGTAGGCGACCGGGCCGCGGCGTCGAATCAGGCCGCGTGAGCACCGAGGCGGCACAGATGCCGGCGCGATACGAACCCGGCATGGATGCGCGCAGCACTCGCGTCGCCGAGATGCTCAACACGCCGATGCTGGTCGCGGCTGCGCTGACCCTTCCGACCGTGGCGATCACCGAGTTCCACCCCGGCGGGGCGCTCGAGGATGTCGGCCACCTGCTCAACTGGATCACCTGGCTCGCCTTCGCGGTCGAGCTGGTGGTGATGCTTGCCGTAGTGCCCAACCGCCGCCTCTGGCTCCGCCACCACCCACTGGACCTGATCATCGTCTTCCTCACCCCGCCCGTGCTGCCGGCGAGCTTGCAGGGCCTGCGGGTGTTGAGGCTGCTGCGGCTGCTGCGGCTGCTCCGCCTGGTGCAGCTCTCCCGCGGGGTCTTCTCGCTGCAGGGCCTGCACTACGCGATGCTGCTCTCCCTGCTGACCGCGATCGGCGGCGGCGCCCTCTTCGTCGCCCTCGAGAGGGACGCCCAAGCTCTCAATGCCTGGGACGGGATCTACTGGTCGGTGACGACGATGACCACGTTGGGCTCGTCCATCTACCCGACGACCACGGGCGGGGAGGTCGTCTCGATCTGCATCCTGATCGTTGGGATCGGCTTCGTCGCGCTGCTCACCGGCGCCTTCGCGCAGCGGTTTTTCGGCCCTGAGATAGCGCAGATCGAGGCCGAGCTGGAGGCCGAACAGCTCTCGGCCGAAGCCATCGCCCTGCGCGAGCTGCGCAGCGTGCGCGAACAGCTTCTGGCGCTGGAGATCGCGGTTGAGCGGATCGTCGACGAGCGCACCGCGAGGTAGCGTCGGCGCCGCCTCAGCCCTCGTCGTCGCGACGCTCGACGACCTTTTGCTCCAGCTCCTTCATGATCTCCGGGTCGCGCAGCGTCGTCACATCGCCAAGCTCGCGACCCTCGGCGATGTCGCGCAGCAGGCGCCGCATGATCTTTCCCGAGCGCGTCTTCGGCAGGTCGCCGGACCAGATCACGCGCTTCGGGCGCGCCAGCTTGCCGATCCGCTCGGCGACGTGGTCGCGCAGTCCGGCGATCATCTCCGCGGTCCCCTCGTGGTCGCCCTCGAGCGTCACGAAGGCGCAGATCGCCTGGCCGGTCTGCTCGTCGGACTGGCCGATCACGGCCGCCTCGGCGACCCTGGGATGGGACACGATCGCGGACTCGACCTCGGCGGTGGAAAGCCGGTGGCCGGAGACGTTGATCACATCGTCGATTCGGCCCAGCACCCAGAAGTAGCCGTCGGCGTCGCGGCGAGCGGCGTCGCCGACAAGGTAGGTCTCCTTGCCGAAGCGGGAGAAGTAGGTCTCGACGAAACGCTCGTCCTCGCGGTAGAGGGTGCGCAGCATCCCCGGCCAGGGACGGGTCAGAACCAGCAGTCCCTCCCCCTCCCGAGCGACTTGCCCTCCCTCGTCGAAGACGTCGGCCTCGATCCCGGGCAGCGGCAGGGTGGCCGAACCCGGCTTGGTCGCTGTGATCCCGGGCAGCGGCGAGATCATCATGTGGCCGGTCTCCGTCTGCCACCAGGTGTCGACGATCGGGCAGCGCTCCCCGCCGATCACCTTGTGGTACCAGAGCCAGGCCTTCGGGTTGATCGGCTCCCCGACGCTGCCCAGCAGCCGCAGCGAGGAGAGATCGTGCTTGGCCGGATGCTCGGGCCCCCACTTCATGCAGGCGCGGATCGCCGTCGGCGCCGTGTAGAGGATCGTCGCGCCGTAGCGCTCGACGATCTCCCACCAGACGTCCTTGTCCGGGTAGTCCGGCGCCCCCTCGTACATCACGCTGGTCGCCCCGTTGGCCAGCGGCCCGTAGACGATGTAGGAGTGGCCGGTCACCCAGCCGACATCGGCCGCGCACCAGTAGACGTCCTCCTCGGGCTTCAGGTCGAACACGTAGCGGTGGGTGTAGGCGACGCCGGTCAGGTAGCCAGCGGTGGTATGCAGGATGCCCTTCGGTTTCGCGGTAGAGCCCGAGGTGTAGAGGATGTAAAGAGGGTCCTCGGCGCCCATCGGCTCCGGGGGACAGGCGGGGTCGGCGGCCGCCATCGCCTCGTGGAACCAGACGTCGCGGCTCTCGCGCATCTGACACTCGCCGCCGGTATGGCGAACGACGAATACCGTTTCGATCGAGTCGACCGCAGCCATCACTTCGTCGATCCGCGCCTTGATCGGAGCCGTTCTGCCCTTACGACGGGCGCCGTCGGCGGTGACCAGCGCCTTCGCCTGGGAGAACTCCATCCGCTCGCGCACCGCCTCGGCCGAGAAGCCGCCGAAGACGACGTTGTGGACGGCGCCGATCCGCGCAGTCGCAAGCATCGCCACGACAACCTCGGGGATCATCGGCAGGTAGATGCCGACCACGTCCCCTTTCGCGATGCCGCGGGTGCGCAGTGCGTTGGCGAAGCGCTGGGTGGCGGCGAGGAGCTCGGCGTAGGTGACATCCCGCTCCTCGCCCTCCTCCCCGCGCCAGTGGAAGGCGACGCGATGGCCAAGTCCCGCTTCGACGTGGCGATCGAGGCAGTTGGCCGAGGCGTTCAACTTGCCGTCGGCGAACCACCTGTAGAAGGGAGGGCTGGACGCGTCGAGGCCCTCGCTCGGTTCCTCGATCCAGTCGAGCAGCTCGATCGCCTGGCGCATCCACCAGGCCTCCGGGTCGGCGGCGGCCTCCTCATAGACGGCCGGGTCGCTCCACAGCGCCCGCTCACGAAACTCCGCGGGTGGCTCGAAGCGCTCCACCTCGAGCAGCGTGCTCAGCTCTCGCTCGAGGTCAGTAGCCATCGTCTCAACCTACCCCTCCTCCCCAATGCAATACCGCACCATGGGGGTGCGTGGTCAAGTAGATCAAGGACGCAGGGAGCGTGGCGTGCTCTGCACGCGAGCGACCGAGAACGCCGATATGCGCCGGCCACGCACCCCCAGGCTAGTAGCCGGAGGGGTGGCGGGCTATGAAGCCCGAGGTCGAGCTGACCGGCGATGGGTGCCAACGGGGACCGGCGCCGCCCGAGGTGTCGAAAGCCAGCCCGGCGATGGTCATCCAGGCGTGACCGGCGTTGGCGTAGACGGTGATCCAGCTGCCGGGGCCCGGCTCTCCCCAGGTGGAGAGACCGGTCGAGTCAAGCGGGCTGGAAAGGAAGCCGCCGCCGTTGAGGGCGAAGCTGACCGCGCCGGAACAGTCATAGCCCGACGAGGAGAACGAGCCGTGCCCACCGCCCCAGATGTAGGGCGTCGTGGCTATCGAGTTGGCGGCCTCGATCGCGGCCTGGACGGCCGGAGGCGCGCCGCTCGGCACGCTGGCCTGACTCTCGGAGATGAAATCGGCGGACTCGCCCGGCGTCAGCGGCGCCGGCGCGGTGGCAGGGACCGATGAGCCGGCGCTCGCCATCTGGGAGGAGATCGCGGCGAGGTTGTCGCTCAAGGCCTGCTCACGGGACTCCAGCGCGTCGAGCGCCTGCTGGCGCTCGGCCTGGGCACCCTTCAGTTCGGCAAAGCGCGCCTCGGCCTGCCCCCGCGCCGCGGCGACCTGGCGCTCCTTGACGGCGATCGCGTCGCGGGCCCCCTCGATCTGCAGACGAACCGCCTTCATCCGCCTCACCGCGGCCTTCGCCTGATCGCGCAAGCCCTTCACTCGCTCGGCAACCGAGTTGTCGTAGTCCTGAATGCGGCTCAGGTAGTCGGCACGGGTGCTCACTTCCGACCAGCTCGCCGACTCCAGCACGACGTTCAGCATGTCCGGACTGCCCGACTCGTAGATCTCGACAAGACGCTGGCGCAGCACGACCAGCGCGCGCTGCAACTGCGCCCGGATCCGTGCCAGGCGGCGCTTGTCGGCCGCGAGCCTCGCGGTGGCGCGCTCCAGCTCAGCCTGCTTGGCGGCCAGCTCGGCCTCGACGGCGGCCTGGCGCTGGCGCAGCGCAGAAACCTCGCCGATCATCGAGTCGATCGCCGCGTTCTGCTCAGCGATCGTCGCGGTCAGTGCGCTCTCGCTCTGGCGCACGTCGTTGAGCTTGCCCTGCGCAACATCCAGCTTCTCCCGCAGGGTCTCTGCCGGAGCGCTGGCCGTTGCGAACGCAAGCACGCATAGCGCGGCAAGCAGCAGCGCGGGCATGAATAGACGTCTGGGGCAACCAGATGGAGAGGCGTGCATCGAAGCGGGGCAGGCTAACGAAATAGCCAGAAAATTGTTAGGAGTTGCTAATAAGCTGCAATTTCGCTTGCAGATTCCCCGCTTTAGAGGGGAACTCACCGGAACGTCGACTCCGGCAGTGCGCCAACAATGCCAGCAGCTTCGCCTCCGCTAGCCGACGACGATCTTGCCGCGCATGTCCGGATGGATCTTGCAGTGGTAGCGGAAGGTCCCCCCCTGCCCGAAAAGGACCCCGGCCGAGCGCCCGGGACCGATGCGGCCGGTGTCGAAGCCGCCACCGCGGGTCGCGGTGTGGGGGATGGCAGACAAGTTGGAGAAGATGACCCTCGTTCCCTTCCTGGCCTCGAGGACACCGGGTTGGAACTTGAAGTTGCGAATGTCGACCTTGGCGGTCGGCGCCTTGCTTGCCTCAGCCGTAGATGCCGGCGCCCCCTGGCTCGTGGCGAGGAGAAAAGCCGCCACGGTGGCTATCGCCGCTGTCCCCGCCAGTAGCGCCGCACCTCGTCTCGAATTGCTTCGAATCGCCACCATTGCCCTTTCTACGGTCCGCAAGCGGGGCGGGTTCAAAATCGCTGGGAGAAAAGCACCGCGGCTACGGATGTCGCCAGATTGAGGCTGGAGACGCCGGCTCGCATCGGGATGCCGAGGCGGGCGTCGGCGCGCGCCAGCAACTCGTCGCTGAGGCCGTGACGCTCGGCGCCGAAGGCGAGGACGGCGCGCGGCGGCAGGTCCCGCGGATGGAGGCTCTTGCCTTGGGGATCGATCGCGATCAGCGGACGGTCGCCCGCCGGTAGGGATTCGATCGCCGCCACCGGCAAGGCGAAATGCAGTCCGGCGCCACCGCGCAGCGCATCCGGGTGCCACGGGTCGTTGCGCCCGGTTGTGAAGACCGCCGCCGCGTCGGCCGCCGCCGCCACCCGCACACAGGCCCCCATGTTTCCCATGTTGCGCGGTCCCTCGAGAAGAACGACCGGGGCGGGACCGGCGTCGGCCAGCGTCGCGGCCACATCGACGCCCGGGCGGCGGGCGATCGCGACGACGCCGGTGGGAGACGCTTGCGGGGCCAACTCGGCAAGCGTCGCCGGGGTGACGGGGGTCACCCGCCCGGCGATTGAGCCGGCGACGTCGGGCGCCAGCTCGGCGGCCAGCTCGGCCAGGCCGCTCGGATCGGCCGCCACGACCTCCGTCACCTCCGCTCCAAAGCGCCAGGCGTGCTTGAGCGCGTGAAACCCCTCGAGCACAGCCAGGGCGGAGTCCCGCCGCGCTTCCCGAAAACTCCGGATCAGCTCCTCCGTCGCCGGATCAGGCCCTTCCGTCATCCGGCACCTCCCCCGGTCTCACAACCTCGAACTGGCTCATCAGGCCGTGGTCCTCGTGATCGAGCATGTGGCAATGGATTGGGAACTTTCCGGTGTAGTCGGCAAAGTGGCCGGCAACCAGGATCCGCTCGCCCGGGTTGACGAAAAAGGTCTCCTTCAGGCAATCCTCCCAGGGGGGCGGCGGCTTGCCGCCGCGCGCGAGCATGTACCAGTCGGTGTGGTGCATGTGCATCACGTGGGCGACGTTGGTGCGGTTGACGATCTCCCATGTCTCGGTGGTGCCGAGGACCGGGAAGGCGTCGGCGCGCGCCGGATTGAAGGTTCTGCCATTGATCGTCCAGGTTGTCTTGAAGAGGCCGCCGACCCCGATGGTCCAGATGCGATCCGGGGTGGGACGGGCGTCGCCCACCCAGCCCGGCAGGGGGCGCAACTTGCGGGGTACGCGCGTCCGGTCCGGAAGGCGTTTGGAGTCAACCCGGAACTGCATCAGGGCGCCGACGTAGGGCCGCGCGCCCAGTGCCCCTTTGCCGTCGTGGCGGGGCCCGCTTCGCAGCTCGATCGAGCTTCCCGCTGCAGCGCCCACACCGAAGTCGACGATCACTTCGGCGCGCTCGCCCGGCCCCAGCAGCACCTGGTGGCGCCGCACGGGCCTCGGCATGAGGCCGCTGTCGGTGGCGATCTGCACCAACGGCGCCCCGTTGGAGAGGAAAACGTTGTATGCCCGAAACTGGGAGACGTTGAGGATCCGCAACCGGTACCGCTGGGCGCTGACGCGGTGGTGGGGAAGATATGCGCCGTTGACGAGGACCACCTGGCCGTTCACCCCGTCGTCGGGCGGTCGACGGCCCGTGAACGGGTCGATCAGCTGGTTGTGCCGGTCGAAGGTGCGGTCGGCGATCATCAGCGGCACGTCGCGATCGCCGGAGGGCAGCGGCAGGCGCCCGTCGAACTCGTCGTCGACGATCCACATCCCGGCCAGGCCCCGCCAGACGTTTCGTGCCGTGTGATCGAGTCGATGGTCGTGGTACCACTGGAAGGCGGCGCGCTCCGGTCGGCCGTCCTCGATCAAGTCGTAGACATAAGTCTTCCTTCCACCCGGCTCGATCAGCAGATCGTTGCCGGACTCGCGCGCCGGCAGGCCCCGCGGGATCTGGCAGAAGAAGGACCTGGGGTGCGAGGCGGTCAGCCCGCCGGGCTGACCGTCGAACTGAGCGCGGTTGTGGCCGCCGTGCAGGTGGACGGTCAGCTCCCCGGCCTCGGGAGGAAGCTCGTGCTCGAAGGTCACCCGGGTGCGATGCCCAGCCCGCCGCCGGATCGTCGGACCGGGGAACGTCCCGCCGTAGGTCCACATCTTCGTCTTTCTGCCGGGGAGGATCTGGATCTCGGCTACGCGGATCGGGATTCGCAGATTGGCGCCGCGCAGCTCGCGCGGGATCGGCAACCGGGCCCGGAACGGCACGGCGGCGGACGCCCGCGACGATTGGCCCTCCTCCGCACCAGGCAGGAGGCCACTGGACCGCGCCCTCAGCGGCAGAAGCGCCGCCAGCGCACCGCCGCCGAGGGCGCCGAGGAAAGCTCGGCGCCCAAGGCGGGGCACAGATGACTGGGGGGCCGGCGTGCTGCTAGCCGCCCACGGGGGGCAGAACATCGGTCGAACCCTGCATGAACGAGTGGACCGCGCAGAGGAAATAGATCTTGGTCGGTCCGGCCGAGGTATCGGCGGTCAGCTGCTGCACGATCGAGGTGCCCGGTTTGCTGCCCGTAAACCAGGAGTCGCCCTTCTCGCTCACGCTGCCCGGCGTGTCCCAACCAACGCCGCCGACCTTGACCGGATTCTTGTCGATGGGCGAGTTGCCGTTGGAGCCGTGCCAGCTTGCGATCGCCTTGCAGATGTGGCCTTTGGCGAAGCAGAGCTGCCGCGCTTTGGCGGTCTTCGGCAGCGAGGACTTGGTGACCAGCGAGAACGTATGCGGACCCACCCGCTGCGGGTCGGTCTGGTTGACCACGCGCAGATCCTCGCCTGCGGTCACCGTCTTGGGCGCGACGAAGCGGAGGTTGCCTTTGACGTCCTTCATGTAGACGGTGGACACGGTCGAGTCGGTTGCAGACTCGGTGGCGCCGGACGCGAGCCCAGGGCCGACGGCGATAAGGGCAATGACGGCGGCCACGGCCATGACAGGTGTCTTCCTCGAAAGACGCTGCGTCAAAATGACTCCTTTCCGCGCTGGCGCGTGCCGCGCGATACCAAGTGAAAGCGGATCGGCAACCTATTACGAGACGGACAGCCGATCAAGTCCCGTCCACGATGGATTCTGCCGATTCGTAGACAAGTCGATTCCGGCCCTCGTTCTTTGCCTGGTACAGGGCGGCATCGGCTCGCTCGAGCAGCCGATCCACGGTCTCGACGAAGTCCCAGCAGGCCAGGCCGGCGGAGCAGGTCTGGCCTGCTGGCATGTCGGCCCGCAGGCGCTCGCCGATCTCTCGACCTCGGCCAGCAGCTTCTCCCGGTCGGCCGCAATCCGCTTCAGCTCCGTGACGTCGGTGGCGCGGGCATCGCGGGTGTAGCCCAAGCTGCTCTCCCAAGCGGCGTTCAACTCGACGAAGTAACCGTCCATGGTCGCGGTGCAGAGCATGTCGAGAGAGAGGTCGAAGAACCGCTGGCCTCGGACCGTGCGGGCTGGCGCAACGCCCTCGATTTGCTCATCGAGCCCGCATGACGTACCCACTCTCGGCGATGAGGTCCAGAACTTTAGAAAATGGCTTTGGATCCCCTGCATCCGCCCACTTGACCCCTCGGCTCGGATAACGCTAGGCTCGCTCGCGCTCAAGGGGGAGTTGTCTTGTCCTATGAAGGAAAGGGAGGCCTGTGAAGCTCGTAATCGGCATCGTCCGTCCGGAGAAGGCGAACGACGTGCTGGAAGCCCTGTATCGCGCCGACGTCCGGGGGGTTTCGCTCAGCCGGGTCCAAGGGCATGGAGGCGAGCTGGAGCGGGTCGAGACCTACCGCGGCACGACCGTGAAGATGGGACTGGCCGAGAAGGTCCGCTTCGAGATCGCCGTTTCCGACGAGTTCGTCGAGCCGACCGTGGCGGCCCTCTGCGAGGGCGCGCGGACCGGCGAGGTCGGCGACGGCAAGATCTTCGTCGTGGCCTTGGAGCAGGCGGTTCGCATCCGCACGGGTGAAACCGACCACGGCGCCGTGACGCCAGTGGGCACGCGATGAGCTTCCCGCTGGCGGCGGCGGCACAGGTGGATACCGGCGACACCGCCTGGATGCTGGTCGCGACCGCGCTCGTCCTCCTGATGACCCCGGCGCTCGGTCTCTTCTACGCCGGGCTGGTGCGCTCGAAGAACACCCTCAACACCTTCATGATGTGCATCGCCGCGATCCCGGTCGCCGCGGTCACCTGGGCACTGGTCGGCTACTCGCTCGCCTTCGACGGCGACGGCAGCCTCATCGGTGGCCTTGGCCACGTGGCGCTGCAGGGTGTCGACTTCGAGCCCCGCGACGGCACGACGATCCCGCACCTCCTCTTCATGGCCTTCCAGGCGACCTTCTGCATCATCACGGTCGCCCTCATCTCGGGTGCCGTTGTGGAGCGAATGCGATTTGGGGCGTTCCTGGTCTTCGCCGCGCTGTGGTCGGTGCTCGTCTACGCGGTGCTCGCGCACTGGGCTTTCGGCGGGGGCTGGCTGCAAGCCGGCGGCACCCTTGACTTCGCCGGGGGCATCCCGGTCGAGATGGGCTCGGGCTTCTCTGCCCTGGCCGCCGCGCTCGTCGTCGGCGCGCGCAAGGACTACGGTCGGCAGGCGCTTCTACCCCACAACGCCGTCTACGTGCTGCTCGGCGCCGGCCTCCTCTGGTTCGGCTGGTTCGGCTTCAACGGCGGCAGTGGCTTTTCGACCGGCGATGCCAGCGTGCTCGCCTTCACCAACACCTTGCTGACACCAGCCTGCGCGCTGATCGTCTGGTTTGCGCTCGACCTGATCCGCGGCCGGAAGGTGACGGCGATCGGCGCGGCGACGGCGATCATCGTCGGCTGCGTCCTGATCACCCCCGCGGGCGGCTTCATCAGTCCCGGGTGGGCGATGGCGCTGGGCGCTGTCGGGGCGCTGCCCTGCTACGCCGCGATCGTCTGGCGGCCACGGACGCGAGTCGACGAGACGCTCGACGTCCTCGCCGCGCACGGCATCGCCGGCTTCACCGGCATCCTCTTCATCGGCTTCTTCGCCCAGCTCGCCTGGAACGGCGCCTCAGACGGCCTCGTCTACGGCAACGCGGCCCAGCTCGGCGACCAGGCGCTGGCGGCGATCGCCGCGCCCGCGTACGCCTTCGCGGTCACCTTTGCCCTGCTCAAGGCGATCGGGCTCCTCATGCCACTGCGTTCCACCGAGCACGAGGAGGCGGTGGGGATGGACATCGTCCACCACGGCGAGGAGGCATACGTCACCGGTGAGGGCGCGATCCTCGTCGTGCCGGACTCCGATGGCGAGGTCGAGGTCCCCGTCGCGAACCCGGTCTGAACCTCGCGCCTGCGCTGCCCGTTAGCGGGCGGCCCAGGCGTCCGGGGAGCCGGTGAGCTGCTCGACCACCGGGGGAAGCTGACCACTGACCAGATCTGCCAGCGTCACCTGCTCGAGCACGGCACGGAGGTTGGCGCGAACGGCGATCCACACCTCCTGGAGATGCTTCGCGTTGCCGCGGTACTCGATCGACTCGGGCGGCGACGACTGGACGTGGGCGATGGGGCCTTCGACGGCGCGAACGACCTCCGCGATCGTGATGTCGTCTGCGGGCCGGGCGAGCCAGTAGCCGCCCTTGGCACCGCGACGGGCGCGAACGATGCCGGCGTGCTTCAGCTCGAGGAGGATGTGCTCGAGGAACTGAAGGGGAATGTCCTGGGCCTCGGCGAGCCGCTCGCCCTTGATAGGGCCTTCTTCGGCCGCCGCCAGCTCGGCGGCGGCACGAACGGCGTAGTCGGCCTTCGCGGAAACGCGCATGGCGGCTAGTTAATCAGTCAGCCGATCGCTTCCGGCGTCAGCTCGGAGGAACGGTCGTGCGGTGCGCCGTCGGCTTCCTGCGCCTCCCGTTCGGCACGGCGAGACCGGTACCGGCGCGGGAGCCAGATCAGCAGGGCGAGGCCGATGCCGGCGACCGCCGCTGCGATCGGCCAGACCATCGGATCGCCCTTCTGCACGGTGACCGCTCCCGAGGCGACCAGGACGACGCCGAGGGCGGTGCGCAGAAAGCCGGTCGGCGCTCGGGCGGCGAAATGGGAGCCGACGATGACGCCGGGCACGGAGCCGAGCAGGATGTTGCCGGCCAGGAGGAAGTCCACGTTGCCTCCGACCCAGTGGGCGACGCCCGCCGCCCAGAGCAGAATCGCGGCATGGAAGACGTCGGTGCCGACCACCCTCTGCGGCGCCAGGCGAAAGACGGCGATCAGCAGGATCGCGATCACCGTCCCTGAACCGGCCGAAGTGATGCCGATTACGAAGCCGGTCGTGGCGCCGATCACCACGGCGGCGACTTTGTGGCGGTGCTTCAGCTCGAAGTCGTCGCGCTCTTCGATCAGGTTGCTGAGGATCAGCGCCCGCGCAAGGGTGATGATCCCCACCATCAGCAGGGTGCCACCGAGCAGCGCGTAGACGAGGGAGTCGAGCTTCTCCTCGCCGATCTTGCTCTGCAGGATCGAGATCGCCCAGACACCCGCAACCGAGGCGGGAACGCTGCCGGCGGCGAGCCAGAGGGCCAATCCCATGTTGACCGTGCCCATCCGCAGGTGACGCCAGCCGCCGACCGTCTTGGTGACCGCCGCGTAGAAGATGTCCGTCCCGATAGCGGTGACCGGCTTTACGCCGAAGAGCAGGATCAGCAGAGGCGTCATCAGGGTGCCTCCGCCCATGCCGGTCATGCCGACCATCGCGCCGATGCCGAAGCCAAAGATGATGATTGCCGGGTCCATCCGAATGCCGCGCTTGTTGCTTATCGACTTTCCTGACCGCTTTGGTCAGGAGCGCGGAGTGCGCCAGGATACCCAAGATGCCTGCGGAAGCCAAGGAATTCGCCGCCGTGGGTGTATCGCCTGCCGCCCCGCCCCAGGGAGCCGCCATCTCGATCCGGGGCCTCCGGCACTCCTATGGCGAGCTGCGAACCATCGAGTGCCTCCGCCTCGAGGCGGAGGCAAATGAGGTGCTTGGCCTCGTGGGGCCGTCGGGCTGCGGAAAGTCGACACTGCTGGAGCTGATCGCCGGGCTGCTGGGACCGGAGCGCGGAGAGATCGAGCTGGGCGGCGAAACCGACGCCGTCCGGCGCCTCGCTCGCTGCGCCTACATGCCGCAGCGGGACCTGCTGCTGCCCTGGTTCTCCGCAATCGACAATGCGGCGTTGGCGCTTCGCAACGCCGGCGCCCGGAAATCCCAGGCGCGACGCGAGGCCGCCCGCCTGTTCGAGCGCTTCGGCCTCGCCGGCTTCGAGCGGGCGCGCCCCGCCGAGCTCTCCGGCGGCATGCGCCAGCGGGTCGCCTTCCTGCGCACGCTG
>CAZHZI010000054.1:0-12227 GCA_964536955.1 uncultured Conexibacteraceae bacterium
GCATCACCGATCGGCTCAAGAACATCATCGTCCTGGGCAACGGCAAGAACGTCTCGCCGGCGCCGATGGAGGCCGCACTGTCGACCTCGCGCTACGTGGCGCAGGCCGTGATCCTGGGCGACCGCCAGGCGTACACCGGGGCGCTCATCGCGCCCGATTTCGACGAGCTCGGCGCCTGGGCGGCGGCCAACGGCCTTGCCGAGATGCCGCCCGAGCAGCTCATCGAGGAGAGGGCGGTCGACAAGTTGTTCGACGCCGAGGTCAAGCGCACGCTGGCTGCCTTCGCTGTCTACGAGCGGCCACGACGCATCGCGCTCCTGCCGCGCCTGCTCACCGAGGAGGCCGGCGAGCTGACGCCGTCGCTCAAGACGAAGAACCGGGTCGTGCTCACCAACTGGGCCGACAAGATCGCCTACCTCTTCGACGAGAAGCGCGCGACCGACTGACCTCGCCGTCGGGTGAAGTCAGCGGACTTGAGTAGGGCTCGCCGGTTCGACGTGCATCGGTTCGGTGCCGGTCAGGGCTCGGAGCCGCCCGGACGCATCAGAGAGCAGGTGCGAGGACTCCAGCTTCGCTCCGGTGATCGACGGGTTCCACGCGACTGCCATGCCCGGGGCGAGGACGGTCGGATCGTTCGGCGTTGCGAGGCGCTCCCGCGGCCGGTAGCCCAGCAGGCCGCCCTGGTGGTGGAGGCGCCACTCGTCGGGGAAGCCGGCGTCGGCGTACGCGCGCTGGGCAGTCTCGAGGATCGAACCGAGCGTGCGTCCCGGCAGGCTGGCGGCGAGCATCGCCGCGAGGACGTCCCGCGTGGCGAGCCGACGCCGATCGAGGTCGGCGCTCGGCGGCTCGAGCTCTCGCACGCGCGTGAGCGCCACGTGAAGGCCCCAGCGCTCGGCGACGGCGACGAGCATGGCTCGCCGACGGATCGCAGCGCTCGTCGGCAGGGGATGGCGGTATCGTGCGATCCGGTCGTCGGCCGCGACGAGGAGCACCGGCGCCCTGACCCCGTCCGCCTCCAGCCCACGTCCGATCTCGGCGCTCGCCTCGCGCTCGGTCACTCCCGGCTCAAGGCTCGCGGCAACCGTGTCAAGCACCAGGGTGATGCGCCGGCCGAGCCATGCCATGCGCTCCTGCTCGAGGCCGCCGAGCGTGGCCCGGACGGGCGCCAGCTCCTGCTCGACGGTGTCGTCGTCGAGCGTGTGCCCGTCCCCGCCCCGATCGAGCTGCGTCGCAGCTTCCCAGGGTTGCTTCTCGATCTCGAACGGCAGACCCGCGAGCTCCTCCTCGGCAAGCCGATCCGCCTCGTTCACCGGCGCCAGGACGCGGGCCGTTCCCGCGTCGATGACGATCTTTGCCACCGCCGTCTCGGTGCTCAGCACGACGTGCCCATCGCCTCCGATGGTCAGCCACGCGAAGTTGCTGCGCGACCGCAACACGGCGCGCCGGGCACCATGCCGGGCGAGCAGCTCGCGGACCACGCCCAGGCGGGCATGCACGTCGGTCGCGGTCGCGCGACCCTCAGGTGCCGTCATCGATCATCCCGGCGCCGTCTGCGGGCTCCACGACGTGGACCGTCGCGCGCAGGCCTGTCGCCGCTGGATACGCGCCGGCGACCGCCTCGCGCAGCACGTCGATCGCGTCGCGCTCCGCGATCGCGACGATCGATCCGCCGAAGCCCGCTCCCGTCATGCGCGCCCCGATCACGCCAGGCGTCGAGGTGGCAATTTCCACGAGGGCGTCCAGGTCGGGTGAGCTGACCTCGAACAGGTCGCGCAGCGACGCATGGCTGGCGGCGAGCAGATCGCCGACCGCCGGCAGGTCGTCGCGCTCCAGCGCCTCTACGCAGGCGAGGACGCGCTCGTTCTCGCGGATGACGTGCTCGGCGCGGGCATGCGCCGCAGGGCCGACCCTGCCGCGTACGGCATCGAGCATCTCGAGGTCCACGTCGCGGAGGGCCCGAGTCTCCGGGCGTTGCGCCGCGACGGCCGACACCACGGCCTCGCATTCGGCCCGGCGCTGGTTGTAGGCCGATGACCCCAGGCGGCGCGGCGATCCAGAGTCGATCGCCACCACCGCATGCCGCTCGAGCGGCAGGCGCACCGGACGGTGCTCGAGGGAACGACAGTCGATCAGCAGCGCCGCGTCGCGGCTGCCGAGGATGACCGCCAGCTGGTCCATCAGCCCCGAGTTGACACCGATGAACTCGTGCTCGACCTCCTGCCCGGCGCGAGCCAGCTCCGTCGGCGTGAGCGGCGGGTGCTCGCCGTCGGCGAGGGCCCAGGCCGCGGCCGTCTCGATCGCGGCCGACGACGACAGGCCGACGGCGATCGGCAGGGAGCTGACGATGACGCCTCGCAGGCCGCGAGTCGGCACGCCACGCCGCGCAAGGACCGCCGCCATGCCACCGATGTAGTCGACCCACGTTCCGGCTCGCGCGTAGTGGGCGTCCAGGTCGAGGAGTGCCACCTCGCCGGTGTCGAGCCGGGTGATCTCCACGCGACGATCGTCGCTCGGCACGAGGCCGATGACGATCTCGCGATCGATCGCCACCGGCAGTACGAACCCGTCGTTGTAGTCGGTGTGCTCGCCGATGAGGTTGATCCGTCCTGGGGACCGGACCAGCCGAACCGACGTCGGATCGGCCGCGGCCGCCGGGACCGTCGCCAGCAGCGCCGCGCGAACGTCCGTCGGGCCGATGCTCACGACGGCAACGCGTCGCGCAGCCGCGCCGCCGTCTCCTCGGGCAGCGTGTCGTTGATGAATGCCCCGGCACCCGCCTCCGAGCCGGCCAAATACTTGAGCTTCGTCTCCGATCGATTGGGCGGGTAGAACTCGAGGTGCAGGTGGTAGCCCGCGTGTGGCGAGCCATCGGTCGGCCGTTGATGGATGGCCATGACGTAGGGCAGCGAGAACCCGAACAGCCGGTCGTAGCCGGTGAGCAGGCGCTTGAGCACCGCCGCCAGCTCGGCCACCTCGTCCTGCGTCAGCTCGTGGAGCCAGCCGACGTGCCGGCGCGGCGCCAGGTGGACCTCGTAGGGCCAGCGCGCGGCAAACGGGACGGTCGCCTGCCATGCGGCGGCCTCGATTACGACCCGGCGGCCATCGTGCCGCTCCTGATCGGCGAGGTCGCACCACAGGCAGCTGCCCTGCTGCGACCGATGTCGTTCCGCGGCGGCCGTCTCACGTCGCACCACCGGCGGCAGGAATGGATAGGCGTAGATCTGGCCGTGCGGATGGTGGAGAGTGACGCCGATCGCCTCGCCCTTGTTCTCGAACGCGAAGACGTATTCGACGTCCGCTCGTGCGCCGAGCTCGCGGGTGCGGTGCGCCCAGACGGCGACCAGGTGCTCGATCTGCCGCTGCGGGAGGCCGGCCAGCGTGGCGTCGTGCACGGGCGTGTAGACCACGACCTCGCACACACCGGCAGCAGGACGGACCGGCGTCAACTCGGTTCCGCTCACGGCGGGCTCCGGCGGCGACCGATGGAGCGAGGGGAAGCGGTTCTCGAACACGACGATCTCGTAGGACCGACGCTCGATCTCGGTCGGATGGCCAGCGGGCGACGTCGGGCAGAGGGGACAGTGTTCGCGCGGCGGGAGGAACGTACGATCCTGCCGGTGGGTCGCCGTCATGACCCACTCCTCGAGCAGCGGATTCCAGCGCAGCTCACTCATCGGCTGCGCCGGCAGCGTCGGGCGGCGGCTCGCTCACGGCCGGCTCATCGGGCCAGGAGAAATACAGGACGTAACGGCCGTCCGGCCGCTCGATGCGCTCGACGGTGGGTTCGGGCGGTCGCTCGTCGTCCATCGGTCGACCGCTCAGCGCGCCAGGCCGTCGATGAGGTGGCGGTAGGCCGCATGGGTCGCGTTGGGCACGCGATCCAGCGAGACGAGGCCGCATGTGTTCTCGCGCCCATCGTTCCGCGTCAGCGCCGAGTCCCAGTCGACGTGGTTCACGAAGCCGTACCAGATGAAGCCGCGGATCGGCACGCCGTCGTCACGCAGCCGGATCGCATCGGTCCAGATGCGGTGGAGCCAGTCGACGGCGCTGTCGCCCTCCATGTTCGTCTCAGCCAGCATGATCGGCACCCCGAGGCGATCGTGATACTCGCGGCCGACGCGGTAATAGCCGGCGCGAACGCCGGCGTCGCGCATACTGCCGTCGCCGAGAACCTCCTTCTCGCTGACCTCGTAGTAGTCGTTGCCGGCGATGCATCCCGCGTCGCTGCCGTGCTCCTCGAACCAGCCGAGCTCGGCTTCCGTTCCGCCGTTTTCGAGCAGGTACCGGCGGACGACCTCTGGCAGACGCCGCCCGTACGCGAGCTCGAAGCCGATGAATCGGAGCTCGTTCAGGAAGGCCGCTCGCTCGATCGCGTCCGGGTGGACCGGGTGGTACGCCTCGCACGAGTCGGACTGGAGGAAGACGGCGTCCGGGCGACGGGATCGGATCTCGTCGCTGCCGAGGACCACGCAGCGCGCCACGTTGAGCATGGCGCGCACGAACGACCGATCGTCCGAGCGTCGCTCGTTCCAGTAGCCCTGCCGGGCCGAGAACGAGGCGGTGATGAGCGGCTCGTTCACCGGCGTGTAGTAGCGGGCCCACGGGAAGCGGTCCGCGAAGGCTGCGACGAAGGCGGCGAAGCGCTCCGGGAACGATGTGTCGCCGAAGCCGGGCACGTCGTCTGGCAGGCCGAAATGAAGGAGGTCGACGATCGGCTCGACGCCCTCGCGCTGCATGGCCGCCATCGCGCGATCGGTGAACGACCAGTCGTAGGTGCCCGGCGCCGGGTTGGCGAGATGGATCGGGATCCCGTAGCGCAGGTACCGCAGGCCGAGCTCACGGACCATGCGGATGTCGGTGTCGACGTGCTCGTAGTGGCCGGTCTTGGCGAGCTCGTCCATGCGGATGCCTCCTTCGATGACGGGGGCGCTGCATTCGATGCCGGTGCCGGCCACGAACCCGCGATCGACCTCGAGCGCTGGCGGGGCGTTTGTCATGGAGCCTCCTGGGGGCCGTCGTCGGGACCGTCGACGACGGCCCTTCCATCCTCGAAGCGGACCTCGTCGATCCAGATGTGACGTTCGCGAAGCGTGAACTCCCACGCGTGGTAGACCATCCAGAGGTCGCCGTCGCGGTCCGCGATGATCGTCTGGTGACCCGGGCCGATCGCGGTTCCCTCCGTCTCCAGGATCGGGTTCTCTTCGGCGTCCAGGTACGGGCCGGTGAGGGCCGATGAGGTCGCGTAGCCGACCGCGTACGGAGGGCCCGCATAGTCGTTGGCGGAGAAGAAGAGGTAGTAGGTTTCCTCGTGGAAGTGGATCGTCGGAGCCTCGACCACGGTTCCCTCCCACGGTTGGTCGTTGACGATGCCCTCGACGGCGATCTCCTCGCCGTCGAAGACCAGGCCGTCCTCCGACATGCGACGCATGTAGAACCGGGTCGGGATGCCGCAGCAGTTCCCGTCGTTCTTGTAGATCAGCCACAGGGAGTCGTCCACGTCGCGCACCACGGAAGCGTCGATGGTGCCGCCAAGCTCGAGCTGACACACCAGCGGCTCATCGCTGTCGGACTCGAACGGTCCGCCCGGATCCGGGCTGACGGCCACGCCGACGCACTGGGCGCCCGCACCATCCGGACGAGCCAGGCCCGGTGCCCGTGCGGTGAAGTACATGACGTATCCGGCCGAGGTCTGCGTCACCTCCGGTGCCCATGTGTTGCCGTTGGCCCATCCGGGCAGCCGCGGCATCGCGTCGCCCTGCTGCTCCCACGTGACGAGGTCATCCGACGTCGCGTACGGGTAGTTGTCGGTGATGTTCGTGGTCGAATACAGGTAGTAGCTCTCGCCGGTGTCCAGCACGAAGGGGTCCGGCATGTTCTGGTCGATGACCGGGTTCACGAATTCGCCCTCGCCCGGAGTCGGCTCGACACTCTCTGACGGGGCTGCGCTGGCGGCATCGCTCCCGTCCGCGCCCGGAGGTGCCGAGCCCGACGGCCCGTCGCCGGTCTCGTCGGCGACCGAGCAGCCGGCGATCAGCACCGCGAGGGCCAGGATCGCGCGCGGGCGGCGCAGGTGGGACGTCATGCGGATCGCACGGGTCGTCAGCCCTTGATGCCCGACGATGCCACGCTCTGCACGATGTACCGCTGCAGTGCCAGGTACAGGATCAGCACCGGCACGGCCGCAACCGCTGCGCCGGCCATGACGAGCCCGGGGTCACCGGTGTACTGGCGCTGGAGCAGCCGGAGACCCGCCGGGAGCGTGCAGTTGTCCTGGCAGATGATCACCGGCCAGAGGTAGTCGTTCCAGAAGGCGAGGAAGGTGATGACGGCCAGCGTCGCGAGTGCAGGGCCCGCGAGCGGTAGAGCGACCGCCACGAACGTGCGCAGCCGGCTCGCGCCGTCCACGTACGCCGCCTCCTCCAGCTCCACTGGTAGGCCCAGGAAGAACTGCCGCATGAAGAAGACGCCGAACACACCGGCGAGCCCCGGAAGGACCAGGGCTGGAAGGGTGTCGTAGAGGCCGAGGTCGCCGATGAGCTTGAACTGCGGCACAAGGAACATGACGCCCGGCAGGACCAGGGTCGTGATCAGGAGCCCGAAGAGCAGGCCCTTGAACGGGAAGTCGATGCGTGCGAAGGCGTAGGCCGAGAGCGAGGTGAATGCCAGCGTGACGAACGTTCCGACCGAGGACACGATCGCGCTGTTCCGGAACCAATCCACGAACTCGGCACGGGCGAACAGCGCGGCGTAGTTCTCGAACCCGGGATCCGCCGGGAGGATGCCCGGATCCGTGAAGATCTCGGAGGAGTACTTGAACGAGGCGCTCACCACCACGACCAGCGGCAGCACGAAGAACGCGGCGACCAGGATCAGCAGGACGTAAAGCAGCACGCGTCCGACTCCCACCCCCCGGCGAGAGCCGGCAGTCTGGAGCACGACGGGCTGATCCTTCTCGAGACCGCGGTCGAGCACGGTGGCCATCAGTCCCTCCTACGACCGCTCGGAGCTGAAGAGCCGGAAGTTGACGATCGAGACCACGACCATGATCGCCGCCACGATCAGTGACATCGCCGCCCCGAGACTGAGCTCACGACGGCCTCCGAAAGCCGTGTTGTACACGTGCAGGAGGACCGGGTTGGTTTCGCCGCCGAGCTCGCTGGGTGGTCCACCGCCGGTCATGAGCTGCGGCTGGCCGACGAGCTGGAACGAGGCGATCACCTGGAGAGTGACGACCAGCAGGAGGATGGGTCGTAGGCTCGGCAGCGTGATCGACTTGAATTGCTGCCACTTGCTTGCCCCGTCGATCGAGGCCGCCTCGTACAGGTCGACCGCGATGGCCTGCATCCCCGCCAGGAGGATGATCGTGTTGAAACCGATCGTCCACCACAGGGTCGCCACGAGGATGGCAATCCATGCCCACGGGTTAGTGGTGAGCCAGTTCGGACTCCATCCGAAGGTGTCCGCCATGAAGAGCGTCACGAACCCGGCGTTGCCGTTGAACATCCACCACCAGGCGAGCGCGATCACCGAGACCGACAGCGTCCACGGCACGAAGTAGACGGCCCGGAAGATGTTGCGGCCGCGGACCTGCTGGTTGAGGAGCGAGGCGAGCGCCAGCCCCATCCCGACCAGGAGGGGCGTGCTGATGATCACGAAGAGGATCGTGTTCCACACGCTATTCCAGAAGCGTGGGAACTGTGTCCGGTTCGACGGGTCGAAGATCTGCTGATACCAGCGCAGACCGACGAATGGTCCGTCCCGCAGGGCGGTCGAGTCATGGAGGCTCATCCACACGCCGAGGAAGAACGGGAAGAGGATGAAGACGGAGAAGATCGCGAAGTGCGGAAGGATGAACAGGTACGGCGTGATCGGGTTCTCGCCGATGCGCCGCCGCCGATCCTTCCCCGACCCCCAGACCAGCCGGCCGAGCAGCCCGCCCAGCCCACCCTTGTTCCGGCTCGGCGACGCGGCGGCCATGGAGCTCATCGGCGCGGTCCTCTCGTGATCGACTGGGAGGGGAGTGATGAGGATGTCGAGGCGGGCGCGACCGTCGTGGCCGCCCCCGTCAGGGTGCGATCGGCCTAGAAGCCGTAGCGCTCCTTGTTCTGCAGCAGGATGTCCGTCTGCGCCGCCGCAAACTCGTCGAGGATCTGCTGGGCATCGCTGCCACCCACCACCAGCGTGGTGGCCTCACCGGCACCCTGAGGCCCGAAGAGGATGTCACCCCCGCCCGGGATGGTCGGGAGGAACTGCACCGCGTCCGCCAGCGGAGCAACCTGCGCGATGAGCGGGAGGAGGCCCTCGCCGGAGGCGTTCTGGAACTCGTCGGACTCGCGCACCTCGTTGCGCGCCGGGATCTGCCCGGCGGCGCCCCATTGGAGCGAGTTCTGGCTGAACCAGTCGATGAAGTAGAAGGCGCATGCCTTGGCGTTCTCGTCCTCCGCACCGGCGGACGTCAGGGCCAGGTTGTGCGAACCACCCCAGGTTCCGTCGCCGAAGATCGCCGGGATCGGTGCAACGCCGAGGTCTTCGCCGAGGGCATCGTTGTACCGAGTAGTCTCCCAGATGCCCGACATGACCATGCCGTTCTGGCCCTGCTGGAAGGCGTTGATCTCGGCGTCGCTTTCGACGACGGGCGCGTCGAGGTCGGTCGCCAGGTGGGCAAGGTACTCGGCGGCCTGGACGCCCGCCTCGCTGTTGAACGTGACCTCGGTGAAGTCCTCGTTCGTCCACTCACCACCACCCTGGTAGAAGAACGCCGCGAACTGGATGCCGGCGAGGAAGTTTCCACCCGGACCGCTGCCGACCACCTGGTAGCCGCTGGCCTCGGTGTTCTCGCTGATGGCCGTGATGGCCTCCTCGAATGACTCCTGGTCGGTCGGCGGGCTTTCCGGATCGAGGCCGGCCTCCTCGAAGAGGGCCTTGTTGTAGTAGAGGTTCATCGTGTGCGTGTCGATCGGAATGCCGACCCGCGCACCCTTCCACTCACCGGCGTTCCAGATCGCTTCGGGGAACATGTCCGGGCCGTAGCCGCCCTGCTCGGCGAAATCGTCGATCGCAACGACGATGCCGTTCTCGACGTGGCCGGGAAGCGCGTCGTAGCCGGCCGCGATGATGTGGGGAAGCTCGTTCGCCGATGCGGCCGCCTCGAGCTGTGCGGCGTACTCGGCGCCGACCTTGGTCTCGACGGTGATCTGGCACTCGGGCGTCGCGCCATTGAACTCGTCGACGATCTGCTGGAAGAAGTCACCGTCCGGGCCGGTGAAGGGGTTCCAGAGGGTAAGCTCGACATTCTCGCTCGGCGGTTGGAATGCGCCGGTGGCTCCATCGCTCCCCGCGGGAGCCTCGCTGCCACCCGGGGCCACGCTCCCGGCGGGCTCGGAACCATTCGGCGCCTCGCTGGCGTCACCTCCGCCACTGCACGCGGTGAAGATGAGCGCGAAGAGCGCTAGGACGGCGAAGAGGCGAATGCCTCCACTGCCGCGAGGGCCGGACGCGGCCGGCGGATCGAAGATGCGTCGTTGCACCTGTGCTCCTCCTTGAGCCTCTCGCCGATGCGACAGGCTGTTGCTTGATCCGGCCTCGCCATCTCGGTGTCCATCACGCGACGAAGAGCCGGCGGCATGGCGTCCGTGTATCTCCGAGGCAATGCGGAGGCACGAGAGTCAGCCAACATCGCTTGGAGTGATGCGGATAACTTAGCACGAAGCGTCAACTGCACCTCCGCCGTGCTGTCGCTTGCACGCTAGCGTTATGGTGGCTTCATGAACGGCCCAACAGAAGCTGCCTCACTCCCACGATGAATACAAGCCGTCCGGTTGCGCGCAAGAGCCTGCATATCGACGCGGCCGCCACCGACGGATCCCGGCTCGACGTCCTCAAGGCGCTTGGGAGCGAGCCACGGATCGCGATCCTCCGCTACCTGGGCGATCGTGTCGTGCCCGTGAATCAGATCGCAAACGACCTCGGGCTGCCGGCATCCACGGCCGCCATGCACATCCTCGTGCTCGAGAAGGCCGGCCTGCTGCACACCGAGATGCGCCCGGCGAGCCGGGGACTGCAGAAGGTATGCGCCAGGACGTACGACGAGTTGGTGATCGACCTCCCCCGCGGTGAGCATCACACCCGCGCCGCGATCGAGATGACGATGCCGATCGGCGGCTTCTCGGACTTCGAGGTCGAGCCGACCTGCGGCCTGGCCAGCGCGGACGGCCTCATCGGCTACCTCGACGACCCGAACTCCTTCTACGAGCCGGATCGGCTGCGCGCTCAGCTCCTCTGGTTTCGGTCGGGGTTCGTCGAGTACCGCTTTCCAAATCGCGTCCCACCGGGTGCCCCGGTCCTGTCGCTCCAGCTGACGGCCGAAGTCTGCAGCGAGGCGCCGCTCAACCATCCGGACTGGCCGAGCGACATCAGCGTCTGGGTCAACGGCCTGCACCTCGGCGCGTGGACATCGCCGAGTGACTTCGGGGGCACCAGGGGGCGCCTCACCCCGGGATGGTGGGAAGAGAAGGACTCGCAGTTCGGGGTATTGAAACGCTGGCGGGTATCCGCCAGCGGGACCTCGATCGACGGCGTCGTCCTCTCGGACGTGGTGATCGATGCGCTCGGCCTGCAAGCCGGAGAGCCGATTGTCGTGCGGCTGGGGGTGAGGGGCGAGGCTCGTTACGTTGGCGGAATCAACCTGTTCGGACGGGAGTTCGGCAACTATCCCGAGGACATGGGTCTGCGGCTCGAGTACGACACGGCGGGCTCGCACCGGTAGGCGGGCGGACCGGCGGTACCATGGCGCCATGCGTGACGTGTATATCCTCTCGGCCGCCCGGACCCCGATCGGCAAGTTCGGCGGCGCACTTTCGACCACTCCGGCCACGGACCTGGGTGCCGTGGCTATTCGCGCCGCCGTGGAGCGGTCGGGCATCGCGCCCGAACGCATCGACGAGGCGATCATGGGCCAGGTGCTGCAGGCCGGCGCAGGCCAGGCACCCGCACGCCAGGCAGCGCTGAAGGCCGGATTGCCCGAGAGCGTGAGCGCCACGACGATCAACAAGGTGTGCGGATCGGGCCTGAAGGCCGTGATGATGGGCGCCGCCGCCATCCGCGCCGGCGACGCCGAGGTGATCGTGGCCGGCGGCATGGAAAGCATGAACATGGCGCCGTACCTGCTGCCCCAGGCGCGCACCGGCTATCGGCTCGGCGACGGGAAGGTGGTCGACTCGACCGTCCACGACGGCCTGTGGTGCTCGACCTGCAACGTTCACATGGGGATCCACGCCGAGCGCGTCGCGGCCAAGCACGACGTCACCCGCGAAGCGCAGGACGAGTTCGCGCTGCGCTCGCACCAGCGCGCCATCGCGGCCCAGGAGGCCGGTCGCTTCGACGAGGAGATCGTGCCGGTCACCATCGCCGGCAAGAAGGGCGACACAGTCGTCACCACAGATGAAGGCCCGCGCTCCGACTCGACGCTCGAGGCCCTTGCCCGGCTGAACCCTGCGTTCCAGCCCGACGGCGGATCCGTCACGGCCGGCAACGCCCCCGGCATCACCGACGGCGCGGCGGCGATCGTCATTGCTTCCGAGGAAGCGCTGAATGGGGCCACCCCGATGGCCCGCATCATCGGCTACGCCCAGGCCGACGTTGCCCCGGAGTGGCTCTTCGAAGCGCCGATCCACGGCGTGCACCGGCTTATCGAGCGTGTCGGCGGCAGCATCGACGACTTCGATCTGATCGAGATCAACGAGGCGTTCGCCGCGCAGGTGCTGGCCGACGGCAACGAGCTCGGCTTCGACTGGGACCGCGTGAACGTCAACGGCGGGGCCATCGCGCTCGGCCATCCCATTGGCGCATCCGGCGCTCGCGTGCTGGCCACGTTGCTCCACGAGCTTCGTCGCCGCGGAGGGGGCAAGGGACTGGCCACGCTCTGCCTCGGCGGCGGGGGCGCGGTGGCCATGGCGATCGAGACCGTCTAGCCCATACCGAGCACCGCGTCGAGGGCCGCGACGATGAGGGCCGCTTCGTCGCGCGTGATGCACAGGGGCGGACGAATCTTCAGGACGTTGCCGTGCCTCCCCGTCGTCCCGATCAAGACGCCTCGCTCGGCCATCTCGTCCTTGACGCGCCCCGCAAGCTCGCCGAAGGGCTCTCGCGTGGCGCGGTCGCGGACCAGCTCGATGCCGGTCATCAGCCCGCGCCCGCGCACGTCGCCGACCGCCGCGTGGCGCTCGGCG
>CAZHZI010000055.1:0-12195 GCA_964536955.1 uncultured Conexibacteraceae bacterium
CTTCAAGGAGGACGGCAAGATCACCGCCGGCAATTCTTCGCAGGTCTCCGACGGCGCCGCCGCGGTGCTGCTGATGGCCCGCGAGAAAGCCGATGCGCTGGGCGTGAAGCCCAGGGCGCGGATTTACGACCAGACGACGGTCGGGGTCGACCCGGTGATCATGCTCACCGGTCCGATTCCGGCGACGCAGAAGCTGCTCGAACGCAATGGGATGTCGATGGACGACATCGATCTGGTCGAGATCAATGAGGCCTTCGCTTCGGTGGTCGGCGCCTGGCGCCGCGAGCTCGACCCCGACATGGACCGGGTTAACGTCAATGGCGGCGCGATCGCTCTCGGCCATCCTCTCGGTTCAACCGGCGCCCGGCTGATCACCACCCTCCTCCACGAGATGGAGCGCTCCGACAAGGAGATGGGGTTGGTGACGATGTGCTGTGGCGGCGGCCTGGGTACCGGGACGCTGATTCAGCGGGTCTAGGCGGCGAACGGCCTCGGTACTTGGCTGCTCAGCCAGGTAGTCTCCGGCCGGATGGACCTGACCCTCTCGCCGTCAGAGCAGGAGTTCCGCGACGAGGTGCGCGTTTGGTTGGAGGAGAACCACCCCGGTCCCGAGCCCGAGGCCGGCCTCGACGAGGTGATGGCCTTTCGCCGCGAGTGGCAGCGCAGGATGCACGCGGGCGGCTGGGCCGGGATCTCGTGGCCGAAGGAGTACGGCGGGCGCGGCGCGACGCTGATCGAACAGGCGATCTTCGCCGGGGAGATGGCTCGCGCCGAGGCGCCCAGCCCGGCGAACATCCTGGGACTGGCGATGGGCGGCCCGGTCGTCATCGCGCATGGCGCCGAGGAGCAGAAGCAGCGCTACCTGGAGCCGATCCTCTCCTCCGAGGAGATCTGGTGCCAGGGGTTCTCGGAGCCGGAGTCGGGCTCCGACCTCGCCTCGCTGAAGACGCGCGCGGTCAAGGACGGCGACGAGTGGGTCGTCTCCGGGCAGAAGGTATGGACGACCTTCGCCCAGTACGCGAAGTGGTGCATGCTCGTCGCCCGCACCGACCCCGACGCCCCCAAGCACAAGGGGCTCACCTACTTTCTGATGGACATGGAGCAGGACGGCGTGCAGGTGCGACCGCTGGTTCAGATAACCGGTGAGGGGGAGTTCAACGAGATCTTCATGGAGGAGGCGCGAATCCCCGACGCCAACGTGGTCGGCGGGGTCGGCAACGGATGGGCGGTGGCAATCACGACGCTGATGAACGAACGAGCTGGGCTCGCCTTCGGCGCGATCGCCCAGGTCGCCAACAGCCTCAAACGCCTCACCGAGCTGGCTGCGCAAATGCGCGTCGACGGCGGCACGGCCACGGAGGACCTGGTCTATCGGCAGCGGATCGCCCAACTCCACATCGAGGCCGAGACGATGCGGCTGAACGCCTACCGCGGCCTGACCAAGACGATGCAGTCGGGCACTCCCGGGCCGGAGGGCTCGCTGGGCAAGTGGCAGTGGGCGGACATCAACCAGGAGATCGCCGAGCTGGCGCTCGACATCGAAGGCGCCTACGCACCGCTCGATCGCGGCGCCGAGGGTGCCATCGACGGGGGGGCCTGGCAGTACCGCTTCCTGCGCTCCCGGGCAAACTCGATCGAGGGTGGGACCACCGACATCCTCAAGAACATCATCGCCGAGCGGGTGCTCGGTCTTCCCAGGCTGCGCTAGACGTGTACTTCGACCTGACAGACGAGCAGCAGGCGATCAAGTCCACCGCGCGGGAGTTCCTCGCCGCTCGCTACAAGTCGGAGCGGATCCGCGAGCTGGGCCAGAGCGAACACGGCTTCGAGCAGTCCGGCTGGGAGGAGATGGCGGAGCTGGGATGGCCCGGGTTGGCATTGCCGGAGGAGTGGGGAGGACAGGGGCTGGGGATCGTCGAGCTCGCCGTGATATTCGAGGAGATGGGGTACGCGCTGGCGCCCTCACCGCTGCTTTCGTCGGCCGTGGCCGGCCTGGCGCTGGCCGAGCGCGGCACCGACGAGCAGCGGGACCGCTGGCTGCGACCGTTGGCCGCGGGCGAGGCAAGGGGGACGCTGGCCCTGTTCGACGCCGGAACGCCCGCCGTCCCCGGTGGCTTCGAGATGGAGGCGGGGGACGATGGCGACGGCGTCCTGCTCAACGGCGAGAAGGTTCTGGTGATGGACGCGGCCGCCGCGGACTTCTTCCTGGTCGCCACCGCCGACGGCCGCCGGCACCTGGTCGAGTGCAGCGACGAGGGCGTGACCATCACGGCGGAGCCGTCAATCGACCTCACCCGCCGGCTCTACTCGGTGCGCTTCGAGGACGTCAGGCTGGGCCCCGAAGCGACCCTTACCGGCGGGCAGGAGGATTACCTGCCGGTCCTGTGGCGTGCCTGCGTGGCGATCGCCGCGGAGTCCACCGGAATCGCCCAGCGCACCCTGGAGATGGCGGTCGAGTACGCCAAAGACCGCAAGCAGTTCGGTCGCCCGATCGGCTCCTACCAGGCTGTTTCCCACCGCTGCGCCCAGATGCTCCTGGAGACCGAGAACTCCCGCTCCGCTGTCTACGGCGCTGCCTGGGCAGCCGACGCCGAGCCCGAGGCGCTCCCGCTGGCCGCCTCGATGGCCAAGGCCTACGCCTCCGACGCCGGCTGGCGAGTGCCTGACGCCTCGATTCAGGTGCATGGCGGGATCGGCTTCACGTGGGAGCATGACCTCCACTTCTTCCTCAAGCGGGGGAAGGCGAACGCGGCGACCTTCGGGGACGCGAGATGGCACCGCGAGCGAGTCGCCGACGCCGTCCTCGCCGCGAAGACGCCGGTCCCCGCCTGATTTGGGCGCCCTGGACAGAATCTCCGTCGCCGCGATCGGCACTTCGATCGCCGACCTCGAGGCGGAGACGAATCGCGCCGAGGCGGCTGGGATCGAGTGCGTCTGGGCGCCGGAGCTCTTCCGCTCCTCAGTCACCCAGGCCGCCTACCTGGCGGGACGAACCGAGAAGATCGATGTCGCCACCGGGATCGCCTGGGCCTTCACCCGCAGTCCATTCATTCTCGCCGTAAGCGCGCTGGACATCGACGAGATGTCGGACGGGCGCTTTCGCCTCGGCCTCGGCTCCGGCGTCAAGCGGCTCAACGAGACCTGGCACAACGCCGAATACGGTCGCCCGGCGCCGCACCTGCGCGAAGCGATAGAGGCGACTCGGCTGATCATGTCTCAGGCCGGAGCGGGGGAGCCGATCCGCTATGAGGGCGAGTACTACGACATCGATATCAAGGGCTGGGTCCGGCCCCACCCGCCGGCGCGCGAGTCGGTGCCGATCTACACCGCCGGCGTGCAGGGGGGAATGTGCCGGATGGCGGGCGATGTCGCCGACGGGCTGATCGGCCATCCGATTCAGAGCCTGCGTTGGATCGACGAGGTCGTGGTCGACTCCTTCGAGGAGGGCCTGCGCCGCTCCGGCCGCGACCGCACGGCCTTCGACTATCTGCCGACGGTCTGCTGTGCGATCGACGAGGACGAGGCGCGCGCCACCGACATGGCCCGCCGCACGATCTCCTTCTACGCCACCGTCAAGACCTATATGCCCCTCTGGGAGTTGCACGGCTTTGCCGAGAACGCCGTCGCCGCCGGCGAGGCCTTCCGCCGCGGTGACCTCGCCGCCGTCCCAGCCGCGATCAGCGACGAGATGGTCGACACCTACTGCGCCGCCGGTCCGTTGGACAAGGTGCGGGCCAGGGTGGAAGAGACCGCAAAGCGAGCCGACGGCCTCTTCCTGACCCCGCCCACCTACTTCATCTCGCCCGAAGAGCTCTCCGAGTACCAGACCCGCATCATCGAAAGCTTCGGGCCGACGCTACGGACAGATGACGATTAGGTGGAAGTCGGCGTCCGCGTTGGCGCCGGTGTCGTCACGGGTGCGGACCTCGATCGCGTTGGGATTCGCCGGTGAGACGTTGGTCTGGGCGAAGCCGGCGCCAGGTGCGGTGGTGCCCGCGTTGTTGCGTCCCGCGACGTTGGCGCAGCCGGCTACATTGGCCGGGAAGGCGACTGCAACGGCGCCCCCGCCTTCCGCGGCGGTGATCCCGGCTGCGCTTGCGCGAGCAAGGGTGGCGTTGCCGGGGGCCGGCGGGTTGTTGACGACCGCCCAGTAGGTGTGGGTGGCCCGCACGGCCGCGGGGACCGTGCCCAGCTTGTTGTTGTTGATCTGGAAGCCGGTCAGGGTGTCCCTCTTGAGCTTGCCGCCGCCGATCGTCTGCTTCTTGATCGCGCCGCCGTTGATCGTCTGCGCCGCGTAGGCGGTGCCGCCAAGGGCGACCCCCAAGGCGATCGTGGCCATGACCATCGCGGGCGAGGGCCGTTTGATCTTGAACCGCTTCATCGTCGCTCCCTTCGAGTCTTGGAGTCGCGCTTACGTGTTCCCCTCAACGACCCATTGAAACGCATAAACCCGGCTGGAGGAAAAGCTGCGGTGCAGCTCAGTACTCCATTCCCAGCCCACTGCGGGGCTCACCGCTGTGCTCGGCGAGGTCCTCCAAGCCGGCGATCTGGCGCTCGCCTTCGATTCGTGCCGGGTGATCGGAGGGAAGCGGTTCGATCAGCCGTCGAATCCGGTTGCGCACCTGGAGCGCGAAATGCGGTGTGGCGGCACCCGCCAAGGCGCGGATGTCCTCGGCCGTGAGCCGGTGGGATTGCGCGAGCAGCTCGGGGCTCTCCGCCTCGCTCACGGCGTCCCTCCGATTCTGGCGAGCTCCGCGAGGTTGTCGATCTCGGCCTGCTGGTTCACGTCGATGGCCTCCTGGTCGCCGATCACCCAAACGTGGTTGTAGAAGGCGCGCGTCGGGTCGGTGGTGTAGCCCGGCTTGACGTCGAGCAGGTACCCGCGCAGCGCACTCGGCAGCGTATCGGCGCTGTCGGTGAGCAGCAGCGGTCCCCAGGTGCCCGACGCCGAGAGCGGTGATGCGACCGCCGCGTCCAGCGGCGAGTCGGCGCGGGCAACGACAAAGCCGTGGCCGGGGTCGTTGACGTTCCAGCCGAAATTGCCGTCTCGGTATCGCGCCAGGGCGACCGCGCTCGCGACCGGGTCCTCGCCGGAGACCCGCCTTACCCGCTTGTCGATCTTGGCGATCTGGCGGACCACTTCGGAGGAGATCGCCGACGACGGCCCGAGCACGTAGACGGGAACGTCGGGATGGCGCCTCAGCGCCGCCGCGGTCGGCTTCGGCAGCGTGTCGCGGCCGGCGAAGAGGACCGGGTCGCCCGAGCGCGCCGCCCAGGCTGCCGCCGGCATCGCGAAGCCGGGGTCCTCGACAGGGGCGATCACGATGTGCGCGGGGGGCCCGCCGAACAGCTTGTCGCGGAGCCTCCCGATCGCCGCCGCGGTGGCCGCCGGGCTGGCGGACTCGACCCGAGTGACGTCCGCCAAGTCGCCCGTGTCGACTTCGCCAACCGCGATCGCCTCCGCGCCGCCGGTCGCCTGTGTGGCCTGTGGGTCGAGGGCGGAAAGGGCTTGAGCGGTTGGCTCCGGCAGTCCGTCGACGGCCGATATCAGGACCGGCGCGCCGACCGGCTCCGCCATCAACACGGACGCGGCGATCGCTCCCTGCCAGTCGCCCTCGCCGACCAGGGTGACGGCCGCGGGTCGCAGGCCGGCCTCGGTCGAGGGGAAGGTCGCCAGTGCCACACCCGCAGCGTTGGAAGTGGGATCGGGTCCGCCTACTCGGGTTGTGTTGCTGGTCGCGAAGGTCGGATAGCCAAGTTGGGTGGCGGTTTGCGCTTCGGAAGCCTCGCCCTTCATCACTCCGCCTCCAAGCGGTGCCGCCCCCGGGGCGGCACCGTCTTCTTCGGAGCCGCTGCTGCCGAGAAGCGCGGCCGCGATGAAGGCAATCGCCACAACCACCGTGGTGGCGATCAGCTTCAGCGCCAGGGGAATCGGTTTGCGCCGCCGTTTGGGCCTGGGCGGCTTGGGTGGCGGTTTGGTGGCTTGCTCCGGGACGGGAGCGGGCGGTGGCGCAGGAGGTCCGGCCTCCTCGGCTTCGCGCCGCGGCTCCTCGGGCGGTGCTGGCGCCGGCACGTCGGCGTTGATCGGTCGCTCCTTGGGCACGGCGGAAACGCTACACGCGCGGCGCTGGCTGGCCGGTCAGATAACGTTTGAGAGCGGTTGACTGACTAGTCAATCGGTTGCCGAGCCATCCGCGCTAGCGCGCCGACCTTCAGAGGGGGATCGAAATGGATTTCGCACTCAACGACGAGCAGCAGGAGTTCAGGGACAGCTGCCGCACGTTTGCCCGCCAGGTGATCCGCCCTGCCGCGCCCAAGCACGACGCCGAGGAGAGCACCCCGTGGGAGGTCCTCAAAGAGGCCCGCAAACAGGGCTTTCAGGGCCTTGATCACCTACAGCGCATGGCCGGCGACTCCGACGGCCAGATGTCGGTGATCTACGCCGAGGAGTTGCACTGGGGCTGCGCCGGCATCGCCTTGGCGCTCTCCGGCTCGAGCCTCGCCGCGGCGGGGATCGCCGCCTCCGGGACCCCCGAGCAGATAGGCCGATGGGTTCCGGAGTGCTTCGGCACGGGCGAGGAGATCAAGCTCGGCGCATACGCGGTCACCGAGCCGCAGGCGGGCTCCGACGTGAAGAGCCTGAAGACGACTGCCAAGCGCGACGGCGACGAGTGGATCCTCAACGGCACCAAGGTGTTCATCACCAACGGCGGCATCGCCGACGTTCACGTGGTGGTCGCCACCGTCGACCCCGAGCTCGGCACTCGTGGGCAGGCCTCCTTCATCGTCGGCAAGGACACCCCTGGCCTCAGCCAGGGCAACAAGGAGACGAAGCTCGGCATTCGCGCCTCCCACACCGCCGAGGTGGTGCTGGAAGACTGCCGCGTTGCGGCCGAGAACCTGCTCGGAGGCGAGGAGAAGCTGGCGAAGAAGCTGGAGCGCGCTCGCTCAGGACAGAAATCTCGTTCCGCGGACGCGCTGGCGACGTTTGAAGTGACCCGACCGCTTGTCGGCGCCTCGGCGTTGGGCATCGCTCAGGCCGCCTACGAATGGACCCTGGAATACCTCGACGGCCAGAGCGAGGGAGGCACGCCGTTGTTGCAGACACAGCGCATCCAGCAGACACTGGCTGACGTCGCGACAGAGATCGAGGCCGCCCGCCTGCTGGTGCAGCGCGCGGCCTGGATGGGCCGCAACGGCGTGCCGATGACCGGCGGCCAGGGCTCGATGTCGAAGCTGAAGGCCGGCGACGTGACGATGTGGGCGACGACCGTCCTCATGGACCTGGTCGGCCCCGATGCCTGGAGCACCGACTGCCCGCTGGAGAAGTTCTTCCGCGACGCGAAGATCTACCAGCTCTTCGAGGGCACGGCCGAGATCCAGCGCATGGTTATCTCCCGCATGCAGGCCCGCCAGTACGCCGAGCGCTTCGCCTACGGCGCCGAGGTCGCGGCGCGGGCAATGAGCGCTTCCGGCGGTGGGAAGGCCTTCGAAGCGGACCGGGAGCCCGTCCCCGCATAGGACGAGCGCCGCCCCCGGGCGTTCTAAGCTCGGGGGCGCTGTGCACGATCACGCGCCCCACGGCTTCGGCTCGCATGCCCATCTGCTGGAGGCACGGCGCGGCGACAGCCGGCGGAGGATGTGGATCGCGCTGGGGATCAACGGGGCGCTCCTCGCTGCCGGAGTGGTCGGCGGGATCCTCACCGGCTCGCTGGCGGTGCTCGCCGACGCCGGTCACCTGCTCTCCGATGTCGGCTCGATCGCCCTGGCGCTGATCGCCACCGGCCTTGCCTCCCGCCCGGCCGGCGGGCGACGGACTTTCGGCTACCAGCGATCCGAGGTGTTGGCTGCCTTGGTCAACGGTCTGCTGCTCGTTGCGGTCGCGGTTGGGGTGGCGGCTGCAGCGATCGGGCGGCTCGGCGACCCGCCGGAGATCGACGGCGCCGGCGTGCTGGCGCTCGGCGTCATCGGCTTGGCTGGCAACGTCGCTGCCGCCGCGGTGCTTGCCGGCGGGGAGCGGCGGGACGTCAACCTGGAGGGAGCGCTGCGCCACAGCGCCGCCGATGCGCTTGGTTCGCTCGGCGTGCTGATCGCCGGCGCGGTTGTGCTGTCCGGCGGTTCCAGCGTCGTCGACCCGATCGTCGGCCTCTTGATCGCCGCTCTGGTGCTCGCCTCTTCCTGGCGGCTGATCAAGGAACCCGTGGACGTGCTGATGGAGGCGGCGCCGGCTGGACTTGACGTGGAGGACATGGGAGCGGCGATCTGCTCCCTGGAGGGCGTGCGCTCCGTGCACGATCTGCACGTCTGGACAGTGACCGCCGGCTTCGGCGCGCTTGCCGCCCACGTCGTCGTCGCCTCCAAGTCCGACCGTGACCTGATCCGCCGCCGCCTCGAGCTTTTGCTGCGCGAGCGGTTCGACATCCACCACACGACCTTGCAGATGGAGGAAGAAGTCGAGCACGCCCTGCTGCAGGTAGAGCAGGCGCCCAGCGATCTCTGATCGCAAGCGGGATTGCAACCCCAAAGTCGGCGGGGCGCGATTGCGGCCCTGAGCTAGCCTCGTTTCCCTGCCACACCCCGGTTACGCCGGTGGGAATCGGCAGGCGCTGGACTTTTCGATGCGACCGGACTTCCCTCCAAGCCCGATCTTGACTTCGCGCGCTCGCACGCTCGCCGCGCTCCTCGCCGCGCTCGCTGCGCTGCTCCTCTTCAGCCCAGCCGCGCCCGCCGAGAACCTCCAGTCCGAGCTCGAGGCCAAGCAGGCGAAGCTGGACGAGCTTCACGACCGCCAGGGCGTGCTGACGTCGACGATCTCCCGCTACAGGGATCGGATCGAGCGCCTCACCGCCGAGGTCGCCGGCCTGCGCACCCGCGAAGCCGCGGCGGAGGCTCGCCTCGAAGCCAAGCAGGCAGAGCTGAACCGTGCCGTGGCCGAGCTGGAAGTTGCGAAGAAGCACCTCGCGGTGATGCGCGCCCGCCTGAAGAGATCCCTCGTGGCCCTGCGCCAGCGGCTGGTGGCAATTTATGAGGCCGGCACTCCCGACGTGCTCAGCATCGTGCTCAGCTCCGGCGGCTTCAATGACCTGGTCGACCAGACCGAGTACCTCAACCGGATCCACGGCATGGACGAGGCAATCGTCGGCCGGGTTCGGGACCTGCGCAACCAGGTCAAGCGCACAGTCGCCCGGCTGCGAACCGTGAAGGAGCAGATCGAGGCTGCCCGCGATGCGATCGCCGCCGAGGAGCGGGCTCTGGCCAGTGCCCGTCAGGCCGTCCAGAGCCGTCAGGCCTCGCTGGTCGCCGTGCGCCGCGAGCGTGAGGCGGCACTGGCCAAGATCAACCAGCACGAGGATCACGTAGAGGGCGACATGGCGGAGATCCAGGCAAAGATCGCCGCCCAGCTCCAGTCGACCTCCTCGGCGCCGTTGCCGGCGGGGCCGCTGACGGCCTCGAGCGCCGCCGGCCTGGTCTGGCCGGTCAGCGGGCCGCTGGTCTCCGGCTTCGGCCTGCGCTGGGGAAGCATGCACGAGGGAATCGACATCGCGGTCCCGGCCGGCACGCCTATCCGCGCCGCCGCCTCGGGCACGGTGGTCCTGCTGCAGTCCGACTCCGGCAGTGGCGGCTACGGCAACTTCACCTGTCTCGACCATGGCGGGGGTCTGCAGACGTGCTACGCCCACCAGTCCTCCTTCGGGGTGGGCTCCGGGCAGAGCGTCTCGCAGGGCGACGTGATCGGCTATGTCGGCTGCACCGGCCACTGCTTCGGCGACCACCTCCACTTCGAGGTCCGGGTCAACGGCGCGCCGACCGATCCCCTGGGCTACCTGTAGCCCTACCGGGCATCGATCGGAAATCCAACTAGTGGGTATGTCGGGGACTCGTTCGGCGGGGGGCAATCGGGTTGCGCCCGACGCGAGCCGCGGCTCGGGCCGATCGGTAGGCGACTCGCAGCAAGGCGGCCTCTTTGGCGGTGCTCAGGGGCCGGCGAGCTTGCCCACGTCCGTGAGTCCGGGCGCCGGTGGGGGCGATGCGGCTGGCGATTCTCCGGTTCCTGGAAGCAGGCCAGGTCCCCCCTCTGGCGGCGGGAACGGATCGGGATCGGCTCCGTCCGGCGGCGGCGGCGGTGGTGGTGGAAGCGTGGGGAGTGGCGGTAGTGGCGGTGACAGCGTCTCCGGGACGGCGACCGGCGCGGTCAATGGCACCGTTAACGACGTCGATGGCGCCCTCGGCGGGCCTCTGGACAAAACCGGCGTCACCGATGTCACCGGGGGTGCCGTCGACGGGGCCGCCGGCCCTGACTCGACGGTGGGCCAGACTGTCGACAAAACCGTTGATGCGGTCGGCGGCTTGCTCGGCGGCAACCGCTAGCCGGGACCCAGGCTCTAACCGTCACAATGCCCGCTCATGTCCGAGCGCGAGCAGACAGGCGCCGTGAACGTTCCAACCGACTCGGTGGCGGCCGGTCATGCCACTGCGGAGCAATCGAAGCGTGGAGAGCGCCGTCCTGGGGTTGATCCGATCGAGGGCTCGCCCGTCTATCCGGCGGGCAGCCGCGTGAACGAGCGCGGCCATCTTGAGGTCGCGGGCTGCGACGTGGTCGAGCTTGCCGGCGAGTTCGGCACTCCTGCCTACGTCTACGCGGAGGAGGACATGCGCGCCCGTGCCCGCGCGTATCGCAAGGCCTTCGAGCGGCGCACCGGCGATTACGAGGTCCTCTTTGCCAGCAAGTCGCTGCCCTGCACCGCCGCCTACCGGCTGTTCGCCGAGGAAGGGCTGTCGGTCGACGTCGCCTCAGGCGGCGAGCTGCACATGGCGTTGCGCGCGGGGTTCGACCCGGCCCGCATCCACATGCACGGCAACAACAAGACCGACGCGGAGATCCTCTTCGCGTCCCGCTCCGGCGTCCGCCACCTGATCGTCGACTCCTTCGACGAGATCGATCGCTGCGAGCGCCTGCTGGACGAGCCGCAGGACGTGCTGATCCGGGTGACGCCGGGCATCAAGCCCTCCACCCACGACTACGTGCAGACCGGCCAGCTTGACTCGAAGTTCGGCTTCGGGCTCGAGGACGGGCTGGCGGCGAGAGCGGTCGAGCGGGTGCTGTCCTCCGCCAAGCTGAATCTGGTCGGCCTGCACGCCCACATCGGCTCGCAGATCTTCGAGCTGGAGCCCTACGCACTTGCGATCCGGGCGATCGGCGAGCTGACCGGCGATTGGTGCAGGGTCGTCAATGTCGGCGGTGGACTCGGCATCGCCTACACCGCCGAGGACGAGCCACCCTCGATCGACGCTTACGTCGACGTCAAGGTGCGTGCCGTGGCGGAGGCCTTCGGTGACGGCGTGCGAATCCTGGTCGAGCCTGGGCGCTCGCTTGTCGGCAACGCAGGCCTGACCGCCTACCGGGTCGGGACCGTCAAGGAGATTCCCGGCGTTCGCACCTACGTCGCGGTCGACGGCGGCATGTCGGACAACATGCGGCCGATGCTCTACGGCTCGCGCTACGAAGCGCTGATCGCCGACCGCGCCGCCGCCGTGCCGGACACGCTGGCGACGATCGCAGGCATGCACTGCGAGTCCGGCGACATCATCGTTCGCGACACGATGCTCGCCGGACCGGCGGTGGGCGACGTGCTGGTCACGCCGGCGACCGGCGCCTACGGCTACGCGATGGCGAACAACTACAACGGCGTGCCGCGTCCGCCGGTTGCCTTCTGCCGCGGCGGCGAAGCTCGCGTCGTCGTGCGGCGCGAGACCTACGAGGATCTCACCGCCCGCGATGCCTGATCCGGTTCGCATCGGGCTGCTCGGGCGCGGCACGGTCGGCGACGCCTTCGCCGACCTGCTTGCCGAGCGTGCCGGAGCTGTCGAGGCGGCGACCGGGCGCCGGCCGGAGCTCTGCGGCGTCCTGACCCGCTCCGACGGGGACTTCGGCGCAATCCTCGAGGGCTCCGACCTCATCGTCGAGCTGATTGGAGGCACCGAGCCGGCGCGCCGGTACGTGCTCGATGCCTTGCGAGCGGGACGGCCGGTGGTCACCGCCAACAAGCAGCTGCTCGCCCAGCACGGCGACGAGCTGTTTGGCGTCGCCCGGGAGGCCGGCGTGCAGCTGCGCTTCGAGGCGGCGGTGGCGGGAGTGATCCCGATCGTGCGGGTGATCCAGGAGAGCTTCGGCGTGACGGAGATCTCCAAGGTCTT
>CAZHZI010000056.1:0-12175 GCA_964536955.1 uncultured Conexibacteraceae bacterium
GGGCGAAGCCGCGGGCCTCCTGCGGCTCCAGCAGGAGGTAGTCGTGCCTGTCACTGCGGCGGGCGGCGAGCTGGAGGGAGGCCTGCTGATGGAGGCGCTCCAGGACGGTGAGGTCGATGCCGGGAACGGCGGGGGGCTCGGCGGCGCCGAGCGCGGCGAGGGTGTCGATCCCAGCGGCGCGCAGCAGGTCCCGCTGGCGGCGGCTGATGTTGGCGACGAGGCTAAGGTGGTCATCGGCAATCCAGCGCTCGTCGCAGGTGCTGCGCCAGCGGCAGAGGGAGCAGTGGGCGACCGGCTCGGGGTAGGTGTCGTGGCCGGAGTCGCGCAGCTCGGCGAGGAAGCCATCGCGGACGCGGCGGAAGTAGGCGGAGAACTCGGCGAGGCGAAAGGAGTGCTGCTCGTTGGTGCCGAGGATGACGTGGATGCGCTCGGGCTCGGCGCCCTGGGCGGCGGCGAGCAGCTCGCTGTAGAAGCAGAGCTGGAGGATGAAGTAGGGCTTGGCGCGGCGGGCAAGCTTCGTGTCGGCGACCTCGTAGCCGTAGGAGCCCAGGTCGGAGGGACGATCATCGACGCGGAAGAGGAAGTCGGCGTGGCCGCGCAGGCCATTCCGGAAGAAGGTCGCCTGGTAGATCACGTCGGGACCGGCGCGGAGGGCCTCCTCGGTCTGGGCGGCGGCGGCCTCCAAGGCAGAAAGCGAGCCATCCTCGGGGAGTGAGATCTCCCAGACGTCGCGCCCCGCGGCCTTCAGCGACTCGAGGTAGCGAACCTCATGCTCGTCTCCCTTGCGAGCCAGCAGCTCAGCATCCGCCCCCCGCTCGGACCCAATGTCGACCTTCCCTCGCGCCCGGGCGAGGTCTAGCGTCGTCAAGTGTGCGCAGGCCAGGTAGTTATTGAGATCGCTCGCGGAGAGGATCAGCTGATCGCCGAGAAGCTGCATTCCGCTAGAGGCCGTGCCTATCGACCCATCTGCCTGTCACCACTGAACCTCCCACCCCACGATCAAGGTTGCCTGAGCATATGGCAGGCGGGATGGAGCCTCCGTAGCCGTCCGCGAGCGTGTTGGCTTCCAGGCCTGCGACGGTGGTGCCGGGGTGCCCGCCGGTGGCGGTGACAGACATGTTCGTCGCCTATCCCCTGGCGCACCGCCGCTAACCGCGGTTAGGGTGAGGCGGTGAGCGAGCGCGACGGGATTGAGGTTCTGACCGAGGCGATCGGGCGTTACAACGAAGCCTGGAACGCGCAGGACCTCGACGCGATCGTCGCCATGCACGCCCCCGACATGGTCTTCGCCAACCACACCGCCGGGGAGTCGGCTCAGGGCGAGGAGGTGCGGAGCCACATTGCCGCGATCTTCGAGACCTGGCCCGACATGAAGTTTGAGACGCGGCGGCTGTACGTCCGTGAAGGGCTGGTCGTGCAGGAATGGACCGCTACCGCCACGCACGCCAGCACGATGCGCCGTGGGGACCTCGAGGCGCCGCCGACCGGGCGCACCGTCTCCTGGGACGGGATCGACTCGATTCCCTTCGAGGAGGGCCTGGTCAAGCGCAAGGACGTCTACTCGGACTCGGTGTCGATCCTGCGCCAGGTCGCCCTGCTCGACTGAGGACGGCTCCCGATCGGGAGTGGCTCAGCCGCGGAGCTGCCGCAGGCGGCTGCGGGCGAATCCCGGCCAGGTGCGAGGGCGACGCGCCACGGTGAGGGCAATCGGCGCCGAGTCGAAGTAGGAGATTCGCTCGTCGGCGAGGCCGTCCTCGCCGACGACGAAGCGGTCGACCGCGTGCCAGGAGATCGGCTTGCCGCCGGCCGTGCCGCTCAGTGTGAACTCGATCAGCACGCCGTCCTCGGTCGCTCCCCAGCGGTGTACCTCGCCGGTCAGGTCGGGGATCAAGTCGAACAGCGCCGCGAAGGCGCGCTGGCCGTCGGCGAGCGTGTGGGCGGTCGGCATCAGCGGGGTCACCAGGAGCACGTCCGGCGCCAGCAGGCTCGCCAGCCCCTCCGGCGTCGGCGTTCGCCAGTACTCCTCGAAGCGCCGCACGAAGTCGGCAGCGGCCTCGGTCCCGTCGCCGTTCCCTGCGCCATTCGTGCCGCGGGTGCTCATGCCGGCACCTCGCTCATCAGCCGTTCGATTGCGTCGCGAGCGTGGTCGAAGACCTTGCGGTCGCCGCTGAGCCGGTACCGAGAGTTGGCTCCCATCACGACGGCATAGAGCTCGAAGGCGAGCCGGGCCGGGTCCCCCACTCCGGCGATCCGCGCCTGACGCTCCAGCTCCGCCAGCCAAGCGTCCAGGGCGCCTGCGATCGCATCGCGCACAGGGCCCGGCCGGTCGTCGTACTCAGCGGAAGTCGCCGCCCAGAAGCAGCCGCCCGAATAGGCGCCGCCCTCGAGGTAGGCGAGGTAGCTGTTCCCGATCGCGCGCAGGCGGGGAGCGCCGTCGGGCACGCCCGCGGCCGGCTCGACCACCGCGACCCGGAATCGCTGCGCGGCCGCCTCAACCGTCGCCAGCTGTAGCTCTTGCTTGGAGCCGAAGTGGGCGAAAAGGCCGCTCTTGCTCATCTCCAGCTCGCCCGCGAGGCGGCCGATGGTCAGCCCCTCCAGGCCCTCGACGGAGGCGAGGTCGATTGCCCGCTCGAGGATCGCGGCGCGGGTTTGGGCCCCTTTGGGTGTTCCGAGCTCGGCTTCGCCACGGGGGGTGGCACTTCTTGTGGCGGCCGGGCTCACGTCTCCCAGGCTAGCGAAAAGCACGAACGTTCGTGCAAATGTTAGGGTCGGAACTCGGCCCCATTGGGGACTCACACTTTCCGGGAGGAACGATGAGCGATTACGCAGTGAAGAAGATCGATGACATGGAGGCGGTCTTCCGCGGCGCCTTCAAGCGGGCCCGCGCCGAGCTGGGCGTCGAGTCGTTTGGCATGCAGATCATCGACATGCCGGCCAACTACGAGAACTACCCCGACCACGATCACGCGCACGACAACCAGGAAGAGGTCTTCCTGGCGCTGCGCGGCAGCGGCGAGATCGAGATCGGCGGGGAGCGCTTCCCGCTCGACACCGACCACGTCGCGCGGGTGAGCCCGCAGACCAAGCGCAAGGTCTGGCCCGGCGCCGACGGCATCCGCCTGCTCGTCCTCGGCGGCATCCCCGGCCAGGCCTACGAGGCCCCCGATGTGTCGAAATTGGGTGAGCCGGACCCGATGGCGAGCTAAGCTCGCCGCAGTGGTTCGCGTCCCGGTCCTAGCCGCAGCGCTGCTGGCGCTACTTCTCGCCGCCCCCGCCGGCGCGATGGCACAGACCGGAGGAGGAGCCGATGAGGCGGTCGTCGTCATCAACGGCGACGTCATGGTCGAGCGTGGCGAGGTCGTCGAGGGCGTCTTTATCGTCAACGGCGACGCGAGGATCGTCGGCCGGGTCGACGGCGACGTCCTCATCGTCAGCGGGGACGCCCTCGTCGCCGGTGGCATCGACGGCAACCTGGTGACGATCAGCGGCCGGGCGCGCCTGCTGCCGACCGCCAGGGTCAGCGGCGACCTCAGCTACGGCGACGAGCGGCCGGTCCTCGCCCCGGCCGCGGCGGTTGACGGCTCGGTCGAGAAGGAGAACTGGACCGGCTCGGTCGACCTCTTCCCCTTCATCGGCGCCCTGCTGCTCTGGTTCGCGGTGACCGTCTCGTCGCTGGTGCTCGGCCTGATCCTCCTGCTGATTGCGCCGCGGGCCGCCGACGCAATCCATGCGCGAGCCAGGGAACGCATCGGGACGGCGATCGCGCTCGGCATCGCGATCTTCATCGTCCTGCCGCTGGCCGTCTTCATCTCCGCGATCACCATCCTCGGCCTGCCGCTTGCGATGGGGATCGGGCTGGCGCTGGCGCCGCTCTTCGCGATCGCCTACGTGACCGCCGCCTGGGCACTCGGCCGCGCCATCGTCAAGCCGCCCCGCGGGCGGATCCTCTCCTTCCTCGCCGGGCTGGCGATCCTGCGCGTCCTCGCCCTGGTGCCGATCCTCGGCGTGCTGGTCTGGCTCGCCGCCGTAATCGTCGGCCTCGGCCTGATCGGCGCCGCTATCGGGGCGGCTCGGGAGCCGGCCCCGGCTCATAGCCCGGGCAGCTGAGCACCGGCACCCGGGGGTAGCGCGGATAGCGCTCGTCCGTTCGCGAGCGCAGGCAGAGGGAAAAGACCGAGCCGCGCGAATTTGGCACCAGCTGCTGATGCGTGCAGCCGTCGCATAGCCCGTTGGGGTTCGACGTCGAAGAGCTCGACCCCACGCTGCGCCCTACAGCGAGGAGAGCGGGACTCCGACGATGGTGAGGCGGCGGCTCAGACCGCTGAGCGCGAACTCGCGGATCTCCTCGGCCGAGGCGCCCAGCGCGTCCCAGTCCGCGCCGTCACGGTCGGGCGGCGTCAGCGAGGAGGCGACGGCGGGCAACAGGCCGCGCAACGTCTCGCGGACGCGGTCGGCCAGCGCCGGGCTCCGCTCCACCGCCTGCTGCAGGTACCAGGTGCCGTAGCCGATGTGGCGCTGCTCGTCGTGGTGGATCTTGCCGTAGCCCTCGACGAAGCCCGGCAGCATCCCCTGCTCCCGCAGGTAGTTGGTGATGAAGTTGAAGGCCGTCAGGCCGAGGGTGCCCTCGATGACCATGTGGTAGGTGGTGACGAAGTCGACCTTGGCCTCGGCGTCGCGGGGACTTGCGACCAGCCGCTCGTGAGCGCCGACCAGCGCCTGGTCGAAGATGACGCTGAAGTCGTCGCTCAACTCGGCCCTCGCCCGCTCGACGTGGGCGGCGATCGTCTGGGGATCGGCGATCGCCTCGTCCTGGAAGCGCTTGTAGAACTGCATGTGGCGAACCTCGTCGACCAGCTGGGTCGCCAGGAAGCTCTCCTCCTCTTCGGAGTCGTAGGCCATCACCAGCCCGGAGAACTTGGTCGCGATCCGCTCCTCGGCCACCATCAGCGAGGACAGCGCCCAGTGGACGAGTCCTTTGTCCTCCTCGCTCATCGACTCCCGCCAGTGCTCGCGGTCGGCCGTGAGGTCGATGTCCCATGGGTTCCACTGGCCGTCCTCCCAGTGGCGGTACAGGGTCTGGGGCTCGTGCAGATGGACGTGCCCCTCCGGCATCGATCAGCTCCGCTCAGCGCGGCGCTTGACGGCGCCGAGGATGCGGCGCGTGGCGAGCACGTGCAGGCGGGTCCCGATCACAACCGCCCGGTAGACGCCGCCCTTGAGGCCGGGGAACTCCGCCCGGGTCTCGACCCTCAGGCGGGTGCGGCCGTCGCCGAGGTCCTCGAGGCGGAAGATCGCCGCGTAGTCGGAGAAGCGATGGCTTCCGGCCAGCGCCAGCTCGCTCGGCGCCCTCGCCTCGGCGACGTGAAAGCCGGGGATCGCGGACCCCTCGGCCAGAGGCCTGGGACCGCTCGCGGCGACGTCGGCGCAACCGAGCAGGCGGGCCACCCCCGGCCCCCTGCCCGATGAGGCCATCGACTCGACCACGCGCAGGAGCGCCTCCCAGGTGGCATCGGGGCCGGCGTCGATGACAGCCGAGTGCTCGTCGACGTGGGGCAGGCGATCGCTTACGGCGGACATGCGAAAGGCGATGCTATGGCCTGCCGTGCTCCGGATCCGGTCCGCTGGCCGGAAAGTGCGGGATGTGGGGCGGCGGGTGCCGCCTCACCGGAGGCTAGCTTTGAGGTGTGAGCGGCGCGGCGACTTTGTTCGACACCGATCAGGCGGCCTATGCGGGGACCGTCGAGGTGCTCGGCGTCATCTTCAGCGCCGAGGACGACGGCTACGCCGTGCTGGAGGTGCAGGACGCGGACTCCGGCGAGGGGTTTGCGCTGATCGGCCCGATCGCCCACCTCAATCCCGGCGACCGGGCTGAGGTGAGCGGCGATTGGCAGACCCACTCACGCTACGGTCGCCAGCTGCGCGCGCGGGGGGCGCTGCCGCTGGACCCAGCCGACCGCGAAGGTCAGGTCGCCTACCTCACCAGTCTGCGCCACATCGGCCCCGCCCGCGCCGAGCGGCTGGTCGACGAGCACGGCGAGGGCGTCTTGGGGGCGATCGCCGCGGACCCGGCCGGCGCCTTCGGCTCGCTGCGCGGGGTAAGCGCCAAGCAGGCGGCGGCCGCGGCGGACTCCTGGCACGCCAGTCGTGCCATCCGCGACCTGCACGTCCAGCTCGCTCCGCACGGGCTGGCCCACCTTGCCGCGCCGATCCACACTCGCTATGGCGATCGCTCGATGGTCATCCTGCACGAGGACCCATACCGGCTGACCGAAGTCGACGGAGTTGGCTTTGCCCGAGCCGACAGGATCGCCCTGGCCGCCGATGTGCCGCCTGAGTCCGGCAAGCGGGCCCAGGCCGCCGCCGTCTTCGCCCTTGCCGAAGCCGAGCAGCAGGGGCACACGAACCTGCCGGTCGACGAGCTGCGCGCCCGCGCCGCCAAGCTGCTCGGCCTCGATCCCGATCCCGACGTGCTGGTCGACGCCCGCGGCCTGCTGGTCGAGAAAGGGCGCGTGTACCGCGAGCTGACGCACGCCGGGGAGGTGGCGGTCGCCGACACCTTGCGCGTACGCGCCGCCGAGCCTCCCCACATCGACCACGAGCCCGGCGAGAACGGCAGCGACGGCCTCACCGAGGAACAGTGGGCCGCGGTGCGCGGCGCCTTCGCCTCGCGGATCTCCGTCCTCACCGGCGGGCCCGGCGTCGGCAAGACCGTCTGCACGCGGGCCATCGTCGCCGAGGCCGAGGCGGCCAGCGTGAAGGTCGCCCTGTGCGCGCCGACCGGGCGCGCCGCTCGGCGACTGGAGGAAGCGACCGGCCACGAGGCCCAGACGATCCACCGCATGCTCGAGTGGATGCCGGGGCGCGAGCCCGCCTTCAATCCCGGCCACCCCCTCCCCGTCGACCTGATCGTCGTGGACGAGTCCTCGATGCTGAACCTGCGCCTCGCCGAGGTGCTACTGGGCGCGCTCGCCGAGTCGACCCACGTCGTCTTCGTCGGCGACGCCGACCAGCTGCCGCCGATCGGCGCCGGCAAGCCGTTCGAGGACCTGATCGCCTCCGAGGTCGCACCGGTGGTGCGGCTCAACCACATCTTCCGCCAGGCGGCGCGCTCGATGATCACGACCGCCGCCCACGAGATCAACCGAGGGCGGCGGCCGCACCTGGAGCCCGAAGCCGACCAGGATCACGACTTCTTCTTCATCGACCGCCCCAGCCCCGAACGGGCGCTGGAGACCGTGATCGAGGTGGTCGCAGAGCGGGCGCCGAAGCGCTTCGGCGTCGACCCGATCCGCGACGTGCAGGTGCTGGCGCCGATGTACCGGGGGGCGGTGGGGATCGACGCGCTGAACGAGCGCCTGCAGGCCCGGCTCAACCCGCGGGGCAAGCCCGCCCTGAGCGAGCGCTTCCGGATCGGCGACCGCCTGATCCAGACCCGCAACGCCCACGAGCTGGGGTTGATGAACGGCTCGATCGTCTTCCTGCGCGCCGACGACCCCGACGAGGAGGCGATCGTCGTCGATACCGACGATGGCGGCTCCCTGGTCATCCCCTACGGCGAGACCGCGACGCTGCGCCTCGCCTACGCGATCTCCGTCCACAAGTCGCAGGGATGCGAGGTGCCGGTCGTGGTCGGCGTCTGCCACCGCTCCCACTCACGCATGCTGACCCGCCCGCTGCTCTATACGGCGATCACCCGCGCGCGAAGCAGCTGCGTGCTGGTCGGCGACCCCGGCGCGCTGGAGATGGCGGTGCGCCGCGACGACGGCGGCGGGCGGCACTCCGGGCTGGCCGAGCGACTTAAAGGATTCGCTTGACCCGGAAGCGGTAGACGGCGGGCGTCGAGTCGACGTTGCCGGCGGCGTCGCGGGCCGCGACCCCGATGACATGCGGGCCAAGGCCGAAGCTGTGGACGAGGTTCCTGTTGCAACGACTTGAGCGGGTGCGGTCGAACTTGCAGAGGAACTCGACGCGATCCTCGTCGGCCAGGAAGGCGAACCGGACCCGTGCCCATCTGCCCTGAGTGGGCACCAGCTTCTTGGGTCGCTGGCCGAAGAACGTGCCGGGCGCCGTCCTATCGACGATCGGCTCGAGAACGATGGGGTTGGGCCGGACAACCGGGGTCGGGCCGGAGCCTGAAACAGGGCCCGGCTCACAGGACACCGAGGCCGGCGCCGGAACGGGGATTGCACCGGGGAATGTCGACGCCACGCCCAAGGCATCGATGGCGCCCACAGCATCGACCAGGCCGGCTCCGGCGGCGCCCGGGGCGAACAGACCCACGGCGTCGGCGGTGCTTTGCTGGGCGAGCTTGATCTCAGCCGGGGTGGCTGTGTTCTTCGCGTCGAGCTGCAGCGCCGCAACTGCGGCCGCGTGGGGCGCCGCGGCGGAGGTGCCAAAGAAGCGCCAAGAGGTAAGGCAGCTGCCGAAGAACGTGCTGGCGCCGCCGTCGGTGGCCGCGATGTCCGGCTTGGCGAGCGGCAGCGGGCTCTCCAGCGGCGCCGCCGGAGTCGTCCCGTTCACCGGCTCGAAGTAGTGGGTGACCGGCCCGCGGGAGGAGTACGGCTCGATCGCGTTGCTGTTGAAGAAGGGAACCGCGGCGACGCTCATCGCGTTCTCGGAGCCGTTGTGGCCGAAGATGGTCGGCCCGACGATGTCGCCGGTGCCGGAGTCCGCGTACTCGGTCGACGTCACCCCGGAGCCGTTCTGAAGCAGGGCGAACTTGAGTCGCGGGGATTCGCTGTCCCCGAATGGATTGCAGGCGAGCGCGCAGCGGTCGATCGCCAGCCTCGCCGTTTGCGAGGAGGCGTCGGCGTTTTTCCAGGCGAGGAACTCTCGGGGCTCCCCTTTGCCGTCGCTGACGTTGTCGACGATGCCCTCGGCGACGACGTCGTCCGACGAGTTGAGCAGGTAAGCGTCGAGGTCGGTCGTCACCCCAAACCAAGGCTGGGCCCACTGCAGATCGACGATCAGCGTCGCGCCGGCCTCGACCGTGACCCCAAAGGTCGTGTCGACCTCGATGCCGGGATCGAAGTCCATGCACTGAATGGCGATCTGCGGCGGGCCGAGAGGGCAACTGCCGGCATTGCGAAACGCCGGCGCCTCCCATGACGAGATGTCTTTGCCACCCTCGGTCAGGTTGTTGTTGCCGGCTGACGAGTAGTAGGTGACACCGCTCGCGGTCACCTCGCTAACCGCCACCCCCACTGGCCCCTCTTGGAAGAACGGCTCCTCGAAGTAGGAGATGTCGTCGAGGATGACCTTTGCGCCGGCGTCGCGCAGGGCCCTGATGTTCTCGGCGAAGCTCGAGATCCCGGTGAAGGCGGTGGCGAAGGCGACCTCCGCTCCCGGCGCCAGGTCGTGGACGATCTGGGCCATCGCCCGTCCCTCGTCGCTGGCGTCGCTGTCGGCGAAGCCGTCGTCGACGAGATCGACCGGATCGGCGTACCCACACGGGTTGCCCCGCCCGGGAAGGTCGCCCGAGGCGACGTCCTCAGAGGCGATGGTGGAAGCGACGGGGGCATTGTCGAAGGAGTCCGATAGGACGCCCACCTTCACCCCGGAGCCATCGACGTCGAACGTCGCCCGAGCGGTGTCGGCGCCGACCTGCGCGTCCCCCTCTGAGGTGGCCACGCCGAAGCAGGAGGTCACCTCTGAGGAAACCGGTCCCGGACCTTCGGCGCCATGGATGAGGGGGGACAGGATCTCGGTGACGCCCTCGACACGTGCGACGCGCCCCAGCTCCGGCAGGGAGGCGGGCGGGACGGCGACGGTCACGGTCTGGTAGCGGCGACTGACGTTGACGATCCTCGCGCCGGCGTCGCGAAGCGCCTCGACCCCACCTGCGGCTCCATGGTCGAAACGAACGTCGGCCAGGAGCCGGTTGCCCTGGCGCAACAGACTGCCGGCCCCGCTGAGCGCGACATCGAGGATCGCCGCCCGCTTGCCGGGCGGTGCCGCGAGCACCGAGGGCTTCGTCAACTCGGCAAGCCGAGGCGACAGATCCCCATCGCCGGGCCTCGACATCGCCCCCGCGGACGGCGCCACCGCGCAGCCGACGGCGAGCGCGACGATCGGCGATCGCCCTGCGATCCAGCGGAGCCTCCCCACCCGTGTCATCTTCGTCACCGTATCGGCCAACTTCCCAGGTTCCTCAACACACCGGAACGGGAGGCAATGCGGCTCAGCTAGATCCGTGTTTGGCTGCAGACCCTGCTACGGTGCCCAGCGTTAGGCCGGATCGATCCGGCAAAGTCGTGTCTAGCGCTCGCGTCGTTGCTTCACCAGCATCCTCCGCGTTCGCAGCACATTTAAGTGGAGGCAATGCATGCCCACTGGAACTGTTAAGTGGTTTAGCGACGACAAGGGCTACGGGTTCATCACACCCGACGATGGCTCGAAGGACGTCTTCGTGCATCACAGCGCGATCGTCGGCGAGGGCTTCAAGTCCCTGGCCGAGGGCGCCAAGGTGTCGTACGAGTCCGAGGACGGGCCCAAAGGTCCGGCCGCGGCGAGCGTTCAGCAGACCTCGTAGTCGCGAACCGCTCTTAGCTGTTGACGAAGCCCGCCCAAGTGGCGGGCTTCGTCGTTTCCGGGACTAGCTCCGGGTTCCCTCGAACTCGCGATGCAGGCCCAGGTCCTTTGCGATTCCCCGCATCTCCTTAGCCTGGTCGGCTAGGACGAAGCTGATGCCGGCGCCGGTGCGGCCGGCCCGGCCGGTGCGGCCGACCCGATGCACGTAGGCATCGCGGTCGGCGGGGGCGTCGAAGTTGATCACGTGGGTGACGTCGGCCACGTCGATGCCGCGCGCGGCGACGTCGGTCGCGACGAGGGTGTCGACATCGCCCCGCTCGAAGCGCGCCAGCGCTCGCTCTCGCTGGTTCTGAGACTTGTCCCCGTGCATCGCCACCGCGTACAGATCGTTGGCGCCAAGCCGCTTCACCAGCCGGTCGGCCCCGCGCTTGGTGCGGACGAAGACCAGGGTGCGGCCACGCTCGCCGTCGCGAAGCTCCTGGACCAGGGCCGGCAGCTTGGCGCTCTGCGAGTCGACATGGACGAAGCTGTGTGTCACGTCGGCGCGCCTCTCCGCCTTCGGCGCGTGCACATGGCGGCGGGGCTGATGCGTGTAAGAGGCGGCGATCTTGCCGGTAGCGCCCTCCAGGGTGGCCGAGAAGAAGAGGGTTTGGCGATCATTGGGCGTCTTGGCGACGATCCGGTCGACCGCCGGCTTGAAGCCCATGTCCAGCATGCGGTCGGCCTCGTCCAGGACGAGGATCTGGACCCGGTCGAGCTTCAGCGCACCGCGCTGGAGCAGATCCTCGAGGCGGCCGGGGGTGGCGACCAGAATGTGGGCGCGCTGGGCGCGCTTGATCTGCGGGCCGAAGCCGACGCCGCCGTAGACGGCGGCGACGTTGAGGTTGCGAGCCGCGGCGATCGCCTCCGTCTCGTCGACGATCTGGCCGGCGAGCTCGCGGGTCGGCGCCAAAATCAGGGCGGCCGGGCCACGATCGCCGGGCTCGATGCAATCGGCGATCGGCACCGCGAAGGCCAGGGTCTTGCCCGAGCCGGTCGGGGACTGGACGAGGACGTCATGGCCGCCGAGCACGTCGTCGATGACGAGGCGTTGGACGGCGAAGGGTTGTTCGATGCCGCGTGCGACGAGTGCGCGCACGACGGACTTTGACACGCCGAGATCGGCGAAGGACTGCGAAGACATATTTGCTGACTCCTTATGAGCGAATTGGGGAGATCCTGTAACCCCGAAGACGCTCAGAAGCGCAGCGAGAAACGGAACCTCACGGACACCGGAAGCGGCATCCGACGTCCGCACCGTACCATCCCGCGTCCCCATGACCCGCCGCGAGGACCTCCGCAACATTGCAATCGTCGCCCACGTCGACCACGGCAAGACGACGCTGGTCGACGCGATGCTGTGGCAGACGGGGGCCTTCCGCAAGGGCCAGGACGTGGCCGAGCGGGTGATGGACTCGATGGACCTGGAGCGGGAGAAGGGGATCACGATCCTCGCCAAGAACACTGCCGTGCACCACAACGGGGTGAAGCTGAACATCGTTGACACACCCGGCCACGCCGACTTCGGCGGTGAGGTCGAGCGGGGACTGACGATGGTGGACGGGGTGCTGCTGCTGGTCGACGCCTCCGAGGGCCCGCTTCCCCA
>CAZHZI010000057.1:0-11793 GCA_964536955.1 uncultured Conexibacteraceae bacterium
GCCTTCTCCCCGGCCGCCGCCACGGTACAGGCGCCGCGGCTGGCGCTTGGGCTGCGCGCGCGGCTGCGGACGGCCGGGGTGGAGGTATGCGAGGGCTCTCCGGTCGCGGAGCTTCACGACACCCCGTCCGGAGTCGAGGCCCGCACCCGAGCCGGCGTCGTCCGCGACGGTGCCGCGGTGCTCGCGCTCGGGCCCGCCGCCAAGGCCCCCGGCGGGCCGCTGCGCAACGCACTCACCATCACCTCCTCCCACATCGTCCTCACCGAGCCGGTGCCCGACGTGCTGGAGGAAGTCGGCTGGACGGGCGGGGAGTGCATCACCGACAGCCGCATCCTGATCGACTACTTCCGCACCACGCCCGAGGGGCGCATCCTCTTCGGCTGGGGTGGTGGGCGGATCGAGATGGGAGCGCGGCTGGGCGGTCGCGCCGAGGTGGACCCTGAGACGGTCGACCGGGTGGTCGCCCATCTCCACCACGCATTCCCGGGCTTGCGGGGTCGTAGCCTGACCCATGCATGGGGAGGCCCGGTCGACGCCTCGCCGACCCACCTGCCGATGGTCTTGCCGCTGCCCGGCGGCCGTGCCTTCGCCGCCGCCGGCTACACCGGCAACGGCGTCGGTCCCTCCCACATGGTCGGCAGGTCGCTTGCCTCGCTGGCGCTCGACCGACGGGATGGGCCGTCCCGCCTCGCCTTCGTCGACCCTTCGCCGCCCCGGGTTCCGCCCGAGCCCTTCCACTGGATCGGCGGCGAAGCTATCCGCCGCGCCCTGCTGCGCAAGGAGGAGGCGGAGCTGGCGGGCCGACGCCCGGACCGGGTCAGCCGCGCCCTCGCCGGCGTTCCGAAGCTGATCGGCTTCCACATAGGCCGCTAGTCGTCAGACGAGCGGCGGCTGTCCGGCCTACTTCGCCCGCTTCTCAGTGGTCTGAGAACGACGGAGGGACCCTCCGTCAATCGAAGGCACTTCGCCTTCTATCTCGAATTATCAGCTTTATTGGCGGCATGGGAGGGCCGCAGGGCTGCGCGGGGCGATGTTAAGGAGGCGCCGGGCGCCCTTGCCAGATGCCAAACCGGCGGGGTTGGGGCTAGCCGCGGATCGCCTTGCCGGCGATGTTCTTCAGCCTGGTCCTGTCTCGCTGAGGGAGGGAGCCGGGGCGGCCCTTCGACTTCTTGACGAGTCGCAGGAGCTCATGCTGCTCCTTCTCGGTGAGGTTGTCCCTGACCCGTTCCCGGCCCCTCTCGGCCAGCCACACCGCCGCGACCCACACCATCCGCCACGGGATCCGCCCCCACACAACAGGGGCGAAGCGTCGGACGATCCACGGAGCCATGAACCCCAACCTACCCACCTGGCGAACCGAGAATCCCCCCGGTGGCCGAAGGGCCCGGCTGGCACCTCGGGCACCAGTAGGTGATGCGGTTGGCATCGCCCTGGCCCCGAGAGGCGATCGTCGTGCCGCAGGCGAGGCAGGGCTGGCCGCCCCGGCGGTAGACGGCGAGCGCATGGCGCCCCTGAGCCACCGCATCCTGCATCGATTCCCGGGCGGCGAGGAGGACGCGCTCGAGCTGAGAGTCGGGCAACTCCTCAATCTGTCGCCAGGGGTTGACTCGGGCCGCGAAGCAGGCCTCGCTCTTGAAGATGTTGCCGATCCCGGCGATCAGGTTCTGGTCGAGCAGCGCGTCTCCCAGCAGGCGATGATGTTCGGAGCGCAGCAAGCGGACGGCGGCCGCCGGGTCGAAGTCCGGCGCGAGGATGTCGGGCCCGAGGCGGGAGAGCCAGGGGTCTCTTCGCACTCCAGCCGCGGAGAGGACTCTCAAGGTCGGCCCGCCGAACTGCGCTGCATCCCACTCTTCGCCGTTCAGCACCGCCCAAGCCTCCCGGGCGGGCCGCCGCCAGGCGCTTCCATGGCGGTAGACGTGCCAGGAGCCGCTCATTCCGAGGTGGCTGTGGAGGACGAGATCGCCGAACCGGAACAGGAGGTTCTTGCCCCCCGCCTCGACCCCCTCGAGCGTCCTGCCGTCGAGCCGTTCGATCCCGGCGGCGCGACCCCGTTGATTGGGGGCTGCGACGCCGACCTGCTCGCCGCCAAGCGCATCGTCGATACGCCTGGCGGCTCGCAGGATCGTGTCGCCCTCGGCCAACTAGGGCCGGGGGGGCTGCGGCTGTGCCGGGCTTGCTTCCCCGGCGTTCTCCTGGGCGCTGGACTTCAGCTCCTCGGCCTGCTGCTGACCCGCCTCCTTGGCGGTTTCCATGGCCTGCTCGGCCACCTCGCCGGCGACCTCCTTGCCGCGCTCCATCGCCTTGTCCTTCACCTGGTCGGCGATCGGCCCGACCTTCTCGTCCTCCATCCTCGTCGTCGGGATCAGCATCCCGGCGAGAAATCCCGCGGCGAGACCGCCCAGGGCGAGCCCGATCGGGTTCTCCTCGGCGATGCCCACCGCGCGCTGAGCGCCCTCCTTTACCTGCCCCGTGTCGGGAGTGGCGTCGCCGAGCCGCGACGTGGTGCCGGTCATCTGGGCCCGCAACCGCTCCCTCTTCTCGGTGAACGACTCCTTGACGCGCGATTTCACGTCGGTCTTGTGCGCCAAGGCGTCGACGGTGTTGCCCATCTCGGCCCTGGTCCTCTCTATCTCCTCGCGGATGTTGCCCGGCTCTTGGCCCATTGCATGTCCTCCTTCACGCTTTCGACAGCTTGTTCGGGTGCGGGAGGCATGCCCTCCCTGATTCGGCCTCGCCCCAGGAGCGCGAGGACCCCGGCGATGGCTCCGTAGATCGCGGTAACGATCAACGCCGCCACCCAGGCGTCCATCGCCTGCTCGAGAAGCAGGATGAGGCAGGCGGTCAGCGCTCCCAGCGCAAGCAGGCCGACGAGGCCGGCCCCTCCGAGCATTCCGGCGCCGGTCCCGGCGGTTTTGACTTTTTCGGCCAGCTCCGCCTTGGCGAGCTCGAGCTCCTTGCGGACGAGCGTCGACGTCTGCTCGGAGAGTTGCTTGAACAGCTCGCCGGTCGAGCTGCTTCGCAGCTCGTTGTCGTGCCCGTTCACGGTGCTCGCCCTATCGCCGGATCGGATGGCACAGGGGGCTGGCGGGTAGCCGTTCCCGGGGCGCCGACGGGCTCTGTCTCGTAGGCGGGGGGCGGAACCGGCAGTGGAGTGCTCGGCTCCCGCGTCGAGCCGTCGAAACCCGCCCGGCCCTGGTAGCGGCTCCGGCTGGACGCTTTCAGGAACCGCGCCGCCGCGATGCCGACGACCAGGCCACCGGCGAGAACTGCCAGCGGCTGGCGCCGGCCGAAGTCCTCCACATCGGAGAGCAGGCTGTCGGCATCCGACTCGGTCAAATACGAGCCGAGCCGCTCGGTCCGCTCCGCCACGTTGTCGGCCAGTCTGGCGGGTGTGTCCTTGCCTTGAGTACGCAGCTCTTTGCCAACGCTGCGCAGGTCCTCAGCCGTTTCGGTCACCTTCCCTCCAGCCTGTTTCGAGCGCTGGTCGACTTGCTCGCGCAGCATCTCCTGCGCCTTGCCGGCTGCTTCCTGCGCTTTTTCCTGCGCCTGGCCGCTCGCTTGCTGCATCTTCTCCTGGGCCTGCCCCGCGACCTCCTGCGCCTTGCCTTGCGCATCCCGCGATTCCTGGTTCCCTTCCGCCTGTCGCCTTGGCGGCGGACCGCTTGCATCGGTCATCGCAAACCTCCACAGTCGAGTTTCGGTCTTCTCTAAATCCCCCTTAAGGGGAGGGGGCAAACAGCCCGAGGACAGTCTTAATTTGGCTTGCCCAGGCGTTTCTACGTTGCAGCGAGAGAGGTCCAGAGGCGGTTCTCCGCCTCGGCGAGGCGGTGTGCCGCGGCGTCTATTTCGCGCCAGAGCGAGGGATCGGGGACGCCGCTTTCGCTGGCGGCATGGAACGCGGTGGCGAGAGCGGTCCAGCCGGTCGCCGCTTCGGCTGCCAGGCCGGCCTCGGGGCGCCCCGCCTCCTCCAGGAAGCGCGAGTACATGAGGCGAAAGGCCCCGCCGCCGGTGCCGCGCCGCTCGATCACCTGGTAGCCGAAGCGAGCGCACCACCTCCAGTCCTCGGCCACCTCCGGCCATGAGCCTGCCTCGGCGGCAAGGCGCCTGAGCGCGGGGAGGCCGGCGAAGTCGCCGAAGGTCGGTTCGAGCATCTCATTTGCGGCGCGCTCGATCGCGGCCGGGATGGCAGCTCTCAAATGCTCGGGGTCGACGTTCTCGGAGACGGTGAACATGTGCCCCTGAAGCGGGTAGGCGGGGTGGTCGCTGTGGCGGGCCCTGTCGAGGTTTTTCAGCCGCGTCGTCTGCAACTCCTCGAAACCCGTGTCGGAGAGATGCGCCACCTCATCGTCATAGCCGGCGAGGACGATCGCGTGGCCCGGGAAGTGGGCAGAGTTGCCGTAGTGGTCGAGGTAATAGAGGTCCGTGAGGAGGAGCGCCGGCTTGCCGGCGTCGATCTCGGCGCGGGCGCCTTCCCAGGCGTCGGTGTCTCCCTCCTCGAAGGTGCGCATCTCCAGCGCCGCGCCGGTCAGGACGTTGAAGGTTTCCTCGAGCCGCGCGGTGCGGCCGTTGAACCAGCGGCTGGGAGAGGCGTCATCGAGGGACAGGTAGTAGAAGCAGGCTCCAGCGCCGAGGCCGAACGCCATCTCTTCGCTGATCTCGGTGCCGTGGAAGGCGAGCAGGTTGCGGAGGGCGGTTGAGCCGCAGTGGTGGCCGGGCGTGTGCTTGTAACCGGGGACGAAGGGCACGGAGGAATATTGACTGGAACAGAAAGGCGGGGTGACCCCCGATGTCCCTTCCTGCTCTGGCGGCTGAACCTCAGCGGCTGATCCGCCTCCTGCCTCTGACTACCCTCCGCAGGCCGGCACGTTGAGCGGATGCCGGGCCGTCTTCAGCTGCCTGCTGTTCTGAGCCCTCAGGTTCAGGAAGGAGAAGCGCTGCCTTGCGCAGAGGTTCTCCGAGTTGACCAGCAGCCCGCGATTGCCGCCTCGCATCACCAGGGTGAACTTGTCCACCGCCACGTCCGGCGTCGGGAAGAACACCGTCTTCAGCCGCCCGCGCGTAGCGCTGATGACCCCGCGCAGGCGGATGTCGACCTGGCCGCGCAGGTCGGCAAGCAGGTTCGGCAGCAGGTCATCGGAGGAGACCAGGTAGACGGGTCCCTTGAGCACGCCGTTCAGCAGCGGCGACTTCGCCCTCGCGTATCCGTAGATCGCCTCCTTCGGGCAGCTTCTCGAGGCGAGCTCCGCCCTCGTGCAGACAGTCCGGATATGGCTTTGGTCGAGGATCGTCGCGCGCGGTAGCACGAGCGCCGCGCGGCGCACGTTGGCGTCGCCCTTCCGAGCGTCGAGGATCGCCCGGAACTTCGGGTTCTTGGCCCGCTGGGTCTGGTTCCTGCCACCGAAGATGCGAGTGAAGAACTTCGGCTTGAACCGAAGCGCCCTGCAGTCGGTCGCGCGGAAAAAGCTTCCCTGCATCGAGGTGAACCAGTTCGCCAGGTTGGCTGGATTGGCGCCGCCGCCGAAGATGTCCGACGCGATTAGGAACGATTCGCGGCAGGTTGTGGGGTTGACCGTGAAGCGCTGGCGGTTGATCGAGACGCCGATCGCCCTGATGTCGAGCTTCACGCCCCCGAACACGTCGGGGATCGTGTCCGAGACGGCGTTGACCTGCGCCGTCTCGGGATCGACGTACAGGGCGACCCGAACGACGACCGTGCCGAGGTCGAAGGGCCCGGCGACTGCGGGCGTCAGGAAGACCAGGCTCACCGGCGCGCCTTTGTAGGCGCCGGCGAGGTAGACGTTGCCGTCGACGTGCAGTGGCGCCGGCCCGGACCCGGCGTCGATGCCCGCGGTGCCGACGAAGCTGCTGACGGGGCAGCTCGGCTCCGCGACTTCGCTCGTTCCCGACCGATTGGACGCGGCGGCGATGTTCTCCTCGGAGCAGTACTCGAGGCCACGCAGCTTGGCGACCATTCCCGGGGGCAGCTTGACATCGATGCGCCTCAGCTCCTGGGCGCCGTCGGGTCGCTGGATCCGCAGTTCGAACGGGCTAAAGGCGCCGGCCTTGCGCTCGCGCGGCCCCGCGCTGTAGCCGGGGTTGAAGGGGCGCTCGGCGAGCGTCTGCGGGCAGGGCCCGCCGCCCGGTGCCGTCGTCAGGTCGAAGCTGTCGAACGGGGTCGTCGTCGAGGCAAGAGTCGACCACGGCTCCATCGTGCTCGTCGTTTTATGCGGGCCACAGATCGGCGGGCTGGTGAGCACGCCTTTGGCTTTGTCGAATTGCAACTTGACGGACTCGAACGGCACCTGTGGGTTCTCGGCGAAGGTCGTCGTCAGCTGACCGGTGTTCGGATCTGCGCTGACGTTCCCGATCAGGCGCGCCGAGATGCCGTAGCGTTTCGACTCGGCCGGCACAAAGATCCGGTACATCTGGCCCGAGGCCGGATCGCGACTCAGCTGTTGACCCAGGTAGACGTCACCTTTCAGCGAGCCTGGCGGCAGCGGCGGCGTTTCGACCTCTGCCGTGCCGATTTTGGAGGCTGGGTGGCAGGCGATGTCGTTCCGCGTGCCTTTGCCGAACTGAGCGTCGCTACAGGCCTCAAGCCCGTTTGCCGCGGATGGGTTCAGGCCCATTCCCGCCGGCAAGATGATCTCGGCGTTCCTCAGGTGCGACTGCTCGCGCTCGTCCGACTGGGGTTTGAACGGCAGCGTGACGATCACAGTCGGCGCCGCGGGAGAGTCGACCAGGTCGGTCCCCGCCGCGACATCGAGCGACGGCTGGAAGGGCACCTCGTCGCAGCCTTCCAGCTGTACACCTTCTGGCAGCGCGGCTTCCCAGGGCGTTTGGCCGTTGGGGAAGTCCGGATCCGGCAACTCGACCGAGTCGGCCCGCAGGAAGGTCGAGTAGGTATGCAGGAAGGGCGGTTCGTCCGGGTTGAAGCAGGTCGTCGGGTTGGTGATGTAGTTGCCGTTTTCACCTGAACGACCGAAGCTCACGAGGCGGCTTTTGAGGGTGTGGACGAGGGGGTTCGGCGCCGGAAGCCTGATCGTGAATCCCGGGTGATAGTCGCTCTCCCAGGCGACGTCCCCTTCCAGGTAGACCTCGGATTTACTGGTCCCGATCTTGAAGCCGAAGAGCGCCGGCTCGCCTTCTCTTGGCACGAGGTTGTAGATCGGCACCAGCGTGTTCAACAGTGGGTTTGGCGGGAGCACCGCGTTTTTGGGGAGGAACATGCCGGAACCGGGCGGGAACTCAATGACGCCACCCACCTGCACCGAGACGGTCACTTCCTCTCGCCCGACGATCGAACCGGGCGGACATCCGGCCTCGTTCGCTTTGAACACTGCGAGCTCGCATTGAGGCGTCGCCTGAGGGTTGACGGTGAGGCCAACCGGCAGATCGACCCGGATGGTTTTCGGGACGCTTTCCGTCTCCTCGAGCATCCCTTCGACGATCGTTTTATGTTTGACGAAGTACTGCGTGAAGGCGATCGGCGGGTGGCCGCCCGCCTCTTTGTAGAAGAGCTCCGGCGTCTCGGGGGAGCATTTGACCGGGGTGTCCGATATGCACGTCCCGGCCTGGAAGCCGTCTTGGGCGGAGGGCGGGTCGTGCTGTGGCTCGACGACATCGCCCGTGTCGGCCTGGGCGGCGGGAGCGCTGAAAGCGAGTACGGCGAGTGCGGCGGTGAGAACGAGCGGCCCGCGGGGACGTGCGTTACCTCTCATCTGAACTCTCCTCTGAAACGGCCCCCATCAGGTAACCCGCTTTCCGGGCCCAGAAACGGACTGCGCCCGGCGACGCCCTATTCTGCGCCGGCCGATGGAGAACCTCGACCTCAGAATGCTGCGCTTCATGCGAACTCGGGGCCACAGGCCCGGGATGGAGAGAGCTGTGAGGGCGCTGGGGAAGGTCGGGAACAATGGGGCTGTCTGGGTGGCGATTGGGGTCCTGCTTGCGGTGTTCGACGGTGCCAATCGGGAGGCTTGGCTGATCTGCGCCGCGTTGGCGCCGATCGCCATTGGCTTGAACTTCGCCGTAAAGGTGGTCTTCAAGCGGCCGCGGCCGGTGCTCGAAGGGTTGCCGCCGTTGGGCGGGGCTCCCAGCTCTTTGAGCTTTCCATCGGCGCACGCCACTTCGTCGTTTGCCGTGGCGACTGCCATGACTCGAGTTGAGCCATGGGCCGCGATCGCGTTCTTGCTTGCCGGGGCACTGGCCCTGGGCCGTCCCTACCTCGGGATGCACTACCCCTCCGATGTGCTGGCCGGCGCTGTTCTTGGCGTTGCGCTTGGCCTTGTCCTCCCGCTGTCGCTATGAAGGTCGGGATCGTTGGACTGCCCAATGCCGGCAAGTCGACACTCTTCAACGCGCTGACCAAGGGCGGGGCTCAAACGGGGGACTATCCGTTCACGACGATCGAGCCGAACGTCGCCGTCGCGCAGGTGCCCGATGAGCGCCTGGACAGGATCGCTGACACGGTTGGGAGCTCGGAGCTGGTGCCGGCGACGATCGCCTTCCACGACATCGCGGGGTTGGTCAAGGGAGCCTCGGAGGGGGAGGGATTGGGAAACAAGTTCCTCGCGTCGATCCGCGAGACAGATGCGATTTGCCACGTGGTGCGCTGTCATGCGGATTCCGGGGTGCCCCATCCCGACGGCAGGGTCGATCCGCTCGCGGACATCGAGACGATCGAGACCGAGTTGCTGCTCTCCGACTACGAGCAGGTCGAGCGACGGCTGGAGCGGGTGAGCAAGCAGGCGAAGTCGGGCGAGGCCGAGGCGGTCGCCGAACGCGACTGGCTCGAGGCGGTGCGGGATGCCCTCGGCGCCGGTAGGCCGGCGCGCTCGGTGCCGGTCCCCGACGCCACACCGGATGCCCCGCGTCTCCTGCAGGCGCTGACCTCGAAGCCGATGCTCTACGTCGCCAACGTGGACGAGGGCAACGCTCAGGTGCCCGAGGAGATTGCCGCTCACGCCGTGGCGATCGGCGCCGGCGCGGTGGCGGTCAGCGCGAGGATCGAGGGGGAGCTGGCGGAGTTGGACCCCGAAGAGGCGGAGGAGATGCGCGAGTCCTACGGCGTCGAGGGCTCCGGCCTGGCCCGTCTCGTCCGTGCCGCCTACGACCTACTCGACCTGATCACCTTCTTTACCGCCGGTGAGGGGAACGAGGCGGTCGCCCGTCCGCTGCGCCGCGGCTCCACCGCCTGGGAGGCGGCCGCGACGATCCATACCGAGATCCAAGACGCCTTCGTCAAAGCCGAAGCGATCGGCTGGAAAGACCTGGTCGAATGCGGCGGCTACTCGGCGGGCCGCGACAAGGGCCTGCTCCGCATCGAAGGCCGCGACTACGTCGTCGCCGACGGCGACGTAGTCACTATTAAGGTCTAGCTGTGGATCAAGGGCCGAGGTTCCCGAAGGTCGCGGCGAACGCCGGCCACTACGAGAGCTTCTACCTCAAGGCCTGCAGGCCGGGTGGGGGCCTGGGGATCTGGATCAGGCACACGGTCCACAAGCGGCCGGGCGCCGCGCCGAACGCCTCGATCTGGTTCGTCTTCTTCGACGGCGACGCGGACGGGCCGCGCGCCACCAAGGTGACGGTGCCTGCCGGCGGTCTGTCGACGCCCGCCGGCTCGTGGATCCGCGTCGACGGAGCGGAGATCGGGCCTGGACGAGCACGCGGCGCGATCGACGCCGACGCGCTGACCGCCTCCTGGGAGCTTGCGTTCTCCGGCGACGACCGGCCCTGCAGGTACCTGCCGGCCGACTGGCTCTACGAGGCGTCGATCCCACGCACCAAGTTCGTCGCGCCCTGGCCGAATGCCCGTTTCGACGGCAGGCTCGAGATCGACGGCGAGCCGATCGACATCTCCGGATGGCCGGGGATGATCGGACACAACTGGGGCAGCGAGCACGCCGAGCGCTGGGTCTGGCTGGAGGGAACCGGCTTCCCCGACTCGCCCGATACATACTTCGACGCCGGTGCCGCGCGGATCAAGATCGGCCCCTGGACGACGCCGTGGATCGCCTCGGGGATGCTGATGCTCGACGGCGAGCCCCACCGCCTCGGGGGCCTCGGGCGGATCCGCTCCGCGTCGATCAAGGAGACGTCCACCAGCTGCGAGTTCGCCCTCCCCGGCAAGGACATCCGCGTCCGCGGCAAGGTTTCCGCTCCCCGGAAGGACTTCGTCGGTTGGGTCTACGCCGACCCGAAGGGGCCCGAGCACAACACGATCAACTGCTCCATCTCAGACCTCGAGCTGATCGTCGACCGTACGGGCCAGCGGCCGAGACACCTGTCCCTCAGCGCCGCCGGCGCCTACGAGCTGGGCATGAGGGAAGTCGATCACGGAATACCGGTCCAGCCGTACGCGGACGGCTGAGGCGTCTCAGTCCACGACCTTCTGAAAGGTCATCCAGCGGTCGTAGCCACCGAGCGCGGAAGCCAGCTGGTCGCCGCGGATTTTGGTGACGCCGCCTGTTCCGAAGAGGCGCGCCCAGACGATGCGAGGTGAGGCGCCGCGCTGGGTGATCGCCACCTGCTTCAGCTTCCCTTTCAGGTGGCCACTCAGCTTGTCGCTGATCTCCGGGCCGCTGAAGCGCAGCGTCCAGGTGTGCAGCGGGCAGTAGTAGTCATAGGGATCGGGGACCCCGACCAGGTAGGGGACGGCGGGGCCGAAGAAGACGTTCTGGACGCTCTCGGTGTGGCCGCCCGAGCAGGCGGAGAAGTAGGTCTGCGCGATCTCGCCCCCGTGCATGACGACTTCGCCACGCGTGGCGTCCGCCGCCAGGTTGGTGTTAGCCGTCTCGCTGGAGAGTCCCTCGTAGACCTGGCTGCTGACCGTGTCATAGAGGTCGAAGCCGTTGCCGCTGACCTGGACGCTGAGCGCATAGGAGCGGGCCGCGACGGCCTGAGCGCGCAGGGCGGCCTGCGGCCAGGAGGCCGGCGACTCGTTCGGAATGACTCCTTTCACGTACTCGTTGACGCTGACCGCATTGATCGCGTTGAGGGAGCCGACATCGCTGTCGGTGGGCACCACCTCCAGCGCGCCGCGGTAATCGCCCACCCCGGCGATGCCCACCCGTCCGGCGCCTGCCGCGCGCAGCTTGCGCCCGCAATTGGCGAGCGGCCTTCCAGCAGAGGTGCGCAGCCGCACGCCGGAGCCGGCTCGGTGCGCCTCGTACTCGCGCCCGGGGGCAAGCGCCTTTCCACAGGCGCTGGTCGCCCCGCTGAAAACGACGTCGCCGCGCGAGATGTCGACCAGGACGCGGACGATGCGCGGGCCGCTCAGCTCGGCGACCGTGGTGCCGGCGTAGTAGTGACCGAGGATGAAGCGGTAGCCCTTGCCGTGCGTGGCGTAGCCATAGGCGCCGTACTGGCTCATCCCAATGCCATGGCCGAAGCCGTGGCCGCGCACGACCCAGTTGACTCCCGCTTGGGCAACCGAGGCGACGGCGAGAGCCGCCAGGAGCGCCGCCGCGCAGAGGGAGATGAGCTTTTGCGAAGCGGAGGGCATGTCTCGGTCAACAGGTTCGCGGTGCGCGAGTCGCGGCCTCCTCTACTCTGAAACAGACGAACCGAGAGGAGGACGGCATGGCCACGCAGACGGTTCAGGCGGTCGATCACAAGCTCTTGGTCGCCGGCGAGTGGATGGAGACCGGCGAGTGGGACGAGGTCCGCAGCCCCTACGACGGCACCGTTGTCGGCCGCGTGGCCCGGGGCGACGCCGCGCTCGTCGATCGCGCCGCCACGGCCGCGCAGGGGGCCTTCGAGTCCGCCGACTTCCCCCAGCACGCCCGCGCC
>CAZHZI010000058.1:0-11695 GCA_964536955.1 uncultured Conexibacteraceae bacterium
CCGGCCGATCCCGAGGCCGGCCGCCGCGCCCACCTCGTCGCCCCCGCCCTGCTCGCCGCCGCCGCGGTCGTCTTCTTCGGAATCATTCCCCAGCCCCTCGTCGACTTCGCCGAGCACGCCGGCGCCTCGCTCTTCTAGGCCATGGGCGTCCTGCTGACGACTGCGGCGATCGTCGCGGCCGTCGGAGTGGGTGTTTGGGCGGAGCGGCGCTGGCCACAGGGAGCGGCACGCGCGGCCCGCCAGGCGTTGCTGCTGATCCTCTACGTGCTGCTGCCCCCGGTGGTCTTCTTCAACGTCGCCGCCAGCGAGATCGACGTCGATCACGCAGTCGGCCTGGCTCTTGCGATCGTCGCTGTGTCGCTCACCTCACTACTCGCCTGGTGGGTGGCAAGCCACGTCCTGCGGCTGTCCAGGCCCCAGGTCGGCGCCGTCGTCTGCGCCGTGCTCAGCGTCAATACCGGCTACCTCGGCTACCCGCTGACGGTGGCGCTGCTGGGACGCGGCGAGCTGTCGACCGCTGTGCTCTACGACGTGCTCGTCACCGGCCCCTGCCTGCTGCTCGGCGCCTTCGCGGTGGGGGCGGCGTTCGGGACACGTGCCGGCGAAGGACCGCGGCAGCGCGTGCGCGCCTTCCTCACCCGCAACCCGCCGCTCTACGCGGCGATCGCCGGTCTGCTCGCTCCCAGCGTGCTGGCTCCCGACGTCATGGTCGACCTCTCGCAGGCGATCGTCGTCGCGATCCTGCCGATCGGGTTCTTCGCGGTCGGCGCGACGCTGGCGGAGGGAGCCGAGCACGGCGAGCTGCCGATGCCACCGCCGCTGACCCGCCCGGTCCTGCTCGCCCTCGTCTCGCGCTTGGCGATCGCGCCGGCGCTGCTGATCCTGCTCGCGGCGCCGTTGATCGACCTGCCCGCCGCCTACCGGCTGATGGCGGCGATGCCAAGCGGCCTCAACTCGATGATCGTCGCCCACGCCTATGGCCTGGACATCCGGATCACCGCGGAAGCGGTCGCCTGGTCCACGGCGATCGTGGTCGCCGCGGCCCTCGCTTCCCTTCTAATCTGAACGAGTGCTTCACCACGTCGGGATCGAAATCGAACTGCCGGAAGTCGAGCGAGCCGTCGAGTTCTGGGCCTTGCTTGGCTTCATCGAGGTCGAGCCCCCGGCTGCCGTCCGCGGCTCCTCCACCTGGCTCGAGAACGACGGCACCCAAATTCACCTCATGTACACCGGCTCCCTCACCGTTCCGCCGCGCGGGCACACCGCCATCGTGATCCCCTCCTTCGAGGAGACCGTGACGCGACTGGGCGAGCGCGACTTCGAGGTGGAACCGAGACGCGAGCATTGGGGGTCCCCGCGCGCCCACGTAATCGGCCCCGGCGGCCATCGCGTCGAGCTGATGGCCTCCCCACCAAGGCGGTTCCCCGAAACCGAATAACGGCTAGGGAGTAGGGCGCCGACCGTCGCTGTCCGGGAGGGGAATGAGTCCGATGCCAAGCTTGCGGGCGGTTGCGGCGACGGCCTGATCGGAGGTTGCGATCTTGTCGTCCGGCGTCGCGGTGGCGAGGAGCGTGCAGTCCGCGAGGGAGAGGGCCGAGGTGTTGCGATCGTAATAGGCGGCGCGAAGCTCGCCGGCACGCCAAGCAATCGCGGAGCTCATTCCCAGGATGGTCACCGACTCGTCGACCAGGGCGCCGAGCCGTTCCGCGACCTGATCTGGCGACGAGGCCCAGCGACGGATCAACCGATCGACGATCTCGGTCAGGCATGGCGCCGGCGTCGCGCAGTTACGACTCCGCAGGAGATCCGCAACCTCGTCCTCTGCGGGCTGTCCGCGCAGCAGGGCGAGGAGGGCATTGGCGTCAAGCAGGGTCAATCCGCCTCGCCGCCGTACTTCCGTTCCTCCGCCTCCCACTCCTCTTCCCGGTCCAGCCTGCGAGCCTCCTCGACCGTGGGCCCGGGCAAATCCTTGAACGCCCCGCGGGCGGCTTCGATCGGATCTTCGGGGGCGGGCCGCAGGATCAAGTGGTCGCCGCGGTCGTCGGCGACGACAACGCGGGTGTTCCAGCGCTGGCGCACCGCCGCCGGGACGGAGACCTGCCCTCCGACTGAAATCTTGAGACGCCTCATGACCATGAGAATAGCTCATGAAAGCTACCGGGAGAGCAGGCGCATGCCGCCGAGGTAGGCGCCGCGGGTGTTTTGGCAGACATGATGGTCGCCGGGTTGAGCGGCGTAGACGAGGGCTAGGCAGATCCCAATCGCTCGTTGGCCGACCGGGCTGGGATGTAGGGATTCTCGGATTGGTCCGTCGGTGAAGCTGAGGCGGCGGAACCACTCGGCGGTTTCGGGTGGGGCGCTTGGCGTCGCTGGTCGGCGGGCTCCTTTGGCACAGACCTCGTGGCCTTCGAGGGCATGCTGGAGGTCCAGGTGCTCGGCGCCCTCCGCGGTCGCGGCTGCCCTCGTCATCGCGGCGATGGTCGGAATCGCCTGGCGCTTTGCCCAGTCGGCATCGGCATTCCAGACCGGACAACCACCTTCGATCAGCCGGCTCCAATCGTCTTCGGGATAGCGAATCTGCGCCCCGGCGGGAAATGGCGAGGCGTATCCCATGACGATCAGCCGGTAGTCCGCTCCGCGATAGCCGGCGCGCGCCATGACGGCCTGAACCTCGCCGATCGCCTTGCGCAGGCCTCGCGTCGCGAGGGGCAGCGCCAACTCGATTTCCCGCCGGGCATCGGGATGGCAGTAGCGGGGGCTCGCCGGGGAGCTGCGGGCCCAATCGAGGGCGCAATCGGCGACGAGCCCACCGAAGCCGAGGTCGTTGGCGCCGGCCGTCAGCACGATCAGCTTCACCTCTGCGTGGCTGGCGACCGATGCCAGCTGGTCGGCCTGGGGCGGCTCGCCTCGGTGTGGCCTCCCCCTCGACACCGTTCGCCAGATGTTCTCCGTCCTCGCTCCCGAACAGGCAAGGTTGACCTTGCGGTCAACCGCGATCGGGGCGCTGCGAATCGGCGCCGTGGCGGAGCGGTCGCAGCCGTTCCCGCCCGAGGCGCCGTAGCGCCCGCCGCCCTCCCCGGAGATGAAGCTGTCTCCGATCGAGACGATTGCGGTCGGCCGCGGCGACGGACTGGCCATCGCCCCTGTGACCGCCAGCGCCGCCGCCGTGGCGGCGAGCGCCATAGGTCCCGCTCTTCTCATCCGCCGTCCTCTCGGCCCGGCCGGCGCCTTCCGCCGGCTCTTGGCCAGGAAAGTCGTGCCGATCGGCGCGGTCAAGGCGCCGTGCGGGACTTGTCACACGGCGGCGGCGAATCGATGCACCTCGGCTCAATCCGCGCCCGCCGAACGGCCGGTTACGATCCTGCGGTGCAATACCCGGTCGAGCAATTCACCCCCGCGGAGCAGGCTCTCCTCGCCCCTCACTTCACCAACCTCGACCGGCCGGTCTTCGCCCTGGTCAATCTGCCGGAAACCGTCAAAGGGGCGCTTTTTGCCCGCTATTCGCGATATTCCGGGACCGTGCGCCGCCTCTATCTGGAGGAATTCGCGCCAGAGGTCCCAACCGACGAGCGGCCCTTCGACGGCGAGGAGGGCGAGCGCGCCGCCAAGCTCTACGAGCGCGTCTTCCTCGGCTACGGCGATGACTCGATCGCCCAGGTCGGCGGCGCCCACATCGCCTGCGAGTGGGTTTCCAACGTCCTCACCAAGGTCCTCCAGCGCGGGCGCCTTGCCGCCTACCTGGAGCAATCCACCCGCTACATCCCCTACGACAAGCCTCTGCCCAAAGACGTGGGGGGTGGCTACCGCTACTACCACGACGACGAGCTCGGCCCCCAGTTCGGCGCCACCATGGACGAGCTCTTCGCGATCTACTCGCGCTCGTTGCGCCAGGTCGAGGCTTGGGCGGCCGAGCGCTGGCCGCGCGGGGACAACGAGCCCGAGGGGCCATGGCAGCGCTCGATCCGCGCCAAGGCGCTCGACCTGCTGCGCGGCCTGCTGCCCGCCGCCACGCTCAGCCACGTCGGCATCTTCGCGTCCGGCCAGGCCTACGAGCAGCTGCTGCTGCGGCTGATGGCCTCCCCCCTGCCGGAGGCGCGCGAGTGCGGCGGGATGATTCTGCGCGAGCTTCAGCAGGTGATGCCGAGCTTCGTCTCCCGTGTGGAGCGCCCCGACCGCGGCGGCGAATGGGTCACTTACCTGGAGAACCGCCGCGATGCGACCGATCGCTGGGTCTCCCGCCTCGGCCTGGACCGCCGCGGCGCCGGCGATGACACTCCCTCGGTCGAGTTGGTCCACGTCGACGGGACCGAAGAGGATTTGCTCGCCTCCTGCCTGTTCGAGTCGGCGGCGACACCGGAGACGGAGATCCGCAACCGGGTCGACGTGCTCGACCGCGATGAGCGCGCGGCGCTGCTTGCCGACGTGGTCGGAAGCCGGGACAACCGTCGACACCGCCCCGGCCGGGGGTTCGAGGCGCTGCGCTACCGCTTCGAGATCGTCTCCGACTACGGCGGCTTCCGCGACCTCCAGCGCCACCGGATGCTGACCTGCCAGTGGCAGCGCCTGGGACCGGACCTCGGTGCAGGCGTCCCCGACGAGGTTCGCGAGGCCGGCGCCGGGGAGGAGTTCGAGCGGGCGCTCGAGATCTCCCGCAACGAGCATGAGCGGCTCAGCTCGGCGGGCCTGCGCGACGCGACGCCCTACGCGCTCTGCCTCGCCTTCCGGATCCGCTACGTCCTCGACCTAAACGCGCGCGAGGCGATGCATCTGATCGAGCTCCGCTCCGGCCGCGAAGGCCACCCCACCTACCGCGCCATCGCCCAGGCTATGCACGACCGGATCGCCGCGATCCACCCTTCGGTCGCCGCTGCGATGAGCCACATCGACACTTCGCAGGAGCCCCGCCTCGAGCGGATCCTCAGCGAGATCCGCACCCAGCGCAAGAAGACCGACGGCGCCGAACGCACCAAGGCCCCGCCGGGCCTCAACCCCCTAGGCTGAGTCTTCGGGGCTCCCCAGCCCCTTGGCGGCTTCTTCCCCGGGTTTCGGCCAAGGCCTCGCCTCGCCTGTCTCCCAGGCGGGTGGCCGCCCGCCTGGGACCCGGCCGATCAGCAGGATCCCCAGGTAGACGAACCAGAGCAGGGCGAACTGGAAGAAGATGAAGGAGACGGCGCCGAGCGCCATCCCCAGCGAGCCCCAGAATCGCGGCAGCAGGCCCACTCGCATCGCGTTGAGGCAGGTGTAGAACATCGCGACCACAAAGCCGAGCTGGCCGCCGAGCCCGAACCCGGCAGCGAGCGGCCGCAGCGGGGCCCCGGTGATTGCGTCGCCCGCGACGTCGTTGGCGCGTTCGCTGCTCAGGCCGACCCCTTTGGCGATCAGGCGCGGCATGTCGTTGTCGACGAAGTCGGAGGCGGCGCCGAGCGTCGAGACGCCGCTGAGGATCGCCAGCACCGCCAGGAACAGGGGCGCCGCGACGACCACGCCAACCAGCTGTCCCCGCATTGCCCCGCTGCGCTCCCGGGCCGCGCGGAAAAGGTAGTAGAGCGGCGCCGCCAGCAGCCCAACCCCGATCGCCTGCAGGATGCTGGAGATCATCTGGGCGCTGCGGTGCCGATCGACGTTGAGCAGCAGCTCAGCGTCGCCGTCGCTACTGCCCACCGCCTGGCTGGCGACGATGATCGCTGCCAGCACGAAGCCGACCGCGGCAAGGGTGGCCAGCGCTGCCGGCAGCCGCCAGCGCCGCTCCCACTCCAGCACTCCCTCCCTGCCGGTTGGCACCCGTTCAGCCCCGCTCGTGGAAGTAGAACTGAGGCAGCGCTCCCTCGATCACGTCGGCGGTCATCCTCTGAGCCACCTCGAGATTGCCGGTTCGCACCGCGATGTCGTCCAGGGTCACGATGCCGGCAAGGCTATCCCCGTCAATCACAGGCAGGCGGCGCACCCGATGCTGAACCATGAGGGCCGCCGCCTCGTCGAGCTCCATCTCCGGTTCCCCGGCGATCAGCGGCCGGGACGCGTGATCGCCCACCGGAACCTGTGCGTCGGCCCCCTCGGCGAAGACGCGCAAGGCAAGATCGCGGTCCGTAACGATCGCCACCGGCACGCCGGCCGGATCGACGATGACCACCGAGCCAACCCGTTGGTCGCGCATCAACCGGGCCACCGAGACGGCGCTCTGTTCGGGGGAGGCGGTGATAACGCCGGCGGTCATGATCTCTCGAAGCTGCACGAGTCGTACGCTACCGCCCATGCCCACGAGCAGAGCGAAGCGCACTCCGGTCGTCCCGCTGGAGGCCGGCAGTGGGCCCGAGAACCCACCCTGCCCAGCCTGCGGAGAGCCACTCTTCGGCTGGATAGACCAGCGGCCCGGGCTGGCCGGCCCGGTCAGCCGCTGTGAGAGCTGCGGGCTCGGCGTCGTCGGCGCCCCCGGCAGCGCCGACGACGCTCTGCGCGAGCTGGACCGCCTCGGCGGCGCCGGAGAGCTGCGAATCCCCAACCGAGGCGGCTTTTCCGCCTGGCTCGGCGGCGCCGGCTGGGCCGGCCTGACGCCGGGGTCGCGCTACCTGTTCACGGTCGAGTCGGTGCGGCGGCTTATCGCCCGCCGCGATCAGGTCCTCAAACGAAGTCGCTGGTCGGCGGGCGCCGGCATCGCGGCGATGTGGCAGACCGTCCTCAACGGCTTCACCTTCGGCCGCAACGTCGCGCTCGCGATGCTCGGTAGAGGCGAGGCGGTGCCGGCGGAGCAGCCCTGGCAGCGACGGCTCGACAGGCTGATCAGCGTCGTCGTCGCGCTCCCGGCACTGCTGGCGGCCGTGCCGATGGAGCTGATCGCCGCCGCGCTGAGGCGGGGCGGCGCGATCTCGCTGCGCTTCGAGCTGCTCTAGCGGCGGCTACGCGAGGCCCTCGCGAGCCTCGCGGACCAGCGTCACTGCCTCCGGGAAGAGGACTCGGATCGCATCGCGCACCTGCATCGCCTGCTGGTCGCTGCTGCCGGTCAGCTCGAGCCGGGCGATCGAGGCGACGGTCATGTCGACCGCGAGCTTGATCGCGTTGTCGGCCCAGGCGACGCGCTGGGAGGACTGCATCTGCTCGGAGAGCTCCTCCATGCGGGTGCGGAACTCGTCCGGGTCGCCGAAGAGGTTGAAGGGGCTTCCTTCCACTGGGGAACATGTAAGCAGACGGGTGAAGAAGCCGGGGCAGGAACTTGACTTCCGGCGCGCCACTCGTGCGCCTCCGCTGCCTAGCTTCGGGGGATGTGGCACGAAGCGAACCGGGAGCGGGGGTCGGCGAGCGTCGAGCAGGCGGGCCTGGTGGCGCTGATCGCCCTGCTCCTCCTGGCCGGGATCGCCGCGGTCGCGGCAGGCGGCAAGGTCGATGCCGCGCGCCTGCTCGCTGGGACGATCGGCAAGAAGATCCGCTGCGCGCCACGCCTTCCCGATCACTGCCGTCATCACCCGTTGGTCCCCGCTTACGGTTGGCCGCTGGCCCGTCTCAGCCGTGCGCTTGCCCCGCAGCCGCTCGCCCGGACCGGCCCGTCCGGCCTCCCCCTCTTCCCCGTCGACTTTCGCCGCTGCCTCCAGGAGAGCTGCGCGGTGGCCGCCGGCCCCCACCTGACCGCCTTTGGCCGCCGCACCACCGCCTTCGTCCAGATCGTCGACAAGCGAGGTTCGCTCGGCTGGGTCGAGCTCACCTACTGGCTCTACCGCCCGGGGCTCGGCTGGGAACGAGTCGCCCGCCGCGCCGACCAGTCCCAGGTCGACGCCGCAAGCGGCGTCCGCGTCCTGCTCAAGGACGACCCGGCCCTCGTCCCCCTTGAGACCCTCCCCGGCCGCAACCACTATGAGTTCCCACCCGCCGAACGCCCGCCCTGGCAATGGCGAATCCGGAGCCGCTATCCGGGTTGGTCCAGCTGACCGAAGCCGATCCCGACGAGACCCAGAGGTCGCCAGGCAAGGACGCAGGGAGCCCCGAAGCAGCTACTCGGGCGACTGAGGACGCAGCACGGCGGCGTCTGGGGCCGCCCGATCAGCTTCGGCTTGGCGGATCAGGCCTCGCCAATCGGTTGTGCGAAAGACGAGCAGGATCGCGGCGAAGCCGAGAACCACCGACCAGGCGGCCATCGCGATCTGCGTCCCGACCGAGAAGGAGAGGACGGCGGTGCGGGAGGGGCCGTGGAGGGTCGCCACCAGCAGCGCCTGCTGGGCGCCCGCCCCACCCGGCGTGAGCGGCACGATCGTGGCGATCGCCTGCACGCTCATCACCAGCATCACGTTGCCGATCGAGCCGCCGATCCCGAACGCTTCGAGGAAGCACCAAAAGGCGCCGAAGCGGCACAGCCAGCCGGCCCCCTGCCAGGCCGCCACCTCGCGCAGATAGCGCCTCGGCATGGTGAGAATCACAAGCCCCTGTTTGACCCGCTCCCAGAAGCGGCGCACGCGATGGGCGAGGAAGTAGATCCCCACCGCGATCCCGACCAACAGGACGCCGGTCACGATCAGCAGCGCCCGCGGGTGCTCCGCCCAGAAGGCGATCTCGAAGGCCGGCAGGTGCGGCAGCCGCGGTGGCTTGGGCAGCAGCCCCTGGGTCAGCGCGTAGAGGAAGACCAGCACCCCCGCGGTCGTGTCGAAGACCGTCTGCACCAGGAAGGAGGAGGTGACCGCCGGGTACGAAGAGTCAGGGATCTGGCGTTTCGCCAAAAAGACTTTGGTGACGTCGCCGGCCCTGGCCGGGATGATTGCGTTGATTCCCGCCCCGGCGAGGTAGGCGGCGCTCAACCCCAAATAGGAGATGCGGGTGCGTGGATATGCGGCGCGCAACACGTTCCGCCACGCCCGGGCGCGCGCAAGCTGCATCGCCAGCAGCAGGGCGAGAGCGAACGCGAACGACGTCCACTGGATGTCGGATAGATGCCCGAAGAACGCTCGGGCGCCGTCCATGAAGGCGTTGAAGCTGGAGGCGAGATCGGCGAGCGGCATCGAAGCTAGACTAGCCCGCTCGTGTCAGAGGCCGAGACGCAGATCCAGGCCCCACAGGCCCTCCGCGACCCTGCCGACGAGGCGATGTGCGGGCGTGCGCGCGAACGCTACACGGCCGACCGCAAGAGCCGTTTCCGCCGCCGTCGCAAACACCACGCGGAACTGCCGAACCTGATCATCATCGGTGGGTTGAAGTGCGGGACGACCAGCATCCACCACTACCTCGGCCTGCACCCCGAGATCCAGATGTCGAAGCCGAAGGAGCTGAACTTCTTCGTCGAGGAGCTGAACTGGGACCTGGGGATGGATTGGTACGCCAGCCGCTTCGACGGCCGTTTCAAGGTGCGAGGCGAGTCCTCTCCCCACTACACGAACCTGCCGCGCTTCACCGGCGTCGCCCAGAAGATCCACGAACACTGCCCCGACGCCCGCCTGCTCTACATGGTGCGCGACCCGATCAAGCGGATCCTTTCCCACTGGGTCCACGCCACCGGCGCCGGCTACGAAACCCGCGAGATGGTTCCGACGCTGTCCGAGCCCGACTCCTCCTACGCAAACCGGTCCAAGTACTGGATGCAGCTGCAGCCCTACCTCGAGCTGTTCGGCCGAGAGCAGATCGAGATCATCACCCAGGAGGAGCTGCAGGCCGAGCGGGAGGAGACGATGCGAAGGGCATTCCGCTTCGCCGGCGTCGACGAGAGCTTCACCTCCGAGCAGTTCGACCGTGAGTGGGAGAAGTCGAGCGCCAAGCAGGGCGACAAATACCAGTTCATGGAGAAGCTGATCAAACTGCCGGGCTTCCGCTCCTTCGACAGGAACTTCGACCGGCTGCCCGAGTCGATGCGCTGGATCGTCGAGAAGGTCGTCCACGACCCCGAGAAGCCCCCGGCGCCGAAGCCGAAGCTGCCCGACGACCTCTTCGAGACGGTTCGCCGCCGCTTTGGCGAGGACGCCGCCGCGCTGCAGAGCTTCGCCGGTCGCGAGTTCGCCGGCTGGCACGACTACTCGTAGCCGCCAGCCAAGCTTCCGCTGCGACTTATCCCTGTATAGCGAGGATAAGTCGCAGCGGAACGATCGGGGCCAACTAGGCTGGCGCGCGTGCAACGGCTACTTCCCGATCCCGGACCGACCACGGTCGAGCAGCAGCTGGACTCCTACCGCCCCTGGGAGCAGCCGCGCGAGGATCGCCCGTTCGTCGCGATGAATTTCGCCGCCACCGTCGATGGGCGCGCGACGATCGGGGGGGTCTCAGGGCCGATCGGGTCGGATGCCGATACCGCGATGCTGGCCGGGTTGCGCACCCGCTTCGACGCGGTGATGATCGGCGCAGGGACGATGCGCGCCGAGCGCTACGGGCGACCGGTGGCGAGCCAGGAGAGACGGGAGCAGCGCGAGCGGCTGGGCCTTCCCCACGACCCGCTGATGGTGATCGTCAGCGGCCGGCTCGACCTTCCCTGGGACGCGCCGCTCTTCACCGAAGGCGGCGGGCGGGTACTGATCTTTACCGCCTCGGAGGCGGAGCCGCCAGAGGTCGCCACGTCGCTGCGGGTGATCCGACACGAGGGGTTCGTCGACATCGCCGAGGCGCTGCGCCACCTACGCCAGGAGCGCGGCATCCGCGCGCTGCTCTGCGAGGGCGGGCCGGGGCTGCATGGCGAGCTGGAGGGCGGGGGCTTCGTCGACGAGCTGTTCCTGACGATCGCCCCGAAGCTGTCCGGCGGCGACGCCCCGCGCATCCTCGAAAGCGACCTCCCGGGGGCAGCCGAGCTGGAGCTGGCCTGGCTTCTCGAGGAGGACGGCGAGCTGTTCGCGCGGTACGGGCGGCGGCGGGCGGCGGGCGCCCGCTAGCGTTCGCGGCGCCCGATCCCGAGGAGAGGAACCCCGCAGCGATGGACTTCAAGCCCAGCTCCCAGGTAGAGACCCTGCGCGAGGGAGTCCTCGACTTCATGGACGAGCACGTCTACCCGCAAGAGCGGGAGATCATGGACGCGCTCGACGAGGAGGTCGCCCCCGGCGTCCCTTACCCGAAGATCTTGGTCGAGGTGCGCGAACGGGCCAAGGCCGAAGGCCTGTGGAACCTCTTCATGGCCGAGGAGCGCTTCGGCCCAGGCCTCTCCAATTGGGAGTACGGGCTGCTCTGCGAGGAGATGGGGCGCAGCCCGGTGGCGGCGCCGATGGCCTTCAACTGCGCCGCCCCCGACACCGGCAACATGGAGATCCTCGCCGAGCACGGCAGCGACGAGCAGAAGGAGCGCTGGCTGGAGCCACTGCTCGAGGGGAAGATCCGCTCCTGCTTCTCGATGACCGAGCCGGAGGTCTCAGGCTCCGACCCGACGCTGCTCCAGGCGCGAGCGGTTCGCGACGGGGAGGAGTGGCTGATCAACGGCCACAAGTGGTTCACCTCCGGGGCGATGGGCGCCGACCTGTGCATTGCGATGGTCCTGACCAATCCCGACGCCCATCCCTACGCGCGAGCCTCGATGATCTGCGTCCCGATCGACGCGCCCGGATTCAACCTGGTGCGGCGGATCCCGGTGATGGGGCACGACAAGGGGCCCGGCCACTGCGAGATCCGCTACGAGGACTGCCGTGTGCCGGCGGCCAACCTGCTGGGCGGAGAGGGGCAGGGCTTCACGATCGCCCAAGACCGCCTTGGCCCGGGGCGCATCCACCACTGCATGCGGGCGATCGGCATGGCCGAGCGGGGGCTGGAGATG
>CAZHZI010000059.1:0-11255 GCA_964536955.1 uncultured Conexibacteraceae bacterium
CACAAGGTCGTGCCCTACTGCCCGCGCTGCGGCACGGCTCTCTCCTCGCACGAGGTGGCGCTTGGCTACCGCGAGGTCGAAGACCCCTCCATATATGTGCGCTTCCCGCTGTCCGGGGTCGAGGGCGAGTCGCTGTTGGTCTGGACGACCACTCCCTGGACGCTGCCGGGCAACGTCGCTGTCGCCGTGGCGCCCGACGTCGCCTACGCGAAGGCCCGGGTCGGTGGAGAGACCCTGATCCTCGCCGAGCCGCTGGTCGAGAAGGTCCTCGGGGAGGGGGTCGAGATAGTCGATCGGCTTCCCGGCCGGGACCTGGTCGGTCGTCGTTACGACGGCCCGGTCTTCGAGCTGGCCGACGGCGGACCGAAGGACGCCTTCCGGGTGCTTGCCGGCGACTTCGTCACCACCGAGGACGGAACCGGCCTTGTCCACATCGCCCCGGCCTTTGGCGAAGACGACTATGCGGTCGCCGCCGCCAACGAGCTCTTCGACCCAACCCTGCACGGCACCCTCTACAACCCGGTCAAGCCGGACGGCAAATTCGACGACCGCGTCGTCGGCTTCGAGGGTCGCTTCGTCAAAGACCCGAAGTCCACCGAGGCTCTGGTCGCCGACCTCCGCAAGCGCGGACTGCTCTTCCGCGAGCAGGTCTACGAGCACGCCTACCCGCACTGTTGGCGTTGCGGCACGCCGTTGCTCTACTACGCGAGGTCGAGCTGGTACATCGCCACCTCGCCGATGCGTGACCGCTTGCTCGCCAACAACGAGGCGATCGGCTGGCACCCCGAGCACATCAAACATGGCCGCTTCGGCAAATGGCTGGAGAACAACGTCGACTGGGCCCTCTCCCGCGACCGCTACTGGGGCACGCCGCTGCCGATCTGGGAATGCGACCGCGAGGAATGCGACGGGCGCTTCTGCTCGGGGTCCGTGGCCGAGCTGCGCGAGCGGGCCAGGGGCGAGGTCCCCGACGACCTTCACCGCCCCTACATCGACGAGGTGACCCTCGCCTGTGAGAAGTGCGGCGGAGAGATGCACAGGGTCGAGTCCGTGATCGACACCTGGTACGACAGCGGCGCAATGCCCTTCGCGCAGTTCCACTATCCGTTCGAGAACAAGAACGAGTTCGAGGAGCGCTTCCCCGCCGACTTCATCTGCGAGGCGATCGACCAGACACGGGGCTGGTTCTACACCCTGCTCGCCGAGTCGACGCTCCTCTTCGACACCGCCAGCTACCGCAACTGCGTCTGCCTCGGGTTGATCCTCGACCCGGAGGGGCAGAAGATGTCGAAGAGCAAGGGCAACGTGGTCGAGCCCTGGGAGGTGATCTCCACCCACGGCGCCGACGCGTTCCGCTGGTACTACCTGACCGCGCAGCAGCCCTGGTCGGGGTACCGGTTCTCGGTCGAGACGGTCGGCGAGTCAGTGCGCCAGTTCCTGCTGACGCTGTGGAACACCTACTCGTTCTGGGTGCTGTACGCCAATGCCGAAGGACTGGCGCCGGCTGACTTCGCGGAGGCGCCGCGACCGACAGAGGACCTGGACCGCTGGGCCCTTTCCCGGCTCCAGGCGACGATCGAGACGGTCCGCCGGCAGATGGACGACTTCGACTGCACCGATGCGGGGGGCGCAATCGCCGACTACGTCGAGGAGCTGTCGAACTGGTACGTGCGACTCTCCCGTCGCCGCTTCTGGGACGGCGACCGGGCCGCCTTTGCGACGTTGCGCCACTGCCTGCTCGAAGTCGCGGCGCTGCTGGCTCCCTTCACGCCCTTCCTCGCCGACGAAATCCACCTCAATCTGGCCGGTGGCGAGGCCGAAGAACTAGGCGAGCAGCCCGACTCGGTCCACCTGCGCGATTTCCCCAAACCGGACCCTGCCCTCGCCGACGCCGACCTGGAAGCCTCGATGGAGGCGGTGCGCCTCACCGTCGAGCTGGGCCGGGCCGCCCGCGCCCAGGCCAAGGCCAAGGTCCGCCAACCACTGCGCCGCGCGGTGATCGTCGCCAACGACGCCGAGCGCGAGGCGATCCAGGCCCGCGCCGAGCTGGTCACCGCCGAGCTGAACGTCAAGGAGCTGGACTTCGTCTCCGAGGAGGGCGAGCTGGTCAGCTACACGGTGAAGCCAAATTACCGCGCGCTCGGCCCTCGCTTCGGCAAACGGATGCCGCAGGTCGCGGCCGCCGTGGAGGCGCTCGACGCCGCCCGGGTCGCCGAGGCGATCTCAAACGGAGGAGAGGTGGGGATCAACGTCGGCGGCGACGAGCACACGCTCGGGCCCGAAGACGTCATCCTCGCCCTCCAGCCGCTGGAGGGCTATGAGGTGGAGGCCGAGGCCGGACACGCCGTCGCCCTGCAGTTGGAATTGGACGACGAGCTGCGACGCGAGGGCATTGCACGGGAGATCGTCCACGCCGTCCAGAACGCCCGCAAAGAGGCGGGGTTGGAGATCACCGACCGGATCGCGCTCGCCCTCGGCGGCGACCCTGAGCTGATCGACGCCGCCCGCGAGCACGCGGCCTACCTCGCCGGCGAGGTCTTGGCCATCTCGGTCGCCTACGACGCCACCGAGGGGGCGAGGGCCGAGATCGACGGCCGCGACCTCCGCATCGCCGTCAGCCGGGCCTGATCCTCAGTCCTCGGCCGGCTCGCCGATGATGAAGTCGGACTTCGAGGAGTCGGAGAACTTCACCCAGCAGTGCTCCGGGGAGGCGCCGGCCACGTCGACCAGCGCCTCCTCGATGCGCTTGGCGATCTCCACCTTCTGCTCGTCGGTTCGTCCCTCGTACCAGTGGACGTGGACGAAGGGCATCACTCGGGCTAGGCCAGGGCCGGCTCGAGCTCTGCCTCGAGGCGACGCTTTGGCATCGCTCCGACCACCTTCTTGGCGATCGCGCCGTCCTTGAAGAGGATCAACGTCGGTATCGAGAGAACCTCGTACTGCGCCGCCGTCTGCTGGTTTTCGTCGACGTTGAGGCTGAGGATCTTCAGATCGTCGCGCTCGGCGTCGATCTCTTCGAGGACGGGATGAACGACGCGGCAGGGGCCGCACCACGGCGCCCAGAAGTCGACGAGCACGGGGCCCTCCGCCTCCAGCACCTCGGACTTGAAGGTGGCGTCTGTCACATCGGTGAGCTTCCCTGTCACTGGAATCGTTCTCCTCGGAGTCGAGTTTCGAGGCTCAATACTTCAGAAAGTATAGCGTCGCTCGTCGGCGCTCCGCGCCGGCCCCCGGGTGGCCTTCTGGCTGAAGCGTAGAAGAGGGACCCGCCAGATCGCCTCGGCGACGATCCCCCGGTCCATCTTCGACGAGCCGGCCTGGCGGTCGCGGAAGACGATCGGCACCTCCACGACCCCGAACCCCGCGCGGATCGCCCGGTAGGTCATCTCGACCTGAAAGGCGTAACCGCGTGCGTCGATCGACTCGAGGTCGATTGCCTCGAGCACCTCCCGGCGAAAGCACTTGAACCCGCCGGTCAGGTCGTGCACGCCGACCCCCAGCACGAGCCGGGCGTATGCGCTGCCGCCACGGCTGATCGCCCGCCGCAGCGGCCCCCAGTCGCTGACCCCGCCGCCCGGCACGTAGCGGGAGCCGATCACCACATCGGCGCGATCCGCGGCCTCCAGCAGGCGCGGCAGGTAGGCCGGGTCGTGGGAGAAGTCGGAGTCCATCTCCAAGACCAGCCCGGCACCCTCCGCCAGGGCGCGACGAAAGCCGGCCAGGTACGCGGGGCCAAGGCCTTCCTTGCGAGGGCGGTGCAGGACGCTGACGCCCTCGTGTCGCTCCGCGAGCCGGTCGGCGATCCGTCCGGTGCCGTCGGGGGAGTTGTCGTCGACGATCAGCACGCGCGCGGAGGTGGGCAGCTTGTCGCGCACCGCCTCCACAAAGGCTTCGATGTTTTCGGCCTCGTCGTAGGTGGGGAGGATCAGCCAGGCGTCGCGCATCGGGTCGATGCTAGTCGGGCGACTAAAGACAGGCCTTAAGTTGGCGGTATGACGAATGCCGAGATCGCCGCCGCCTTCGACGAGCTGTCCGTGCTCTACGAGCTCGACGGAGCGGTGAAATACCGGGTGCTCGCCTACAGCACCGCCGCGAAGGCGATTCGCGAGAGTCCGGTCTCGGTGGCCGAGCTGGCCGCCGCCGGGCGGGCGACCGAGATTCCCGGCGTCGGCAAGACCCTTGCGGAGAAGATCGACGCGCTGCTGTCGACCGGCGAGATCCCGTCCGCGGTGAAGCTGAAGGCGAAGTTCCCTTCCACGCTGATCGAGGTCACCCGGGTCCCGGGGCTGGGAACGAAGACCGCAAAGCGCCTCTTTGACGAGCTCGGCGTCGTCTCGCTGGAGGATTTGAAGGCGGCGGCCGAAGCCCAGCGGATCCGAGAGGTGAAAGGCCTTGGCGCAAAAGCTGAGGAGAAGGTGCTGGCCGCCCTCGAGCGACTGGGCGAGCCGGGCGAGGGACCCGGGCGGCTGCTGCTCTCCAAGGTCCGGCCGATCGCCGAGGAGCTTGCGGCGGCGCTGCGCGAGCATCCCGCCGCCAAACGAGTCGAGGTGGCCGGATCGGTGCGGCGCTGGGCCGAGACCTGCAAGGACATCGACCTGATCGCCACCGCGGACGAGCCGGCCGCCCTCGCCGAGCATCTGGCCTCGCACCCGCTGGTCGCCGCGGCGGGGACGCCGGGGGCCAACGGCCTGCGGGCACAGACCCACAACGGGATCTCGGTCGACCTGCGGATCGTCTCGCCCGCCGCTTTCGGCAACCTGCTGCAGCACTTCACTGGCTCCCAGGCGCACAACATCCGGTTGCGCGAGGACGCGGTGGCCCGCGGCCTCTCCGTCTCCGAACACGGGATCACCGACGTGGAGACGGGGAAGGCCGAGCTCTGCACGACCGAGGAACAGGTCTACGAGCGGCTCGGTTACTCCTACATCGAGCCGGAGCTGCGCGAGGGGCGAGGCGAGCTGAAAGCCGCGCGGGTCGGCGAGCTGCCGGACCTCGTCTCGTTCGATGACATCCGCGGGGACCTGCACTCCCACACCACCCTCTCCGACGGGCGCAACACGCTCGAGGAGATGGCCGAGGCGGGGCGCGAGCGGGGCTACGCGTACATGGCGATCACCGACCACTCCGCCAGCCACGGCTTCGGCGACCACGTCACCGCCGAGCGGCTTTGGGAACGGATCGAGGAGGTCCGCGAGTGGAACAAGGGCAAGCGGGGGTTCCGCCTGCTGGCGGGCTCGGAGGTCAACATCGGCGTCGACGGATCGCTCGACTATCCGGAGGATCTGCTGGACGCCCTCGACTGGGTGGTAGCCAGCGTCCACACCTCGTTCTCGATCTCCGAAAAGGCGATGACCGAGCGGGTCCTGGCGGCGATCGACAACCCGTGCGTCAACTGCATCGGCCATCTGACCGGCCGGCTGATTGGACGGCGCGAGCCGTACGGGGTCGACATAGAGGCGGTGGCGGAGGCGGCGGCAAGAACCGGCACGATGCTTGAGATCAACGGCAATCCGAATCGGCGCGACCTCTCCGAGCATCACGCGCGGCTGGCCGCCGAGGCGGGCGTCGTCATCCTCCTCAACACAGACGCCCACGGAGTCGACACGCTTCGCAACATGGCCTACGCCATCGCCACCGCCCGACGGGCCTGGCTCACCGCGGCGGACGTCGCCAACACGCGTGGGTGGCGCGATTTCTCCCGGCTCCTTCGGCGGTAGGCCGCGACCATCTAGAAGAGCGCCATGCCGGGTGCCACCGGGACCTCCACCAGCTCAGGCTGTGAGGAGGCGAGCGCCCTGCCGAGTGCGTCGGCGACCTCGTCGCGCTCCCTCGCCCGGTGCCCTTTGACGCCATATCCCTCGGCGACCGCGGCACAGTCGAGCGCCGGCAGGTCGAGCCCCGGGGCCCCCTGCACCTGCTCGACATCGGCGAACCACTTGAGGATCGCGTACTCCTCGTTTCGCAGGACGAGGAAGGTGACGGGGGCCTGGTAGGCGACCGCGCTCCAGAAAGCCGACACCGCGTACTGGACGGAGCCCTCGCCGAGCACGCAGACGACCGGGCGGTCCGGCTGGGCGAGCTGCACCCCGACCGAGGCGGCAAGGCCGAAGCCGAGGCCGCCGCCGGCGCCGAAGAAATAGCTGCCGGGACGGGAAATGCGCAGCTGGTTGCGCAGCGCAAGGGTGCTGGAGGGTGACTCGAGCACCACGATGGCGTCATCGGGCAACACCTCGGCGAGGGCCGAGTGCACCGTGGAGGGGTTGAGCGGATCGGTTGCGGGGATCTCCTGCGGCGGCTCGCTCGGCTCGGGCGCCGGGCGGCTCGCCTCCGAGACCACCTCCAGCAGCGCCTCCAGGGTCAGCCGCACGTCGGCGACGATCGCGTCGCCCATCGGCGCGCGCGCGGCCTCGTCGGGATCGCTGGTGATCGCGACCAGCTTCGCCCCCTCGGGAAGCAGGGGCCCGGGGATGTGTGGGTAGTAGGGAAACACCGAGCTGCCGGCGACGAGGATCAGGTCATGGCCCTCCAGGGTTTGGGCGGCGGGGCCGATCGCAGGTGGCAGCACGCCGCGAAAGTTGGGATGCCCCTCGGGGAAGCCGATCCGTCCCCCGCCCGGCGCCGGGGTCGCCCACACGGGCAGGCGCTGGCGTTCGGCCAGGCAAATGGCGGCGTCCCAGGCGCCGCTCGCGTCGATGTCCGGGCCGGCGACGAACACGGGATTGCTCGCCGCGTCCAGGCGCTCGGCGAGGGATCGCACCGCTTCCGGGTCCGCGGTGGCGCGCCCGGTCACCTTGCGCTCGATCGCGTGGCGGGCATCGGCTTCGTCGATCTCGGCGTACCAATCGTCCATCGGCAGCGAGACGAAGACGGGGCCTTTCGGGGGAAGCGCGGCGAGGTGGGCGCCGTGCGCAAGCGCGAGGGGAACATCCTCGGCTCGCGGTGGCTCATAGGACCACTTGACCAGCGGGTGGGGCATGCGGGTCGCGTCGCGGTTGGTCAGGTTCGCCTGCAGGGTGATCTGCGCCCGCGCCTGCTGGCCGGCCGTGATCAGCAGCGGCGAGTGGTTGGCCTGCGCGTTGAAGATCGCCCCCATCGCGTTGCCGACGCCGGGGGCCGTGTGCAGGTTGACCAGCGCGGTGCCGCCGCTGGCCTGCGCATAGCCGTCCGCCATCCCGACCACCACCGCCTCCTGCAAGCCGAGCACGTAGCGAAAGTCCGACGGGAAGTCGGCGAGCATCGGCAGTTCGGTCGAGCCGGGGTTGCCGAACATCGTCGTCATTCCCTGGGCGCGGAAGAGGTCGAAGGCGGCGTCGCGGACCGTCGGCATCGGGCCGAACCCTATCCGGGCGTTGGGGGGCTCAAGCCGGCCCCCACCGCCGGTCGATAACCGAAGGACTTGGCACCGCCGACCCACAACATGCGGCATTGGCAAGCCGCGCGCGGCCGGCTTGCGCTGCTCGCCGTCGCGGCGGGCGTGCTTCTTTGCGCCTGGACGGCGGCTTCCGCTAGCGCCGTGCCAGGGCCGGTCCGGCTCCTCTACGCAACCGGGAGCCTCGTGCCGATCCCGGCTTCGATCCCCCACGAGGAGGGGGACATGGTCGACCGGCGCATCGTGCCCGATCTGCGCTGGCTCGCCGGCCGCTTCCCGATCTACATCACCGATGGCTACTCGGGTCCGCTCCCCAGCGGTGAGCACGCCGGCTGCCGTGGCTGCCACGTCAAGCACTCCGATCACTACAACGGGCTCGCCGTCGACATTTCCCCGCTGCGTTGGAGCGATCGCTGCGACGGCAACTGGCGCGGTATCACGCGGCTCGCGAGCTGGGCCGAGCCGATCCAGAACCGACCCCTGTCCCCCTTCCGCTGGGTCGGCTACGACGGTGACGCCGGCCACGGCTGCGGCCATCACCTGCACCTCTCTTGGGACCACGCCCCCACACCGCAGTTCGAGCTCGCGGAGTGGGTCGCGGTCTTCCCGGTCAGCGGGACGGGCGTGCCACCCCCTCCCCGGCGCAAACGCAATGAATCTCAACCCACGCCGGTGCCTCCGACGGGTCCCCCGGGTGGCATCTCGACGATCCGGGGCGGCGGCATCTCCCCCCGCGGCGACTGAGTCTCGGCCCTAGGATGGGCGGTCGATGCGCCGCTCACCGCCGATCCTCGCCGCGCTCGCTGCCCTCCTCGTTACCGGCTGCGGCGGGCCGAGCGACACGACGCCGGTCGCCTGTCTCGGCGGGGCGAGCGCCTATCTCGGCGCCCTCGAGGACGCTCCCGGCGCGGTCAAGCTGAGCGGAGAGGTGCCGCTCGGAGACTGCCTGGCCAAGAACCAGAAGGGTGGCGACCTGGCGACGGTCGGGGCGGCGATGGTATCGACGGCGACCAAGCTGAATACCGAGGCACGAGCCGAACCCGGGGCCAGCGCCAACCTCCAGCTCGGCTACCTCCTCGGCGCCGCGCAGCGCGGGGCCGGGGAGACCGGCGGCATCCACGCGGAGCTGATCCGCCGCCTCGCCGCCGCCGCCCGCTACAGCCCCGACAACCTGCCGCTCTCACCCCAGTTCCTGCGCACCTATCGGCAGGGCTACGACGCCGGCCACGCCCGCGGCTGAATACGCTGAGGGCACAACGAACTTCGATGGAGGAAGCGAATTGAGCGAGCAGCTCTGGGGTGGCGAGACCACCAAGGCCGTTGACAACTTCCCGGTCTCCGGAGAACAGGTTCCGGTTCCGGTGATCAGATGGCTGGGGCGGCTGAAGGCCACCGCCGCGGAGGTCAACGGCGAGTTGGGCGGTCTCGACGCCGATCTGGCGGAGCGGATCGCCGAGGCCGGGGAGGCGGTCGCCGCGGGCGAGCACGATGACCAGTTTCCCATCGACGTCTTCCAGACCGGCTCGGGCACCTCGTCGAACATGAACGCCAACGAGGTGATCGCCAACCTGGCCGGCGAAGGGGCCCATGCCAACGACCACGTCAACATGGGCCAGTCCTCCAACGACGTCTTTCCCTCCGCGGTCCATCTGGCGGCCCTCGACGAAGTGACCAACGACCTGCTGCCGGCGATGGAAGGGCTGGGCGACGCCCTGGAGGCGAAGGCCGAGCAGTTCGCCGACGTGGTCAAGGCCGGCCGCACCCACCTGATGGACGCGGTGCCGGTCACCCTCGGCCAGGAGCTTGCCGGCTACGCCGCCCAAGTCCGGCTCGGCCTCCAGCGGGTCGAGTCGACGCTGCGCCGCGTGGGGCAGATCCCGCTCGGCGGCACCGCGACCGGAACGGGGCTCAACACCCACCCCGAGTTCGCCGCCAAGGCGCGTGAGAAGCTTGCCGCGGATACCGGCTTGACCATCTCCGAGCCGCTTGACCGCTTCGAGGCGCAGGGCAACCGCGACGCGCTCGTCGAGCTGTCCGGGATGCTCAAGGTCTACGCCGTCTCCCTGACCAAGATCGCCAACGACCTTGCTCTGATGGGCTCTGGGCCGCGTGCCGGCCTCGCCGAGCTGCGCCTGCCCGAGCTGCAGAAGGGCTCGTCGATCATGCCCGGCAAGGTCAACCCGGTGATCCCGGAAGTCGTGATCCAGGTCGCCGCCCAGGTGATCGGCAACGACGCCGCGATCACCGTCGCCGGCAGCCAGGGGCAGTTCGAGCTGAACGTGCGAGTGCCGCTGATCGCCCGCAACCTGCTCGACTCGATCAAGCTGCTCGCCTCCGCCTCGCGCCTTTTGAACGAGAAGTGCGTTGCCGGCCTCGAGGCGAACGAAGAGATGACTAAGCGCCACGCCGAGGCCACGCTGGCGACGGCGGCCGCCCTCAACCCACACATCGGCTACGACCGCGCCGCCGACATCGTCAAGGTCGCCGCCGAGTCGGGGCGCTCGCTGCGCGAGGTCGCGCTGGAGCAGGGAGTCGAGCCCTCGGTGCTGGAAGAGGCCCTCGACCACCGCAGGATGGCCCACCCGCACGAGTAGTAGGGCGCGTTTCAGGGCGCGTTCGCAGTTTGTGCCGCTATCCGGGACAAACTGCGAACGCGCAGGGCGGACGCTCAGCCCTGAAGGGTTACGAAACGCTCCTCGGTCAGCTCCTGCACCGCATACGCGGGGCCTTCGCGGGTGTTGCCCGAGTCCTTGACGCCGCCATAGGGCATCTGGTCGGCGCGGAAGGTTGGGACTTCGTTGATCAGCACGCAGCCGAACTCAAGCGTGTTGGCCGCCTCGAGGCCGCGGCCGACGTCGCGAGTGAAGACGCCGGCCTGCAGGCCGAACTTGGAGTCGTTCGCCATCTCCAACCCTTGCTTGAAGTCCGAGAAGCGGTCGATCGTCGCCACGGGGCCAAAGATCTCCTCACGCCAGACCTTGGCGTCGTGGGGAGGGTCGGCGAGCAGCGTCGGGGCGAGGCAGCGATCCTCGTCGGCCAGCTCACCGCCGGTCAGCAGCCGCGCTCCTCTGTCCACCGCCTCGCCGATCCACTCCTTGACGCGGTCACGGTCGTCGCGGGAGATCAGCGGGCCGACATCGGTTTCGGGGTCGAGGGGGTCTCCAACTCGCAGTGCCTCGGCGTTGGCGACGAAGCGCTCGGTGAAGGCGTCGGCGACGTCCTCGTGGACGAGCACCCGCTGGATCGAGATACAGCTCTGCCCGGCATGAGAGAAGGCGTGGAGCTTCGCTTTGTCGGCGGCTGTCTCCCAGTCGCCATCCGCATTGACGATCAGCGGCGCATTGGAGCCAAGCTCCAGATTGACCTTCTTATGAGGGACGCGGCTGCGGATTTCCCAGCCGACCTTCGAGGATCCGGTGAAGGTGAGCGCGCGGGTCAGCTCGTGTTCGACGATCGCGTTGCCGACCTCTGAGCCCGAGCCCGGGACGACGCTCAGCCATCCCTCCGGGAGGCCCGCCTCGGCGAGGATCTCGGCCAGCTTCAACGCCGAGATCGGCGTCTGGCCGGCGGGCTTCAGGACGACGGCGTTGCCGGCGGCGATCGCGGGTCCAAGCTTGTGGGCAACCAGGTTGAGGGGAAAGTTGAAGGGGCTTATCGCGCCGACCACGCCATAAGGGACGCGCAGCATCACGCCGAGCTTGCCTTCGCCGGCAGGCGATGCGCCCATCGGCACGGCGGCGCCGGTCAGCTTGCGGGCCTCGACCGCGGAGAAGATGAGGGTGTCCACGCACCTCGCGGCCTCCACCCGTGCCGTCTTCAGCGGCTTGCCCGCCTCGGCGGCGATCGTCAGGGCGAGGGCGTCGCCCCGCTCGGCGACCAGCTGTGC
>CAZHZI010000060.1:0-11187 GCA_964536955.1 uncultured Conexibacteraceae bacterium
GGGTTGTCCTCGGCGAGGACGTCGGTGAAGTCGGCGGTGGCGTGGAGATCGGCGGGGTCGCCGCTCTCGGGCTGGACATAGGAGACGTGGCCGAACAGCTCCAGCGGCCCCTCGGGGCCGTCGGCCCGCGCCGTGCATGGCACCCAGACGCGCCCGCCCCAGCCCCGCTCCGGGAACCAGTCGATCTCTTCCGGGGCGTCAACGGCGTCCGGCAGGTCATCGATCCCCCCGCACGCCTCCCGGAACGCCGTTCCAAGCCGCTCGGCAAACCGCCCGTGGGGAATCCCCTCCTGCGTGCTGTCGGCGATGAAGCGAGGGATCGGTCGCGGATTCGGCGGCACGCGCGGACCCTACAAGGGGGGGTGAGTGAGATTTAGCACGCTATGGATGGCCAAAGCTCACACACCCCCTCCACCGAGCACCTCGCGCAGGTCGGCCGCTGCGCGCTCGGGCGGGTAGGTGTTGATGTCGACGCCGGTGGCGAACTCGAAGGCCGCCTTCACGGTCAGGCGGGGGGCGATGTCGATGTGCCAGTGGAAGTGGTCGGCGCCGTGGGGGGCGGTGCGAACCCAGAGGTTCACCTCGGGCGGCCGACCGAAGCGCTCCGCGAGGACGCGCATCGCGGTCCGCAGCATCGCCGTGCCGGCGTCGTCCTCCTCGAAGCGCTCCGCCTGGCGGCGCGGCACGACGCGCAGCTCGAAGGGCGAGCGCGAGGCCCAGGGGCAGATCAGCGCCGCCTCCTCGTCAATCGCGACAAGCCGCTCGCCGCGCCGCACCTCCTCGACCAGGACGTCGCCGAGCAGGCTGTTGCCGCCGGTGCGCTCGCGGTAGGCGCCGGCCCGCTCGCGCTCGCGCGCCACGCTCGCCGGCACGAAGGGCAGCGCGTAGAGCTGGGCATGGGTGTGCTCCAAAGAGGCCCCGGCGCCGCCGCCCTCGTTGACGATCGCTTGCACGTAGGAGGCGTCGCCGTGCGCGCGCATCCGCTCGCGCCAGGTCGCTATCGCGGCGGCGAATCGCTCCTCGCTCAGCTCCGCCATCGCGGTGACGTGCTCGGGGGCGTTGACGATCACCTCGTGGGCGCCGTGGGCCGGGCGGGAGGAGAAGAGGTCGGGCTCGCTGAGGCGGCGGGAGGCGAGCAGGGGGTCGGCCGAGCTGGTGAAGGAACCCGCGCCGCCGCCCGTGACCGCCGCCCGGTCGGCATCTCCCTCGTCGTCATCGGCGAGCGCCGGGTAGAGGTTTGCCACCACGCGGGTCGTCCAGCCCGGGCCGTCGGGCCGGCCGCCGCCCGGGCGCGTCGCGTAGGCCTCGGGAGGCGTGCGGTCCTCACGTCCCTCGCAGAACGGGCACTCTCCCGGCCCCTTCGGCTCGCTGGCCGCAGGCCGGAACCCCTCGGGACGATCGGCCCGCCCGGGCGCGAGGATGCTCCGCAGCCCGGTGAGCTGATCTATGCGTATCTCGGGCGCGCTCAGAGGCCGGAGGAAGGGAGGTCGTCGGCGTCGCGCTCGGGCGGCGGCGGCTTCGGCCTGTCTTTCGCCGCGCCACCGCCGGAGGCTTTCAAAAACGGCTCGAGCACATCCATCGGCAGCGGGAAGACGATCGTCGTGTTCTGGTTGCTGCCGATCTCCAACAGGGTCTGCAGGTAGCGCAGCTGCAGCGAGGCCGGGTTGGTGCTGATGATGTCGGCGGCGTCGGTGAGCTTTTGCGCTGCCTGGTACTCGCCCTCGGAGTTGATGATCTTGGCGCGCCGCTCGCGCTCGGCCTCGGCCTGGCGAGCCATTGCCCGCTGCATCTGCTCGGGGATCTCGACGTCCTTGATCTCGACCGCCGAGACCTTCACCCCCCATGGCTCGGTCGACTCGTCGATGATCTTCTGAAGCTCCTCGTTCAGCCGCTCGCGCTCCGACAGCAGCTGGTCCAGCTCAGCCTTGCCGAGCACCGAGCGCAGCGCCGTCTGGGCGATCTGGGACGTGGCGAGCAGGAAGTTCTCGACCTCGACGATCGCGCGGTTGGGGTCGATGACGCGAAAGTAGGCGACGGCATTGACGCTGGACGGGACGTTGTCGCGCGTGATCACCTCCTGCGGGGGGATGTTGAGGGTCACCGTGCGCAGATCGACCCGAACCATGCGGTCGATGAAGGGAATCAGCAGGATCAGGCCCGGCCCCTTGGTCGCGATCAGCCGTCCCAACCGGAAGATGACCCCTCGCTCGTACTCGCGCAGGATGCGGACGGCGGCGCCGACCCCGATCAGCAGGAAGAACGCGAGGACGACGAAAACCCCGACAGCGACCTCCATCAGCTTGCTCCTTCTTCGGTTGGGCTTTGGGACGACGGCTCCACGGGTTGCACCACCAAGGTCAACCCGTCGACCGCTTCGACCCTGACTCTATCCCCCATCCGCACGCTGCCCGTCCCATCGGCCAGCCGCGCTCCCCACAACGCTCCCTCGAGCCACACCTGCCCCTGGGGGTCGAGCGTGCTGCGGGCTTCGGCGAGGGCGCCGACCAGCTCCTCGGAGCCGGTGCGGACCGGCATGTCGCGGTGGGCGGCGATCACCTTGCGGGCGACGAAGACGAAGGTGAGGAGCGAAAGCACTCCGAGGGCGATCAGCCCGGGGCCGACGTAGTCGGCATAGCCGGAGTCCTCCCCCAGCGCCAGCACCCCGGCGGCGACGAGCCCCGCCGCCCCCAGCGCCGCGAGCACCCCGCCCGTGGGCAGCAGCAGCTCGACGAGCAGCAGCGCCACTCCGACCACCGCGACGACGACGAAGAAGTCCATGCTCCGATTATCCGCCCTTCAGCGCCCAGCGGCGGATGTCGGCTTCGAGCTCGGCACGATCGGAGTAAGGACCCTGCTTGAGGTAGAGAAGCCTGCCCCCCTCGTCGTAGAAGGCGGTGTCGGGGAGGCCGAGGTCGGCGCCGAGGCTCTTGGCGATCTTCTTGTCGGGGTCGGTGTAGCTGGGGTAGGGGACGGGTTCCTCGCTGAGAAATGTCGCGGCCGCGTCGTCTGAGTCCTGGGAGTCGACGCCGAGGAAGGCGACCCGCTTGCCATAACGGGCCGAGAGCCGCTGGAGCGTGGGGAACTCGAAGCGGCAGGGACCGCACCAGGAGGCCCAGACGTTGACCACCACCGGGTAGCCGCGCAGGGCGGCGATCCGCTTCTCGTAAGCGTCCACTCCCCCGGGCAGCAGCCGGTTCGCCTGGCGGTGCAGGGCGGTGAGCGGGGCCGGGGCGCCTGCCAGCGCCTCCGCGTAGTCGGGGGGCTTACCGCCGTCCTCGGAGGCTCCGCAGCCGCCCACGGCCAGCGTCGCTCCGATCAGCGCCGCGGCGAACGCCGCTCGCGCCCCGAGGGGAGCCAGAGTGGCCTTCGCTTGCGCCCCCAACTGCGGGTCTTCTCCCAACAACATCGTCTGAGTGATTAAATACCTTCTGTCAGGTCCGCTCCGGATGCGGGCCGCTGAGATCGCCGGGGAAAGGGAAACGGACCCCGGCATCCTCACCCACTTGTCCCGGTCGCGCGTCTTGCGTCCCGGCTGGGACGGACCCAAGGGCTTCATGGCCAACACCAGCGAAGTTGCCGCGCGAGCGGCAGTTCCTTCAAGCGACGACATCGATCGCGCGGCGAAGTTCGCCCGCGAGCCCTTCCTGCTCGATCGCGAGGGGCCGGAGGCGCTCGCCCGCGGGACCGCGCGGCGGCGGGCGCTCGACGCGGCGCTGGCCGAGCTGGACGCCGGGGCAGAGGAGCCTTCGATCCAGTGGCGGCGGGACTTCTCCCTGCTGCTGGGGCTGGAGCGGCTGCTGGCAGAGGAGCCGCCGAAGCTGCGCGACGGGGCGGAGCTGAACCCACACCAGGTCGACGCGCTCTCGGGAACGCTGACCGAGCTGATGGCCGAGCAGCAGGTGGCGGCCGAGAACGGGCGGCACAACGGCGCCGCCACCGAGGCCGAGGAAGCGAGCGGGGAGACAGAGCCCTCCGTCGACGGCGATGGCGACGACCTTGACGAGGACGAGGAGGTCGCCCCCGACGAGGAGCCCCAGGACTGGGAGGAGGAGCCGGCCGACGACGAGGAGGCGCCGATCGAGGAGGCCCCGGAGGACCCGGGCGCCGAGCGGCGCTTCTGGTTCGAGCACGCGACCGGCGCCGGCAAGACGGTCGCCGCGGTCGGCTTCATCGACGCCACCCGCACCGGCGGGGTGCTGATCCTCACCCACCGCCGCAACCTGGTCGACCAGTTCATCGGCGAGATCTCCGAGCGCGGCTACAAAGAGCGACTGCGGCCGCCGCTGATGGACGGCCGCGACGACCCGGACGGACCGGTCACGGTCGAGACCTACCAGTGGTTCGTCCGCAACCACAAGCGCGTTTCCGACGCCTACTCGATAGTGATCTGCGACGAGGCGCACACCGCGCTGGGTGAGAAAACCAGCGCCTGCATCCGCGACTGGACCGGCCCGGTGTACATCGGCATGACCGCCACCGGGGCGCTGATCGCCCGCCACGTCGCCGACCTCTTCCCGACCCAGACCTCGCGCTTCGACCTCGCCCAGGCCGCGCGGCGCGGCGTGATCTCGCCGCTGCGCTGCCTGCGCATCCCGCCGGGCCCCGGCGTGCGGACGATCGCCAAGGTGCCGCTGCGCAAAGGCGAGGTCGACCAGGACTTCGACCAGGAGGAGCTGGCCGCGCTGCTGGACCAGGAGCCCTTCAACGTGGCGATCGCCGACCTCTACAAGACACGCTTCCGCAAGGCCCCGGGCGTCGTCTATACGGCGGGCGTCCAGCACGCGAAGAACGTCGCGAAAGCCTTCAAGGACGCGGGGATCGTGGCCCACGCCGTCTCCGGCGAGACGCCGAAGCGCGAGCTGGCCGAGATCCTCGCCGCATTCGAGCGCGGCGAGGTCGACGTGCTCTGCAACGCGATGCTCCTCGCGGAGGGATGGAACTCGCCGCGGGCAACGATCTGCATGCACCTTGCGCCGACCGCCTCGCGACGGATCTACCAGCAGCGGGTCGGCCGGGTGACCCGGCGCGCGCCGGGCAAGGAGGCGGGCCTGGTCATCGACTTCGTCCATCCGGCGACGACCCATGACGAGACGATCGTGACGCTGCACAGCCTGCTCAACCGCGACGTCTACCGCGGCGGGGCGATCGTGGTCGGGCCGGTGCGGCGCGGGCGCGGGCGCAAGGTGCGGGTGGAGCGGCGCGTCGTCCCGGTCTCCGACGAGGAGGAGCGCCGCATGCAGGTGCTCGAGCGGGAAATCTGGCGGATCGCGGTCGAGAACCTCGACTACCCCGAGCAGCACGCCTGGGCGGCGCTGGCCGGGGCCCGGGTCAACACCCAGGGCTGGCGACGGGCGCGAGCGATGCTGCAAAACGACCAGACCAAGGAGCTGCGACGTCGCTTCCTGCTGACCTGCGTGCAGCGCAACCGCAACGCGCAGCTGCGGCTGAAAGCGCTGTCGGAGATCGCCGACCTGGGCGATCCCGAGGCCTTCGACGACGCAATCGACATCGTCGGGACGTGGAGCCGGGACGACAAGCGGGCGGGGACGAAGACGCTCCTGCAGGCGCTGGTCGACAAACGGATCGGGCGGCGCGACCAGGCGCAGGCGTGGGTCTGGCGGCTGGCCTCCTACATGCGTGACCTGCACGAGGAGTACGCCGTGCAGCGCTGGCCGGAGACGAAGCGGTTGTTGGGGCTGCTGGTCAACTCCTCCGGGCGGGCGCACGGCCGCAACGCGCGGCGCCTGGTCCACGCGTCGCGCAAACAGGACCGCCGGCTGGCGGTATCGCTGCTGGCCGCGGCAATCGCCCACACGCCGGAAGGCGAAGAGGTCCTGCGCGGGGCGCGGATGCGGATGGCCCGGAAACCAACGGCGATCGCCCGCGAGCTGCTGCGCAACTTCCCGAAGGGCGGCAAGCGGCGCCGCAAGCGCAAACGGCAGAAACAGGGGGCGCCGGCTGCGAACGGCGAGTCGCGCGCGGCGGAGAACGACGAAGAGACAGCGGCGACCGAGAACGGCGTCGCGACGGGCTCAGACGTCGCGGAGGTGGACCTCTCCGGCGCCGATGGCGACATGATCGCCGCCGGGGACGACGACGACGAGGTTTCCCCGGCCGTCGACGCCGCCGGCGACTCCTGAGCCCCCGTCCCAGGCGACCTCGCGGTCGCGCAGGGCGTCGCGCTCTTCCCAGGCGGTGAGGATCGCGTCCGCGTCGGCCTCGATCCAGCGGGCGAGGTGTGCGTTGAGCGCCTCCCTTCCGCTGTTCCTTTTCCCTGCATAGGGGGGAAAAGGAACAGCGGAAGGGTCGGTGCGGGCTACGGTGGCGAGTGAGGTGGCGCGCGCACGCAGGTCGGGCGGGAAGTCATCGCGCTCGATCGCCAGGTTGAGCCCGACGCCGATCACCGCCCAGTCGTCCTGCGGGCGGGCCTCGATCAGGACCCCCGCCAGCTTGCGGCCGTCGAGCTGCACGTCGTTCGGCCACTTGACCGCGCACTCGATTCCTGGCGCCAAGTCTTCGGCGGTATCGCAGACGGCGAGGGGGACGGCGAGCGGCAGCAGCGGCCGGTCGCCGAGCGGGCGCAGGATCGCCGAGTAGAGGAGGGCCTTGCCTGGGGGCGCGGTCCAGCTGCGGCCCTGGCGGCCGCGGCCGTCGGTCTGCTCGGCGGCGGTTACGACCGTGCCGTGTGGGGCGCCGCCCCCGGCCAGCTCTCGCGCCCGCGTGTTGGTCGAGTCGCATGCTTGGTAGTGGCGGTGAGGCCGCCCGAACGTCATTCCGCTGTTCCTTTTCCCTGCATAGGGGGGAAAAGGAACAGCGGAAGCGTCGAGCCGGGGTTCATCGGGGGATCGCGTCGGCGAGCAGCGCCTCGACCAGGCCGTCGACGTCGTGGCGCTCGGCCTCGACCGCGACCTCGAGGCCGGCGGCGCGTGCCGCCTCGCTGGTGATCGGGCCGATCGAGACGACGCGGGCGCTTCGTGGGAAGCGGTCGCCGAGCGCGTCGGTCAGGTTGGCGACGGTCGAGGACGAGGTGAAGGTGACGTAGTCGGCGTCCTGGGCTGCCTTGACCGCTTCCGGGTCCGGCTCCTCGCGGACGGTCTCGTAGAGGGCGACGACGTCGACCTTGGCGCCGCGCTCGCGCAGCGCGTCGGGCAGCACGTCGCGCGCCTCGGCGGCGCGGGCGATGAGCACCGGGCGCTTGCTGACCTCGACCGCGGCGAGCGCTTCCACCAGCGCCTCGGCGACGAAGCGCTCGGGGACGATGTCGGCGGCGATGCCGTGCTCCGCGAGGGCACGAGCGGTCCCGGGGCCGATCGCGGCGACGGTCCCGTTCGCCAGCGCCCGAGCGTCGACTCCGGCCTCCTCCAGCGCCTCGAACAGCAGGCGCACCCCGTTGGGGCTGGTCAGGCAGATCAGCGCGTAGGTATGGATCGCGTTGACGGCGCGCCGCGCCTCCTCGCCGTCGATGCGCGGCACGATCCGGATCGCCGGCAGCTCTACGACCTCGGCGCCGAGGTCGCGCAGGGTCGCGGCGAGGACGCCGGCTTGGGCGCGGGCGCGGGTGACGAGGACTCGCTTGCCGTGCAGAGGGCGGCGCTCCAGCCAGGCAAGCGCCTCCCGCCGCTCGACGACGGTGCCGACGACGACCAGCGCCGGGGCCCTGACGTTCTGGCGCTGCACGGCGTCGGCGATCGTCCCGAGCGTCGCGGCTACGGTGCGCTGCCCGGCCATCGTGCCGCGCTCGATTGCAGCCGCGGGCTCCTCGGCGCTGCGGCCGGCCTCGATCAGGGCCGCCGCGTTCTCCGCCAGCCGCTTGACTCCCATGTAGAAGACGAGCGTGCCGGGGAACCGCGCCAGCGCCGCCCAGTCGAGCGCGGTCTCCGCCTTCTCGGGATCCTCGTGGCCGGTGAGGAAGGCGACCGCGGAGGCATCGTCGCGATGGGTGACGGGGATCCCCGCGTAGGCGGTGGCGGCGACCCCGGCGGTCACCCCGGGGACGACCTCGAACTCGACGCCGGCCTCCCGCAGCGCCTCTCCCTCCTCGCCGCCGCGCCCGAAGACGAAGGGGTCGCCTCCCTTCAGCCGCACCACGCCGCGGCCGGCGCGCGCCGCCTCGATCAGCCGCGCGCCGATCTCCTCCTGGGGGATGGCGGCCTCGCCGGGCTGCTTGCCGACGTAGACCAGCTCGGCGTCGGGACGGGCGCCGTCGAGCGCGCCGGGGGGGATGAGGCGGTCGTAGAAGACCGTGTCGGCGGTGGCGATCAGCTCCAACGAGCGGGCGGTCATCAGCCCGGGGTCGCCGGGGCCGGCGCCGACCAGGTAGACGACTCCTGCTCGTGCGCTCATTCCGCTGTTCCCTTTCCTTGTATAGCGGGGAAAGGGAACAGCGGAAGCGCCGGGCCGGTCATTTTGGGTTGCCCTGTTGCTCGGCACGGTTGAGGATGTCGCGGGCGCCCGCAGCGAGCAGCCGCTCGGCCAGCAGCTCCCCGACCGCGGCCGGGCGATGGGCGTCCTCCTCGACGCGGTCGCGGATCCACTCGCTCCCGTCGGGCAGCCCGACGAATGCGTCGGCCGCGACCCGGTCGCCGTCGACGCGGGCTCGCACGCCGATCGGCGTCGAGCAGCTCGCGTCGAGCAACGCGACGACCGCACGCTCGACGCTCAACTCGCGCAGGGCCACGTCGTCGCTGATCCTCGCGACCGCATCTCGAGCGACCTCGTCGTCGGAGCGGGTTTGGAGGACCAGGGCGCCCTGTCCAGCCGCCGGGGTCATCGCCTCGGCGGGGATCGAGAACGATGCCTCGTCTTCGCGGCCGAGCCGGCGCAGGCCGGCGGCGGCGAGGACGATCGCGTCGAGCTCTCCCTCGGCGAGCTTGCGCAGCCGGGTGTCGACGTTGCCGTGCAGCTCCTCGACTCGCAGGTCGGGGCGGGCCGCAAGCAGCTGGGCGCGACGGCGAAGGCTTGCGGTCCCGACTCGGGCGCCCTCGGGGACGTCGTCGAAGGACGAGCCGGCTCCGATCCACACGTCTGCCGGATCCTCCCGCGCCGGGACCCCGGCGATCGCCAGCCCCTCTGGCAGCTCCGAAGGGAGGTCCTTCGCCGAGTGGACGCCGATCTGGGCCTCGCCGGCCAGCAGCGCCCGCTCGACCCCGCGCACGAAGCGCGCCTTGTCCCCCGGCTCGCCGTCTGAGGAGGCCTCGATCAGCTCCGCTTCCCCCAACAGCTCTGCGACTTGGCGCGCCTGAGCCAGGGCAAGCGCGCTGCTCCGAGTTGCAAGGCGCAACACGGTCATCTGCACCCTCAGGCCGACTCGCGGCCTTTTTTGCGGCGGAGCTCGGTGACGCTCGCCCCGGTCTCGGTCTCCGCCCCGGTCTCGGCCGCATCCAGGCCGAACAGCTCGCGCAGCGCGCTCACATAGAGGTAGGCGTCGTCGCTGCCGGCGGCGCGCTTCATCCGCAGGGTCGGCTCGTGCAGGAGGCGGGAGGCGATCGCGCTCGCCATCGCCCGCACCCGCTCGCGGTCGGCCTCGCCGAGGCTCTCCCAGCGCGGGTCGTTCTCGGCCAGGACCCGGCGCACGACCTCGTCGGCGCGCTCGCGCAGCGAGGAGATCGTCGGAACCACCTCCAGCGAGGCGAGCCAGCGGTCGAAGCGCTCCTGCTCGGCGGCGAGGATGCGCTCGGCCCGCTTCGCCTCGCCCTCGCGCCCGCTGGCGTTGCGCTCGACTATCGCCTGGACGTCATCGATGTCGTGAAGGCTGACGCCGGCGATGTCCCTGCAGGCCGGCTCGATGTCGCGTGGCACGGCGATGTCGACCAGCAGCAACGGGCGCCCGCCGCGGGTTTCCATCACCTGCGCGATGTCGTCGCGCTCGACGATGTGGTGCGGGGAGTTGGTCGCCGAGACGACGATGTCGGCCGCCTCCAGCAGCTCCGGCAGCTCCTCGAAGCGCACCGCCTCGCCCTGGAAGCGCTGCGCCAGCCCGATCGCCCGGTCGTAATGACGGTTGGCGACGAAGACGGTGGCGACGCCGCGGGCGACCAGGGCGCGGGCGACCAGCTCGGCCGTCTCGCCGGCGCCGATCACCAGCACGCGCCGGTCGGCGAGGTCTCCCAGGGTGCGCCGGGCCAGCTCGACCGCGACCGACGACACGGAGAGGCCCTTCTCGCTGATCCCGGTCTCGTCGCGGGCGCGGCCGCCGGCCGTCAGCGCGCCGCGGAAGAGCCGGTTGAGAATCGGCCCGGTGCCCCCCTCGACCAGGGCCAGCTCGTAGGCGCGCTTCACCTGACCCTGAATCTCGGCTTCGCCGACGATCATCGAGTCGAGGCCGGCCGTGACGCGGAAGAGGTGGTGGGCGGCCTCGCCGGAGCGCAGCGAGTAGAGGTGCCCGAGCAGCTCGGTGGGACGGATATCCGCCTGGCGGGTGAGGACTCCCAGGGCGGTGGACTCGGCCTCGACCGGGTCGGAGACGACGAGGTAGAGCTCGGTCCGGTTGCAGGTGGAGATCGCCGCCGCCTCGTGGATGCCGCTCGCGTCGGTCAGCTCGCGCAGGGCGCCGACGGCGCGCCCCTCGGTGAGGGAGAGGCGCTCCCGCAGGTCAAGGGGGGCGGTCTTGTGGGATACGCCAAGCGCGAGCAGCTCAGACATCGGCAGTGACCCTTTCGGATTCGCTGTCGCGGTTGCGCTGTTCGGCAAACCCGGCCAATTCGCGCAGCTCCCGCTCGACCCGCTGCACGCGGGCGGCCATGATCGCCAGGTAGACGAGGAGCAGGACGAGGAAGACCAGGTAGGCGGCCGCTACGTACTTGCCGGCTTCGTCGAGGGGCAGGGCGGGGGCGGCGAGAGGGAGCATCAGCTGACCTCCGGGGCGACCCGGCTGCGGGCGCCGGGCGCCGGGGCGTCGAGGGCACGGCGCAGTCGCGAGAGCTGCCCGCGGGCGCTCTTCGCGGTCAGCTCGAACTTGACCAGGGTCACCCAGAGCAGCGCCATCGCCGCAAGGCAGACGAGGAAGGTGAGCCGCATCTGCCCCGGCAGCCCCCCGTTCGCGGTGGCGAAGACCCGCGGGTGGACGAGGCTCTCGGCGAGCCGCACGGCGAGGAAATTGAGCGGCACGAAGGCGCCGGCGGTGACGGCGAAGACCGAGGCGTAGCGGGCCTGGCGATCGCGGTCCTCGATCGCATAGCGGAAGGGGTA
>CAZHZI010000061.1:0-10945 GCA_964536955.1 uncultured Conexibacteraceae bacterium
AGAGCGCCTCGAAGCTGTGGGAGTGGGTCGGGCCCAGCTGGTGCCCCCCGCCGCCCGGCATGCGGATCACCATCGGCACTCGAGTATGGCCGTTGAACATGTAGGGGATCGCGGCGGCGTGGTTGACGATCTGATCCAGCGCCAGCAGCGAGAAGTTGACCGTCATCAGCTCGACGATCGGGCGCAAACCGCCCATCGCCGCCCCGACTCCGGTGCCGACGATGGTGTTCTCGGAGATCGGCGTGTCGCGGCCCCGCCGCTCGCCGAACTCGTCGAGCAGCCCATCGGTCACCTTGAATGCCCCCTGAAAGACGCCGACGTCCTCCCCCATCACGAAGACCGACTCGTCGCGGCGCATCTCCTCCGCCATCGCGTCGCGGAGTGCCTCTCGCATCCGCAGCGTCCTCATCGCTCCTCCGACTCCTCGCCCTCGTCGGCGACTCCCGACTCGATGCCCTCCTGGGCGTCGCCGTCACGAGCGGGGTTGGGACGCGCCCCCGGCTCAGGCTGCCCTGCGTATGCGGCCCCCGCCTCGGCCAGCTCACGGGCCGCGGCGGGCATCGACTGCTCCTGCTCGCCCCGGTGCGGCTCGGGACTGCGCTCGTCGACCGCGTACCAGCCGCTCTCGTTGTCGACGACGTAGAGGTTCTCGTAGAGGCTGTCCAGCGGTGGCTCGGGCGATGCGTCGGCGAACTCGACCGCCGCGGTCACCGTTTTCTCGGCCTTATCGCGCACCTCCTGCACCTCGCGCTCGCCCAGCACGTCGGCTTCCACGCAGCGGCGTGCGAAGGTCTCGATCGGGTCTTTCTGCCGCCACTCCTCGACCTCCTCGCGCTCACGGTAGACCTCCGGATCGGCGGCGGAGTGGCCCCGGAAGCGGTAGGTGAAGGCTTCGACGATGGTTGGCCGCTGCTCCTCGCGGGCGAGGCGGATGCCCTCGGCGACTGCCTCCCGCACGGCCATCACGTCCATCCCGTCGATCCGCTCTCCCGGAACCCCATACCCCTCTGCCTTCTTGGAGAGGTCGGTCTGCGCGGAGTGGCGCTCAACCGAGGTCCCCATCCCGTAGAGGTTGTTCTCGACCAGAAAGAAGACCGGCAGCCTCCAGAGGGCCGCCAGGTTCATCGTCTCGCCGAAGTTGCCGGTGTTGGAGGCGCCGTCGCCGAACATGCAGACGGTGACCGTGTCCTCGCCCTTGTACTCGGAGGAGAGGGCGAGGCCGGCCGCTATCGGCAGGTTGCCGCCGACCACCCCGTAGCCGCCCATGAAGCGATTCTCGCGGTCGAAGATGTGCATCGACCCACCTCGGCCGCCGCTGGTGCCGTCGACGCGGCCGAACAGCTCGGCCATCACGTATTTGGGGTCGGTGCCCCGGGCGATCGCGTGGCCATGCGTGCGGTAGGTGCCGATCAGGTAGTCGTCCTCGCGCATGACCGAGGTGGTTCCGACGATCGTCGCCTCCTCGCCGATCGCCAGGTGCAGGAATCCTCCGGCTTTGGCCCGCTGGTACTGCCGTCCCGCCTCCTCCTCAAAACGGCGAATCAGAGTCATCCGCGCGAGCAGGTCGTAACAGGCCGCGGCGTCGGGTAGATCAGCCACGCCCTGACCTTAGCTTGCCGCAGCGACCGCCTCTTTGAGCCTGTCGTCACCCCAGAAGACCTCTTCGCCGACGAGCAGGGAGGGGACGCCGCGCACGCCCCTCTCGGCGGCCCTGTCGGTCTCCTCCCGCAGGGCGCCCTTGACCACGTCGGTCTCGACGGCTTTCAGCAACGCCCGCGGATGCAGCTCGCAGGCGGCGGCGGCGACCAGCACGTTGTCGGGCTCGGAGAGGTCGCGGCCGGCGGCGAAGGCCTGGCGGAACGCGGCGAGGGAGAAGGAGACGGTGCGGCCGGTTTGCTTGGCAAAGGTGGCTACTCGCATCGCGAACAGGGTGTTGCCGGGCCAGGGCTCGGGCCACTCGATCGGAGGGAGGCCGTAGGCGAAGGCCCGCCGCTCGATCTCGGCCATGCCGTCGTTGCGACCCGGCCCGTTCGCCCAGGAGTCCCGGCCGAAGCTCCTGAACAGCCCGCCGAGCAGAATCGGCTGCCAGTCCGGTTGCTCCAGCCCGGCCTCTGTGAAGAGGCCGCTGATCCGCTCCGCGGAGAGGTACGCGTACGGCGAGCCGAGATCGAAGTAGAAAACACAGCGGCCGCCGTCTTGCTCCCGCGGGGACACGCTCATCATCACCGGAAGCCTCGCGTTCTCGCCACCGCGTCCGCTGCCGCCTTCCTTATGCGTGGATCGCCCAGTTGTCCACTGCCCTTGCCGCGTCCAGGATCGCCTCGGAGATCGTCGGATGCGGATGGATGACCCGCGCCAGCTCCTGGTAGCCGCCCTCCAGCGCCATCGTCGCGACCAACTCGGCGACCATGTCGCAGGCGCGGTTGCCGACCACGTGGGCGCCGAGGATCTCGCCGTACTTGGAGTCGACGACCAGCTTGACGATTCCGTCCTTGTCGTCATAGACCGTGGCGCCGCCAACGCCGCCCAGCTTCATCTTGCCGACCTTGACGTCGTGCCCCGCCTCCTTGGCGGCCGCTTCGGTGAGGCCGACGCTGGCGACCTGCGGGTGGCAGAAGGTGGCCCCGGCGACGAGGTCTTGGTCGACAGGGTGGGTTTCGACGCCGGCGGCATTCTCAACCGCCACGACACCCTCCTCGGAAGCCTTGTGGGCAAGCGCCTTGGCGTTGACCAGGTCGCCGACCGCGTAGACCTTCTGGTTGGAGGTCCGCTGGTACTCGTCGACCTTGACCTTTCCGTTCTCCTCCAGCTCGACCCCCGCTTCGTCAAGCCCCAGGCCCTCGACGTCGGGGCCGCGGCCACCGGCGACGCAGAGGTAGTCGACCTCGGCCGAGTTGTCGCCGTATGTGAACTTGACCGACTTGCCGCCGGCCTCGACGTTCTCGACCGGCGTGCCGGTGGACACCGTGATGTTCTGCTTCTTGAAGGCGCGCTCGACGACGCGGACCACGTCCTTGTCCTCGGCGGGAAGGATCTGGTCCAGCATCTCGACCAGCAGCACCTCGGTTCCGAAGCGACCGTAGGCGGAGGCGATCTCGCAGCCCGAGGCGCCGGCGCCCACCACCGCGATCCTCTTCGGCTGCTCGGGCAGGGACCAGGCGCCCCAGGTATCGACGACGCGATCTCCGAATTCGACGCCCGGGATTGGCAGCGCGACCGAGCCGGTCGCGAGCACCACCGTGGCGGCTTCGTAGACGTCGTCGCCGACCTTCACGCCGCCCTCCGCGGTGAGCGAGCCGTCGCCCTCGATGACGGTCACCTTGTTTTTGTCCCAGAGCATCTTCACTCCGCCGGAGAGGGACTCGGAGACGCCGGCGCGGCGCTTGCCGAGGGCGTCCCAGTCGATCGAGGCGCCCTTGACGACCAGTCCGAGGTCTGCGCTGTTTCGTGCCTGGTCGTAGAGCTCCGCGGTATGGAGGACGGTCTTTGCCGGGATGCAGGCGTAGTTGAGGCAGCGCCCCCCAGCCTTGTCGCGTTCGACGACCGCGGTTTTCTTGCCGAGCTGGGCGGCGCGGATCGCCGCGACGTACCCGCCGGGCCCCCCGCCGATGACGACTACGTCATAGGAATCCGCCATTCGCCTGAGCCTATAGAACGGAAGCGCTAGTCCCGGCTCGGCATCTGGATCCGGGCCATCGCCTTGACCATGAAGTAGAAGAACGTGCTGGAGACGGCGAGCAGGCCCAGCGTGGCGGCGACCTGGCCGATCGAGGCGGCCTGCACGGCGAGGCCGAAGACGGCGCTGAAGATGAGGAAGGCCAGAACCAGTTGGAAGCCGAGGACGGCCCAGTAGCGGGCACGCCACATGCCCCAAGCCATGACCCCCATCAGCAGGGCTGGGGCGATCACCTGCGCCAGTTTCGGCTGTTCTCCGTTGACCTCGACGCCGGCGACGTAGCCGCCGACGATCGAGAGGGCTACCAGGGCGGCGAGGATCGCGCCGATCGTCACGGCCAGCGGCCGTTGGCCGTCCGCCAGCGGCTCCAGCGCCTCGCGGGTGGCGCGGTTGCGCTCCTCGGCCCGGGCGTAGCCCTTCTCCATGCGCTCGCGCGGCGTGGCAGGGTCACCGCGTTGCTTGCGCTTCCGCTTAGCCACCGGGCGCCACGTCTCCGATCTCCGCGAAGGCGCTCCGCAGCCGCTCGGCGGCGGCGGTCGGGTCCTCGGCGTCGCGGATCGCCCGCACCACGCAGAGGCGCCGCGCCCCGGCGCGCACCACGTCCTCGGCGTTTGAGGCGTCGATACCGCCGATCGCGAAGAAGGGATGGGCGGCGTTCTCCACGGCATGGGAGACGAGGTCCAGGCCGACCGCGGGGCGGCCCTCCTTCGTCGGCGTCTCCCAGACGGGTCCGACGCTGACGTAGTCGACCGGCTCATCGGCAGCCGCGGCTATTTGCTCCTCGGAGTGGGTGGAGAGGCCGACGATCGCGCCGGGGCCGAGCGCCGCACGTGCCTCCGCCGCCGAGATGTCCTCCTGTCCGACGTGGACGCCGTCGGCGCCCCAGCTGCGCGCCAGGTCGGGGTCGTCGTTGACGATGAAGAGGGCGCTGTAGGTGTCGCAGAGGCGGCGGAAGGTGAGGGCGGCCAGCTCGACCTCGCGGCGGGGGAGGGACTTCTCCCGCAGCTGCACGATGTCGACCCCGCCGTTCAGCGCGGCGCGCAGCAACGTCTCCGGCCTCTGCCCTCCCGGCTGGGCGTCGCAGCAGAAGTAGAGCCGCGCGGTTCGCAGGCGCTCGCGCCGCAGAGGCCCTGCCGCGTTTGGGGGAGCGAGGCTCATCCGGACGATTATGGCCTGACCGACCCTCGGGGAGGGGTAGCATCGGTGTCGTACGGGAGCCCACGAAGGCTGAGAGGGTGGCAACGAGGTCACCGACCGTCTGGACCTGATCCGGGTAATGCCGGCGGAGGCAATTTGAGCGAGAAGCGAAGTTACGACGCGATCGTCGTCGGTGGAGGGGTGATCGGCCTCTCCTGCGCATGGCGCGCAGCGCAGCGAGGGGCGCGGGTCGCCGTGCTCGACCGCGCCCAACCGCCGGCCGGCGCGACCCGGGTCGCCGCCGGGATGCTGGCGCCGGTCGGAGAGCTGACCTTCGGCGAGCCGGAGTTGCTCGAGCTGACGCTCGCGTCCGCCGACCTCTATCCGGACTTCGTCGCCGAGCTGGAGGCGGCGACGGGAATCTCGACCGGATACGAGCGCCGCGGCGCCTTGCATATCGCGCTCGATCGCGACGAGGCGGCCGAGCTGCGCCGCGTTCACGACCTGCAGCGCTCCCTTGGCCTGGAAGCCGAGTGGCTGCCTCCACGTCGCTGCCGCGAGCTGGAGCCGGGCCTCACCCCTTCCTTCAACGGCGGCGTTCACGCGCCGGGCGAGGCAGTGGTCGATCCCCGGGCGCTGACCGGGGCGCTGCTGGCGGCTCTGGCCTCCGAGAAAGCCGAGGTGTGGGCGGGGATCGAGATCTCCGCGGCGCTGATGGAGGGGGAGCGCATCATCGGCGTGCGGACCTCCGATGGAGAGGAGCTGATCGCCGCGACCGTTGTCCTCGCCGCCGGCGCCTGGTCCGGGCGGGCGGAGTGGCTTCCCGAGGCCGCCCGCCCGGCGGTCCGCCCGGTCAAGGGCCAGGTCGTCGAGCTGCGCACTCTCGACCGCGAGCCACCCTGCGAGCGGATCCTTGCCTCCGAGCGCGTCTACCTGGTGCCGCGCGCCGGCGGCCGTCTGGTCGTCGGCGCGACGGTCGAGGAGCGCGGCTTCGACACCACCGTCACCGCGGGTGGCGTCCATGAGCTGCTGCGGGAGGCCTACCGGCTGCTGCCCGATGTGGCTGAGATGGAGCTGGTCGAGGCGATGGCGGGGCTGCGCCCGGGCACAGCGGACAACCTGCCGCTGATCGGCCCGGGCGCGCTGGAGGGCCTACTGCTCGCGACCGGCCACCACCGCAACGGCATCCTGCTGGCGCCGCTCACCGCCGAGCGCGTCGCCGAGGCACTCGTGGGGGTGGCGGCATGAGGATCGAGCTGAACGGGGAATCATGTGAGCTCCCCGCCGGCGCGACGCTTGCCGACGCCGTGCGCGAGTCCGGCGTCGAGCAGGCGGCTCGCGGGGTCGCCGTCGCCGTGAACGGAGAAGTCGTGCCGCGAACGGAATGGGCATCCGCTCCCCTTGCCGAGGGACACAAGGTCGAGATCCTCGCCGCGATCCAAGGTGGCGCCGGGGACGATGCGGCCGCGGTTTCAGTCGAGAGCTGGTCGCTCGGCGGTCGGGAGTGGGGCTCCCGCCTGATCGCCGGCACCGGCGGCTTTCGCTCCCTCGAGCAGATGGAGAAGGCGCTGGCCGCCTCCGGCGCCGAGATCGTCACCGTCGCCCTGCGGCGAATCGACCCGGCCGCGGAGGGTTCGGTGCTCGACGTGCTCGATCGGCTCGGGCTCTTCGCGCTTCCCAACACGGCCGGTTGCTACACGGCCCGCGATGCGGTCCGCACGGCACGGCTCGCCCGGGAGGCATTTGGAACCGACTGGATCAAGCTCGAGGTGATCGGCGACGATCGCACGCTGTACCCGGACGCGGTCGAGTTGCTCGACGCGGCTGAGCAACTGGTCGGCGAGGGCTTCACCGTCCTGCCCTACACCAACGACGACCCGATCCTCGCCCGACGCCTGGAGGAGGCCGGATGCGCCGCCGTAATGCCACTCGGTTCGCCGATCGGCTCCGGCGCCGGAATCCGCAATCCCTACAACATCGCGATCATCGTCGAGCGCGCCGGCGTCCCGGTTGTCCTCGACGCCGGCATCGGCACCGCCTCGGATGCCGCCCTGGCGATGGAGCTGGGCTGCGACGCGGTGATGGCCGCCAGCTCGATCTTCGGCGCCCAGGACCCGATCGCGATGGCCACAGCCCTGCGCCGCGGAGTCGAAGCGGGTCACGCCGCTCGCCGGGCCGGCCGCATCCCCCGCCGCACTCACGCCGAGGCCTCGACTCCCGAAGAAGGCCTACCCGAGCTCTCCTGACCCTCGCCGCCCGTCTACGATGCCCCTGCTGCCCCCGTAGCTCAGTTGGTTAGAGCGGCGGCCTTTTAAGCCGCGCGGCGCGGGTTCGAGTCCCGCCGGGGGCATCAATCGCCGAAACGGCGGGTTTCTAGTCACGGAGGGAACTTGAAGCGCAGGGGACCCAACCTGAGAAGCTGCGGGAGCGGGCTATGGCTCGCCTCGTTATGCATCTCCGCACTCTGGATCTTGCCGGCGGGAGCTGCCTCGGCGGCACCCTGGCAGCTCCAGAACCTGGCAGGCTCGGGATTGAACACCCGTGTGCTCGGGATCTCGTGCCCGTCGAGCACCCTCTGCCTCGCCGTTGGCGAGGGCAGCGGGGTAGCCTCCTCGACGAATCCAACCGGCGGCGGGGCGGCATGGCGCACGGTGCGTCCCGGCCGCGGAGTCACCGATCACGAGTACCCTCCGCCCCCGCCCGGCGCGCCGCCGAATGCCGACCCCAGCACCTACCGGGACATCTGGGCGGTCTCCTGTCCCTCAGTGAGGCTCTGCGTAGCCGTCACCTTCGACGGCTACGTCTTCTCCTCGACGAATCCGACCGGGGTCGAGGACGATTGGAAACTGACCGACGTCGACGGAGACGGGCGCGACACGCATCTGACGAGCGTCTCCTGCCCAACCGTCTCGCTTTGTGTGACGGTCTCCGGGGAACGCCACACTCCCGGCAAGGTCCTCTCTTCGACCAATCCGACCGGGGGACCCGAGGCCTGGTCGGTGGTACAGCTCGACGAAAGCCTCGACCTGCGCGGCGTCTCCTGCGGCACGCCGACGCTCTGCGTGGCCGTCGCCGAGAACGGCCGCATGCTCGTCTCCACCAACCCGACTGGTGACGCCTCGGCTTGGAGGGAGTTGGGCACGCCGGGTGGGCCCGGGGACCTCAAAGGCATCTCATGCGCGGGCACCGTCCTCTGCCTGGCCGGGAATTTCGGTGGCAACCTGCTCGCCTCGATGAACCCGGCCGGCGGCGCCTCGAGCTGGACGGAGCGCAACGGGGGTGGGTCGGTGCTGATCACCGGCGTCTCCTGCCTGCGGAGCATGCAGTGCATCGCCGTCGACAACAACGGCGACGTGCTGACGTCCAATAACCCCACCGGGTCGCGGGCTGACTGGTCCTTCCAGAACGTGATCCCCTACAGAGATCCGACGAATCCGTTCCACGGGCCAGACAACGCGATGTTCGATGTCTCCTGCCCGTCGAGCTCGTTCTGCGCCATCGCCGCGTCGGGCAGCCGCATCTACACCAACCCCGACCCATTCGCCAACCCGTCGCCAGCGCCAGGAGGGAGGAGAGTTCGGCAGCCGCGGCGCCCGAACGTGAGGCTGGCGCATGTCGACCGCGTGCACACGTTGACCGCGACCGGGTGGGCTCGCATGCGCTTCCGCTTCTACGCGAACGGCAAGGTCAGCGGCTTTCTCTGCCGGCTGGACAAACGGCCGGTCAGACGCTGCCGCTCGCCGAAGCAATACCGGCGGGTCCCTGTCGGCAAACACGTCTTCCGGGTGTGGGCGGTCGGGCTGACTGGCCTCAAAGGCCCAGTTGCTCTCGACCGCTTCCGCATCGTCCGCAATCCCAACTCCCGATAGGAGCTGGGAGAGCGCCCTACGCGCCGGCCGACGACCCCGGCAGGCAGGTAGGGCTCCTGACGAGCTAGTCAGAGGGCGTGGCTTGATCCGATCAGACAGTGTGAGATCGGAGCCGGGGTTACAACCTCAGAGTTCTTTGCGCGCTTGCTTGAGACTTTTGATGTCGATTTGATCGACGTCGCGGCCGGCGGCGCGCTTCATCTTCAGCAGGTCCTCGTAGCCGACGAACTTGTACTTGCGGCCGTGCAACGTCCGATCGACGGCGTGATTGACGATGTCTCCGTAATCACCAAGTCCATCCTCGACATCCTCAAAGCCGAACGTCTGCATGACGTCAATACGTCCGTGCTTGGTCATCAGGGTCCAGTTACCGCCATGTAGCAGCCCCTCGAAGTCGGGCCCGAGGTCGAACTCGCCTTCGAACTCCTCGAGATCGATCGGGACCGCCTCTAGCTCCGCCAGGGCCGCAGCCAACCGGCTCAGGTTCGACTTCTTCGGGTTCGGACAGATGTCGATGTCCTTAGTCGCTCGTGGATGACCGTGGGCGGAGACGGCGAACCCACCAATGACGATGAACTCGACTTCGTGGGTGTCGATGACGTTCATCAGCGGGTCGATCTCGAGGACCCGCCGAGGTGCCGAGCCTTTGCCGTTGCTGCCCATCAGGATTCAGCTCCCATCGCCAACTCCGTCGCTATCGCACTGAGCTCAGCTGCCTGGTCGAGCCGCTCCTCGGCGGTCAGCTGCTCATAGTCAGCGCGCAGCTCGAGGATCGAGACATTGCTGCCGCCAGGAACCGGCTGATTCAGAGGAGTAGTCGAAACGAGCAGCGTTTCGCCCATCGCTTCCATGATCCGGTTCAAGGTCTCAATCGAAGGGGAGACGAGGTCGCGCTCGATGCGCGAGATCGCCGCCTGACTTGTGCCCAGACGCTCAGCTAGCTCAACCTGGCCGAGCCTGTGCTTACGCCGAGTTTGACGGATCAGCGGGCCACAGCGAGGGGTTTTCAATGCCTGGACCATATTTAGACTATACATCATTTCTGATATATGACTAGAGAGTCTTGGCGAGCGGGATCTAGCTCGGTCTCGCGGAGCAGCCCCCTGCTATTCGCCCCCCAGTTTTCCTTAAGCCCGCGCCTAGTGACGGAAGTGGCGGTGCTTGGTGAAGACCATCGCTACGCCGGCGGCGTCGCAGGCTTCGATCACTTCGGCGTCCCGTTTGGAGCCGCCGGGTTGGATCACCGATGTGGCGCCCGCTTCGATCGCGGCCTGGGGGCCGTCGGCGAAGGGGAAGAAGGCATCTGAGGCGATCGACGAATCGGTGAGCAGAGCGGCGGCGCCTTCGCCGCGGGCGTTACGGCACTTCTCGACCGCCAGGGTCACCGAGTCGACTCGGCTCATCTGGCCGGCGCCTATTCCCAGGGTCGCGCCATCCTTGGCGATCACGATCGCGTTGGAGCGGACGTGGCGGACGATGGTCCAGGCGAAGAGCATGTCTCGCCATTGCTCCTCGCTTGGCTGCGTCTTCGTCACCAGCTCCATCAGCTCGCGTGGCTCGGGGTCGCCGTCGCGGTCCTGGATCAGCAGGCCTCCCAGGACCCGCTTGGCATCGCGCTCGGCAGGATCTGCGCCGCGCCGCTCGTCGCCGCAGAGGATGCGGATCGCTTCCTTCTGCTGCAGCACGTCCAGCGCGCCGTGCTCATAGTCCGGGGCGATCAGCACCTCGACGAAGTTCTCGTGCAGCGCCTCCCCCAGTTCCTTTCCGACGGGGCGGTTGATCGCGATCACGCCGCCGAAGGCCGACATCGGATCGCAGGCCAACGCCTTGCGGTAGGCATCCAGCGCGTCGGCGCCAATCGCCACCCCGCAGGGGTTGTTGTGCTTGACGATCACGCAGGCCGGCTCGTCGAAATCGCCGACCAGCCGCCGCGCCGAGTCGAGGTCGAGGACGTTGTTGAAGGAGAGCGCCCGGCCGTGCAGCTTCGAGACCCGCGAGAGGACGTGGCTGCGGATTCCCGCCTCTGAGTAGAGCGCCGCCCGCTGGTGGGGGTTCTCGCCGTAGGAGAGGTCGAGCACCTTCTCGTAGGCGACCGCCAGGTGCTCCGGGAACTCCTCGTACTCGGTGGAGAACCAGCGGCTGATTGCGGCGTCGTAGCGGGCGGTCTGCGCGAAGGCCTCGTTGGCGAGCCAGTGGCGGGTCGTGGCGGAGACCTCGCTGCCGGACTCCTCCAGCTCCGCCAGCACCGCGTCGTAGGACTCGG
>CAZHZI010000062.1:0-10743 GCA_964536955.1 uncultured Conexibacteraceae bacterium
GCCCGGATCATCCGCCGCGCGCTCGAGGAGCCGGTCCGCCAGATCGCCGAGAACTCCGGCCTGGAGGGCTCGGTCGTCGTCAACAAGGTCCGTGACCTGAAGCCGGGCGAGGGCCTCAACGCGGCCAACGGCGAGTACGGGGACCTGATCAAGGCCGGTGTCATCGACCCGACCATGGTCACGCGCTCGGCGCTGCAGAATGCCGCGTCGATCGCCAAGAACATCCTCGTAACCGAGGCCGTGATCGCCGAGCCGCCCGAGAAGGACGGCGCCGGCGGGGGCATGCCGGGCGGCATGCCGGACATGGGCGGCATGATGTAACCACGCCGCCCAGGCGTATCCTCGCCTTCAACAGGCGAGTTGCTTTCGAGAGGCCCGGCAAGATGCCGGGCCTCTCTGCTTTCGGCGGGCAGGCGATCGCGGCCGCATGCAGGCGAATCGCCGCGGGCGCTTGGAGAATCGCCACCGCCGCGTCACACAGACGCCCCAAACAGCGCCCCCACGCGCACTCCGTCCGGTCAATCTGCCCGCATGACCGCCGATGGGCCTAAAACCCACGTATATCGTGGGAAATCGGCCCGTCGGCATGATGTTCGACGATCGGGCCGCCTCGTTGCCGCCCTCGCGGAGCGGCAGCACGGGGTCGTCTCGTTCTTGCAGCTTCGGGAAATGGGCTTGACCGAACGCGCCGTGCATGACCGCGCCGAGTCGGGGCGGTTGCATCGAGTTCACCATGGCGTCTATGCCGTGGGGCACTCGCTGCTTTCGGCTCAGGGGCAGTGGATGGCGGCGGTGCTTGCCTGTGGCTCGGATGCCGTCTTGTCGCATCGGTCAGCGGCAACGCTGTGGGAGCTGAGGCCAAGCGGGCGCCGCTCGATCGACGTCACCGCTCCCGGTCGGCGTGGCCGCATTCCGACTGGGATCGATGCGCACCGGCACGGCTCTCTGAGCAGTCATGACCGGACCGAATTGAAGGGGATTCCCTGCACCAGCGTCGCCCGGACGCTTCTCGATCTTGCCGGCGTCGTCGGGATGCGCGAGCTGCGCAACGCGATCGTCCAGGCCGAGATGCTGCGCATCTTCGACCTGACCCCCCTGCGGGAGGTAGTTGAGCGGAGTCGTGGCCGGCGCGGGGTCGCAAGGTTGCGGATGCTCGTCTCCGAGTTCGATCCGCGCGTTGAGTTGACGAAAGGCGAGCTTGAGCGCAGGTTCCTGGCGCTTTGCGACAGGGTTGGGCTACCGCCTCCCGAGGTAAACGTGTTCTTCGACCTTGGAGACGTCCAGGTAGTGGTCGATTTCCTCTGGCGCGATGCGGGTCTGATCGTCGAGACCGATGGCCATCAATATCACGGCACCGCCACTGCATTCGAACAGGATCGCCGCCGCGACCAGCGCCTCATGCTCGCCGGCTGGCGAGTGATTCGATGCACCTGGGCCCAGGTGGTCACCGAGCCCGCCGAGCTGACACAAATCCTTCGTGTCCTACTCGCACAGCCTGTTCGCCGACGGGCCTAAAACCCACGTATATGGTGGGAAATCGGCCCGTCGACCGCTACGGCGTGGGGGCTGGAGTCGGGCCGGGCGCCGGTGCGGGCAAAGGCACCGGCACCGGCGGAGGCGCTGGCGGCTCCGGAGGCACCGGCGGAAGCGTCGCGAAGAACGGCGCATACTCCGGGAAGAGGCTCCGGCGCAGCTTTTGGCGGAGGACGGCGGCGGTTTTGGGATAGGGGCCGAGCGCATAGGGATTGGCCGTCTCGCCGAAGCCGCGGTAGTAGACGAGCATCCGCACGCGTGGGCGCTTGAAGGTCCAGGCGAAGACCTGGCGGGAGAAGCGCGGGTCGTCGACGCCGGCGACTGCCCACTCGGTCAGCGTGAATGGCTTTTCCCGCCACTGCGAGCGGGTGAAGAAGCGGTTGAGATCCTTCCAGTGCGGATACTGGGAGTAGAAGTCGGTGCCAACCCAGTCAACCCAAGGGGCGCCCGGCCAGTAGTTGCCGGGCCAGTTGCCCGGCACACGCGGCGAACCGGCAGGCAGAGGACTCCAGACGATGGCGACCTGGGCGACCGGCAGGCTGGGCGGGGCGGGCCCTTTGGCGCGGGTGACGGGCGGCAACCCGATGCCGGCCAGCGTCGCGTTGATCTGCTCCAGGGCGCCCCCGCCCCTGACGATCGTCGCGATCCGCCGGAAGGCTTGTTTGTACCAGTAGGGGGAGTGCTCGCCGCCCTTCGGGCTGCCGTCGCAGTTGAACGCCGCATAGACGTTGCGGCATCGATTCGGCTCGCCGAGCGGCCGGATGTAGCCGCGCAGGTCCCGTTTCGCGAAGCCCTGGTTGAGTTGCAGCAAGTAGTCGTCGCTCCCACCCTGCGCGATCTGCTGCGGAGTGACGATCTCCGTCAGGGTCTGGTCATCGGCCGTGGAGAGGTGGAGCATCGGCCGCACCGCGGTCTCTCCCCAGCGGGTTGCAGCCTCGTTCAGGGAATTGCCCCAGGGGTGAAAGGTCTGCAGCACCGCCGGGTGCTTCCCCACCATCTCCGCGAACTCATTGAACTCCGCCGTGGTGCCACGGTCACTGACGCCGAAGAAGATGCTTGGCTTGGGCGGGACAAGCGTTACCGCCGAGGCCGACCCGGCGAGTAGCGCCGAGATCGCGGCCGCGCACAGCGCTACGCGGCTAAACGCCCGCCAGAACCTCATCCATCCTCCTCGGCAGGACCCCCAGCCTCTCGGCATGGGCTGTGCCCCGCTCGCTCACCATCGGCACCTCCATAAGCTCTGCCTCCTCCCACGTTGCAAACACGGATTCGCCGAAAACGGAGCGCATCCCGATCAGGCCCGCGCGGACCAGCGGCAGGGGGAGGTGGACCAGCGGTCGAGGCCGCCCGGCGAGGCGGCTCACCACATCGGACATCTCGTCGTAGGTCATCGTCTCCGGGCCGGCCAGCTCGTAGCGTGGCTCGCTCTCCTGCCCCAGCGCGTTGACCACGCAGCGGGCCACGTCGTTGGCCCAGATCGGCTGGAACCGCGCCTGCCCCTCGCCCGACACGGGCAGCACGGGCAGAAAGGAAAAGCGCTTCAACAGCGTTATCCACGGGTCGCTGTGGTCGTAGACGATCGAGGGGGCGAAGACAGTCGTCTCGAGGGGGGAGGAGTCGACGGCCCGCTCCGCCAGCCACTTCGCCCGGAAGAAGCGGGTCCGCTGGGCGGTCGAGGCGTTCAGGGCGCTGAAGAAGACGAAATGCCGCACTCCGCTGCGCTCGGCCGCCCGTAGCAACCGCACGGTCGCCAGCCCGTTCAGCTCCTCGATCCGGTGCGGCGGCTGGTCGCGGATCGTCGCCGCGAGGTGGACCACCGTGTCAACCCCGCGTAGCGCCTGCCGCACCAGGTAGGGGTCGGACATCTCACCCAGGTCACCCAGCGCGATCTGCACGGCGACCCGCCGCGCGCCCAGCCGCCGCGGCTCGCGCACCAGACAGCGCACGTCCTCGTCCTGCTCCAACAGCAGCGGCAGCAGCCGCGAGCCGATGCTGCCGGTCGCCCCCGTCAGCAGCAGCACTGCCGGCCTCCGCTGAAGGTCAGGTTTCCCATTGCCTCCCCCAACCCTAGAGGCCCGGCCACCGCCCCTTGGCGCCGTACATCCCTAAAATGGACCGTTCGCGCTTGACCGGGGCCCCCCGGCAGGCCCCGAAACCGACTTCAGGAGAAAGCCTCGAATGACCTACGTCATCGCGGAACCGTGCATCGGCACAAAGGACAACTCATGTGTCGAGGTATGCCCGGTCGACTGCATCCATCCGACCCCGGATGAGCCCGACTACGACTCGGTTGAGATGCTCTACATCGATCCGGACGAGTGCATCGACTGCGACGCCTGTGTCGAGGCCTGCCCGGTCGACGCCTGTTTCGCCGAGGACCAGCTCCCGGCCGAGTGGGCCAAATATGCCGAGATCAACGCCGAGTACTACAAGAGCAAGAGCGCGGCGTAAGCCGGCGACGGCACGAGCGTCGAACGGGCGCCGCCACTTGGTCCCCGTCCGTTACTGAACAACCGGCAGCGGTGTGCCGCTGACGGGGGGCCGCTCGGCCTCACCCGGGACCGCCTGCAAAACCGGCAGCTCCTGCGGCGTCGCCGCGACTATGCCGCGGGCGGCTTGGCGGATTGCCTGAGAGGCGGGTGAGTCGGGGTTCTCGGTGGCCAGTGGCGTGCCGCAGTCGGCATGCTCGCGAAGCGTCTCCGACAGCGGCACCTTGCCCAGCAGCGGCACGTCAAGCTCGTCGGCCAGCTGCTGGCCGCCGCCCTCGCCGAAGATCGTGAAACGCTCCCCGTCCGGCGTCGTGAAGCCGGACATGTTCTCGATCACACCCAGCAGCTCCAGGTCGAATTTGGCTGCCATCTCGGCGCTGCGCCGCGCCACCGACTGGGCCGCCGGCTGCGGCGTCGTCACGATCACGAACTTTGCCTGTGGCAGCAGCTGCGCCAGCGTCATCGAGACGTCGCCGGTTCCCGGCGGCAGGTCCAGGAGCAGGTACTCCAGCTCGCCCCAGGCCACGTCCTCGAGGAACTGCTGGATCGCCTTGTGCAGCATCGGTCCTCGCCAGACGACGGCGGCGTTCTCCTCGACGAAGAAACCGATCGACATCACCTTCACGCCTCCGGGTGTCTCCAGCGGCAAGATCTTCCGCTCGCCGTTCACGTCCGGTTTGCGGTTGACCCCCAGCATGCGCGGAATCGAGTAGCCGTAGACGTCGCAGTCCAGAGCCCCCGCGGGGTGTCCGTCGGCGGTCAGCGCCGCCGCCAGGTTGGCGGTCATCGTCGACTTGCCGACGCCGCCCTTTCCGGAAGCGACGCAGATCACGTTTTTCACCTGTGCGAGCGCCCCCTCGGGCAGCTTGCCTCGGCCCAGCGTTTTCTGAAGGTCGCCCTTCTCTTCGTCGTTCAGCACGTCGAAGCCGACCCCGACCGAGGTCACGCCATCCAGCTGTGAGACCTGGCCGGCGACCGCCTGCTCGAAATGGGAGCGGATCGGGCAGCCGGCCGTGGTCAGGGAGACGACGACCTCGACTCGGCCGTCGTCCTTCACGTCGATCGACCGCACCATCCCCAGCTCGACGATCGAGCGGCGCAGCTCGGGGTCGATGACCGCGCGCAGCTTCTCGGTGATCTGGTCGTGGGAAGGAAGAGGCATCGCTGGCCATTCTCGCAGAGGCCCAGCGCCGCGGATTTCGGAGGCAGGGGGAGAGAATCCTTCGCCACCCGATTGCCCCCACGTGGACGCGACCAGAGGGAGGACCGATGTCTAGCGCGCGCGGCGGCTTCGGCCGGGTGGTTGGGATTGGATTTGGATTGGCGGTGGCGTTGCTGCTGCTCGTCGTGGCGGAGGCGAAGGCGGGGAAGTACGCGGTTGCCCAGTGCGGTTGGTACGTCGGCGCCGACGCCAACTGGGCCGACTCGACCGGCGGGGTGAAGTTCCGTCCGGACGGCTGGTGTGTGCCGCCCGCCGGCCAGGACCCCTTCAACGGGGTGCACATGAAGAGCTTCACCCGTGAAGGGCAGTCGACGGTCTCGGGAACCCGCTTCGCCCGCTGGCGCTGGGAGGCCCCGGCCGGCACCGGCATCTCCCAGGTGCGCGGCACCTGGTGGCATGCGCTGCAAGACGGCATGGAGCAGCGAATCGGCGTCGGCACCTGGAACGGCGGCTTCGACGCCTTTGCCGTGGCCGGTGGTACCGACACCACCCCGCGAGAGTTCGTCGCCGGTTTCTCCCCGGCGCAGCCTGCCCTCGAGGATCGCCTGCTCTGTGCCAAGGCCGAGAGCAAATGGTGCAGTCTCAGCCCGGGTTCCTGGTCGGCGATCCGTGCCCTGACGATCACGGTCCAGGACGACCAGGGACCGGGAGCCGGAATCGGCGGCGACATCGCCGCCGGGGGCTGGCGCCGCGGCGCCCAGAACGTCAGCTTCTGGGGTGGCGACGTCGGCGGAGGCATCCGTTACGGCGAGACGATGATCGACGGCGCCCGAGTCAATCTCACCGAGTATCCATGCGCGAAAGCGCCGATCGGCGGCGAGTGGCGGGCGACTCAGATGCGTCCGTGCCTGCTTGGTGTTTCGGGCGGCGCGACGATCGCAACCACCAGCTTCAGCGACGGCCCCCACAGCATCAACCACTGTGTCACCGACTTCGCCGGCAACATCGGCTGCACGCCCGGCTACGCCATCGCCATCGACAACAACGCGCCGGCGCACCCGCGCGGCCTCGCGCTGGCCGGGGGAGGGGCGTGGCGCGCTACCAACGACTTCGACTTCTCCTGGGCAAACCCCGCCCAAGGGCCGGCGAGCCCGATTGGCGGGGCCTTCTGGCGGATCACCGGCCCCGCAGGCTCCGACACCGGAGTCACATACGCCGGCGGCCGCGACATCGCCGCGATTCCCAATCGCTCAGTGCCCGGCCCAGGCGTCTACGCCTTCCACGTCTGGCTGCGCGACGAGGCTGGCAACGACGCGCCGAACTCCGCGATCGACATTCCGCTTCGCTTCGACAACGTCGCCCCCGGAGTCGCCTTCGCCGTCGATCCCGCCCCCGACTCCGGCCCGGCCCTGCCTGCCTCGATCCGCGCCGACATCACCGATGCCCACTCCGGGCCGAAGGGCGGCGAGATCCACTACCGGCGGCTCGAAAGCCGGCAGTGGGTCGACCTCCCGACCAAATTCCAGCCGGGGAGCTCCGCCGATGCGGCGCATCTCCTCGCCCGCCTGCCGGAGAACCTTGGCCCCGGCACCTTCCTGTTCCGGGCCGACGCGGTCGACGGGGCAGGCAATACCGCCTCGTCCAACCGCCGCGCCGACGGCACCGAGATGGCATTGCGCAAAGTGGCGGCCGCCGCCGGTGCGAACGCGGCGAGTCCCGCCCGGGGGAGCCGCGCCAAGACCCGCATCTTCGCTCGCCTTCGGTGGGGCCGTAGCCTCGGGTCCGATCTGACCGTCCCGTTCGGCGTGGCGGCCATTCTCAGCGGCCGGCTCGTCGACGCCGACGGTGCCGGTCTTGCCGACCGGGAGCTGCGGATCGTCTCCCGGCCTTCCCGCGGCGCGATCGCGCGGACCCGTGTCGAGACCGCCGGGACCGGGCCGAAGGGAGGTTTTCGCCTTGACCTGAAGGCCGGCCCCTCGCGGCGCATCACCGTCTCCTACGCGGGTGACGGAACGTACGAGGAGGCGATCCGTCCCTCGATGGCGTTGCGGGTGCGCGGCGGCGTCGCGTTCCGTGCCTCCCCTTCTATCCTGCACACGGGTCAGGCGCTGCGGTTGCGCGGTCGGGTCCGAGCGCTCGGCGCCCCGATCCCCCGGCGCGGCAAGCTGATCGCGATCCAGTACCTGGAGTCGGCGACCGGCCGCTGGCGTCCGGTGCTCGTCACCCGGACCGACCACGGCGGCCGCTTTCGCGCCCACTACCGGTTCCGCTACATCACCGGGTCGGCGGCGATCCGTCTCCGCGCCCTCGCCCTCTCAGAAGAGCGCTGGCCCTACTCGCCCGGCGCCTCCCCGACAGTGACGGTCCGTGTCACCGAGTGAGCTGCCTCGTCCGCCCGAGGCACGCTCTGTAGGGTGGATCCGATGTCGCAGGCGACCCTCCAGACCACCGCAGGCCCGATCGCGATCGGGCTGCACGACGATGACGCTCCAAAGACGGTCGAGAATTTCCGCAAGCTCGCCTCCGACGGCTTCTACGACGGCCTCGTCTTCCACCGGGTCATCGCCGACTTCATGATTCAGGGTGGGTGCCCCGAGGGGACCGGTCGCGGCGGTCCCGGCTACGCCTTCGAGGACGAGTTCAACGAGCACAAGATCGAGCGGGGCGCACTGGCCATGGCCAACGCCGGCCCCAACACCAACGGCTCCCAGTTCTTCATCGTCACCACCGAAGCGGCGCCCTGGCTGGACGGTAAGCACACGGTCTTCGGTCGCGTGGTCGACGGCATGGACGCCGTCGACGCCATCGAGTCCGCCAAGGCCGACGCCGCCGACCGGCCGCTCGAGCCGCAGGTCATCGAGAGCGTCGAGCTCTCCGACTAGGCCGACCCGCCCCGAGAATCCCCGAGCGGAAGCGGGTCCCGCCCCGCCCGCGGCGATGCGGCCTCCAGCGAAGGGCGCGCTCCCATGCCAAGGCTGCCGGCCACGGTGGTACGGTCCAAAACAGACTGTCAGGGGAGGTGGATATGACGTGGGGTCGGGAGACCGAGGCCGTAAGTCGGCCCGGGTATTTGGCCGGCTTCGAGACATTGGAATCGGAGATACAGCGCGACTCGCTGCCCGTCGAGGGAACTGTCCCCGAATGGCTCAGCGGGACGCTGCTGCGTAACGGCCCGGCAAAGTTCGAGGCTGGCGAGATGCCTCTGCGCCACTGGTTCGACGGCCTAGCCATGCTCCACCGCTTCTGTTTCGAACGGGGCAGCATCTCCTACGCCAACCGCTTCCTGCGGACCGAGGCCTACCGCGCCGCCCAGCGCGGTGACATCTCCTTCGGCGAGTTCGCCACGGACCCGCCGCGGTCGATGCTCAGACGGGCGCTGACGATGTTCAGGCCGCAGTTCACCGACAACTGCAGCTTCCACGTCGCTCGGCTGGGAGAGGAGTTCATCGCCATCACCGAGACGCCACTGTCGGTCGCATTCGACCCCGAGACCCTGGAGACCGGCGACGTCGCCTACTCGCCGGCCCGGTCGAGGCGGTCCACGGCCGCCTCAACCGCTACCGGATCGACATGGACGGCGGAGGGGTGGTCGAAGAGGAGCTCTGCGCGGAGATGTTCGAGCTGCCGCAGATCGACTACGGCCGATGCAACGGTCGGCCATATCGCTACGTCTATGGCGCAGGCGTCGACACCGACACCGGGGCCGAGCCCTCCGACTTCCTCGATCAGGTGGTCAAGGTGGACGTCGAGTTAGGCGAGACCGCGCTATGGCATGAGCCGGCCGCCTACCCCGGCGAGCCGGTCTTCGTCCCCTCGCCTCGACCCGGCCGCGCCGAGGACGAGGGAGTGCTGCTGTCTGTCGTCCTCGACGTGAGGGGCGCGGACTCCTACCTGCTGATGCTCGATGCGCAGACGCTCGGAGAGTTGGCGAGAGCGCGAATTCCGCATCCCATCCCGTTCGGCTTCCACGGGCAGTACTTCGCCTAAAGCTTTCGGCGACCGCTCCCTAGCCGCTGAGGACGATGACGATGAAAAGGGCGATCACGACCTCGCTGACTATCCACGAGTTCGCGTTCATCCAGTCGCGGATCTTCGGCAGCGAAGTCTGGGCGCGCCTGCCCAGGATGACCACGGCCAGCGCCGGCAACGCCAGCAGCAGCAGGGTGAGGGCGACGAAGGGGAGGACGTTCCACCAGGGGTCGCCGCGATCCGCCAGATGGGCGCCGACGCTGAGGGAGGTCACGAGGTCGCTCGGGAAGAAGCCCAGCAGCAGGAATCCGAGCGTGAAGGCGAGCTTTGGCGTCGCCGACTGCAGCTTGCCCATCCACTTCGGCGGCTCGCTCTCCTTGCGGCCGCGGAACACGTGGATCATCGCGAACAGCAGCAGCGCGACGATCCCCCAGCTGATCCCGTCGTCGCCTGAGTCGTCGTCGCCCCCCAGCTTGCTGGCCAGGAGGTAGCCGACCGTAGCCACGGCGGCGATCGAGAGCGCCGCCCCGACCACGTAGGCGCCGGACTCCCTCTTCCAGTCACCGCTGGTGGCGAAGAAGAAGGCGCTGATGATCTGCGGGCCGGCGATCATCACAAAGGCCAGCGGCAGGACGGTGGCGAGGTCCACGGTCGCCAGGCTCTCACATCGTCAGGAGCGGAGGGGGTGGGATTCGAACCCACGAGACGCACCTAGTACGCCTGGCGGCTTTCAAGGCCGCTGCATTCAACCGCTCTGCCACCCCTCCGGGCGTGGGCCGCTGACCGATGCTAGCCACCGACGCCCGGGGCGAGGTGGCCCCGTGTTGATTGGATGCAGCGATGCGACGGCTGCTGGTCCTCGCCTCGATCATGATCTTCTTCGACGTCGCCTTCTACGCGGCGATCGCCCCGCTGCTGCCCGATTACGTCTCCGCCTTCGGGCTCAGCAAGGCGGAGGCGGGGATCCTCTCCGCCGCTTACGCGGCCGGCACGCTGCTCGCCTCGTTGCCGGCCGGGCTGCTCGCCACCCGGGTCGGCCCCCGCCGCACGGTGATCGGTGGCCTTCTCCTGCTCGGCGGGGCCAGCGTCGTCTTCGGCTTCGCCGAGCAGATCGTCCTGCTGGACGCGGCGCGCTTCGTGCAGGGCATCGCCGGCGCGCTGATCTGGTCCGGCGCGCTCACCTGGCTGATCCTCGCCTCGCCCGACGAGCGTCGCGGCTCGGTGATCGGCACGGCGCTGGGGACGGCGGTCGCCGGCGCCCTGCTCGGCCCCGTGCTGGGAGCGATCGCCGCCGAGGTGGGCACCGAGATCGTCTTCGGCGCGGTGCTGGTCCTCGCGGGCCTGCTCGCCTTCCTCGCGGCCGGCCTGCCCGACGCTCGCGCTCCCGAGGAGCAGGGCCTGCGCGAGGTCGCCGAGACGATGGTCAAGCGCCCCGTCCTCACCGCGTTCGCCTTCGTCGCGGTCCCTTCGCTGATGTTCGGCGCGATCGAGGTGCTGGTGCCGCTGCGAATCGACGAGCTCGGCGGTGGCCACGGGCTGATCGCCGGCGGCTTCATCGCCGGCGCGGCGCTGGAGGTGGCGCTGGCGCCG
>CAZHZI010000063.1:0-10708 GCA_964536955.1 uncultured Conexibacteraceae bacterium
ATGAAGGCGCCGGCCTGGGTGGCGATCTTGCCGGCTACTTCGCTCATCGGCGCCAGCAGCGGCAGGTGGCCGTGGGGGTCCTCGACGGTCTCGTAGGCGACGCACGTGGCGGCGGAGTCGCAGAGGCCGCGGGTTTGTCCAGGGTCGGGGGCGAGGTGGAGGAAGGTGAAGAGGAGCTGGCCGGGGCGGAGCATCTCGATCTCCACCGGCTGGGGCTCCTTGACCTTGAGGACCATCTCGGCCTCCGCGAAGACGGCGGCGGCGTCCGGAACGATACGGGCGCCCTGGGCCCCAAAGCCGGCGTCGGCGATCGCGCTGCCCTCTCCCGCGCCGGCCTCGACCAGCACATCGTGGCCGTGTTCGACCATCTCGCGGACGCCTGCGGGGGTGATCGCCACCCGGTACTCGTCGGGCTTGATCTCTCGTGGGACGCCCACCTTCATGCGCGCGCCTCTTTCCCGATCAGCTCGCGAGCGCGCAGCGCCAGCCAGAACTCGATCCGGTCGTGGGCCCGGGAGAGGTCCCGCCCGGTCAGCTCCTCGACCTTGCGCATCCGGTAGCGCAGCGTGTGCCGGTGGCAGTAGACCTCGCGGGCGGCGCGCTCCCACTGGCCGTTCTGCTCGATGAACGCCTCCAGCGAGCGCAGCAGCTCGCCGCCGTACTCCGCGTCGCCCTCCTCGATCGGGCCGAGGACGCTGTCGCAGTACAGGCGCAACGCGTCGTCGTCGGAGAGGGAGAGCAGCAGGGTGAAGGCGCCGAGGTCCTGCCAGGAGGCGACCCCGGGTGCGGCGCCGTTGTCGAAGGCGGTCGCCTCCAATGCGCAGCGCGCCTCGTGAAAGGAGTGGCGCAGGTTCTCGGGAGGGGCGGGGCGGCTGGCGGCGGCGCGGACCGCGCCGCGCTCGGTGGCCAGGGCGCCACGGGCATCGGTGGCGACGTCGACCGGATCGCGGTCGGCGGCGTCGATCACAGCGCAGAGCAGCTCGCGCCCCCCGACGCTGTGGGGGGCGACCACGGCCGGACAGGCATCGGCGGCGAGAGCGCGCTCCAGCGCCGGCTCGGCGGCGCTGGGGTCGTCGAGAGAGAAGACGAGCACGGCGGCCTCCTCGCCGATCCCGAACGGCTCCAGCCGGCGGCGCAGCTCGGAGGGGTCGAGCCGTCCGCCGAGGGCGCCGGCCAGCACGTCGCCGGCGAGGCGGCGCTCGGTCTCCCGGGCGACGCGGCGGCGCATCAACTCGAGGGCGACGACCGCGACCGCCTGCTGGAGGATCAGGCGCTCGAAGTCGCCCAGACCGCCCGAGTCGCGAACGATGACGACCCAGGCCTGGGGTGAGCCGCCGCCCGGTGAGATGACCGGGTGCGCGAGGGCCCGGCCGGCGACCGAGGGGTGGCCGGGGACGAAGGGGTGGCCGTCACCGCTGTGGGAAACCGCCTCTTTGCGGATCTCCCCTGCGGCGTCCGCCGAAAGCTCGCGACGGAAGACGCGCCCGGCGATGCGCTCGCCCCGGCTGTCGAGGATCGCAACGGTGCCGCCGACCGCGGAGGAGATCGTCGCGGCGATCTCCTCCAGGCCACGCTCCTCCAGGACCAGTCGCTCCAGCCGCCGCTGCACGGCGATCCCGCGCTGCAGCACCTGATATTGCTCGTTGACGAGGCGAGCGAAGGCTTTCTCCGTGATTGCGATGAACGGAGTCGAGTAGGGGACCTCGAAGAGCGGGAAGTCGCGCTTGCGGGCTTCCTCGATCAAGGCTTTTGGCAGCTTGCGGTGGCTGAATCCCGTGCCGACGCCGAGACCGGCCAGGTTGTGGTCGGCGAGCAGGCGGATGTAGTGGCGCTGCTTGGCGGCGGTGTCGAGCGGGATGCCGGTGGTCAGCATCAGCTCCCCCCCTGAGAGCCACGGCGTCGGATCCTCCAGCTCGGAGATGTGGACCCAACGGACGGGGGCCTCGGCGGCGCTCGCGCCGGCCTCCAGCTCAAGGTCGAGCTCGTCGAGGAGGCCCTGGACGCTGAGCATCGCGCGCCTACTCGCGGACCCGTTCCCAGGCCCTGGAGAGCACGTCGTGCAGGACGTCGTGGATCTCTTCGAACTGCTCGGTGTCGGCGATCAGCGGCGGGGCCAGTTGGACGACGGGATCGCCGCGGTCGTCGGCGCGGCAGATCAGCCCCCGCTTGTAGAGCTCGCCGGAAAGGAAGCCGCGCAGCAGGCCCTCTGCCTCCTCGCCATCGAAGCTCTCCTTGGTCTCCTTGTCCTTGACCAGCTCGATCGCGTGGAAGTAGCCGGCGCCGCGCACGTCGCCGACGATCGGCAGGTCGTACAGGGTCTCCAGCATCTCGCGGAACTCGCCCTCCTTGGCGAGGACGTGGCCGCAGAGGTCCTCGCGCTCGAAGACGTCGAGATTGGCCATCGCGATCGCCGCCGCGAGCGGGTGGCCGGCGAAGGTGAAGCCGTGGGCGAAGGAGGCGTCGCCCTCCATGAAGGGCTCGGCGACGCGGTCGGAAGCGATCAGCGCGCCCATCGGGGCGTAGGCGGAGGTGAGGGCCTTCGCCACGGTGATGATGTCCGGGACGTAGCCGAAGCGGTCGCAGCCGAAATAGTGGCCGAGGCGGCCCCAGGCGCAAATCACCTCATCGGAGATCATCAGCACGTCGTGGCGGTCGCAGATCTCGCGGACCCGCTCGAAGTAGCCGCCGGGCGGGACGAGGCAGCCGCCGGCGTTCTGAACCGGCTCGAGGATGACCGCGGCGACCGTTTCGGGCCCTTCGAACTGGATCCGCTCCTCGATCGCGGTCGCCGCCCAGAGCGGGTCGCGGTCCTCGGGCAAGCGGTAGAAGTTGGTGTTGGGGACGTGGCAGCCGCCGGGGGCGAGCGGCTCGAACTGAGAGCGCAGCTCCATGATGCCGGTTGCCGAGAGGGCGCCGAGCGAAGTTCCGTGGTAGGCGATCTCCCGGGCGATGACCTTGTGCTTCTGGCCGTTGCCGCGCACGCGGTGGTAGTTGCGGGCCAGCTTCAGCGCCGACTCGACCGCCTCCGAGCCGCCGGAGGTGAAGAAGACGCGGTTGAGGTCTGCCGGAGCGAGCGAGGCGATCCGCGCGGCCAGCTCGATCGCCCGCGGATGGGCATAGCTCCAGAGCGTGTAGAAATCGAGCTCCTCGACCTGGCGGGCCGCCGCCTCCCCCAGCTCGGTGCGGCCGTGGCCGGCGTTGACGCAGAAGAGGCCGGAGAGGCCGTCGAGATAGCGGTTGCCGTGCTCGTCGTAGACGTAGCAGCCCTCGCCGCGGACGATGATCGGGATCTCGCGATCGGGCCCGTAGGAGCCCATGCGGGAGAAGTGCATCCACAGGTGTCGCCTGGCCAGCTCCTGAAGATTGGTCTCCACGCCTGCGGCGGTCTGCGATGCGGTAGCCATCCCCATCTCCTCTCGTACTACGACGTTATGGATAACGCTAGCCCCCGGGCGGCACGGGCGCAAGTGGCCTTTGGGTACGGCAGCGGCGAAATACTTGTACAGATCGTCTAAGGATTTCGATAGTGCGAGGAATTACGATGTGGCCTCTTGGCACAACAGACCGGGGAGCATGGCCTCAAGAAGGATGCGATCGGGTTCAGCGACGGCCTGACGATCGCGCTCGCCTCGACCGCCCCGCCCTCTCAATGGCGCGCGCCGAGGCAATGCCCGCGGCGCGCGCCATTGAGAAGTCAGCTCCAAATACTTCACGCCGGTAGTCGCCACCGTGGCGATCGGCGTCCTTGCCGTGGCCTGGTACCTGCCCTCGAAGCTGATCAGCGAGAACTTCCTCTTCGACTCGCTGTCGGCGCTGGCGCTGAGGAGCGGAGTGAGCTGCCACCCCATTTTTCGGCACGCCCACCAACACGTAGCGCTACCTTCTATGAGGACTCCATTGTGGCGTCCTCGCTGATGGAGGAGAGAGTGGACAGCAGTGCACCCAGCGTCGAGCTGCGAAGCGTCACCAAGCGCTTCGACGATCTGCTCGCCGTCGATGACCTGAGCCTGGAGCTGGCGCGAGGGGAGTTCTTCACCCTGCTGGGGCCGAGCGGCTGCGGCAAGACGACGACGCTGCGAATGGTCGCCGGGTTCGAGCGCCCGAGCGAGGGTGAGATCAAGATCGAGGGCGCCGACGTGGCGAACCTCCCTCCGCACCGGCGCCCCACGAACACGGTGTTCCAGAGCTACGCGCTGTTTCCCCACCTGAGCGTCGAGGACAACGTGGGATTCGGGCTGAGGCGCAAACGGGCGCCGAAGGAGGAGATCAGCCGCCGGGTGAGCGCCGAATTGGAGCGGGTGGGCCTCGCCACCGAGGCCAAACGACGCCCGGCACAGCTCTCCGGCGGGCAGCAGCAGCGGGTGGCGCTGGCGCGGGCGCTGGTCAACCTGCCAAAGGTGCTGCTGCTCGACGAGCCTCTCGGGGCGCTGGACCTGAAGCTGCGCAAGGGACTGCAGGTGGAGCTGAAGCGGATCCAGCGTGAGGTCGGAATCACCTTCGTCTACGTCACCCACGACCAGGAGGAGGCGCTGACGATGAGCGACCGGATCGCGGTGATGAACCGCGGCAAGGTCGAGCAGGTCGGCGGGCCGGAGGACGTCTACGAACGCCCGGCGACCACCTTCGTCGCCGGCTTCATCGGCGTCTCCAACCTGATCCCGGCAACCGTCGAGGGGAGCGGCGTGGTGAAGCTGGAGAACGGGCCGGCCGTGCCGGTCGAGGCGAACGGCTTTGCGCCGGGGGAGCGCTGCTACGCAGTGGTGCGGCCGGAGAAGCTGACGATCTCCAATGGGACGGGGCCGGAGGACGGGCCGACCCCCGGCCTGGAGGGCAGGGTGGAGAGCACGCTGTACCTGGGCACCGCGACCCAGGTAGTCGTCGCTCTGGACGGGGACGTGCGGATCACCGTGCTCGTTCCCAACGCCGACGAGGAGGCGCGAAGACGGTTGCCCGGAGGCGGAGAACGGGTACGACTGAGCTGGGACCCAGAGAACACGCACGTAGTGCGCGAGTCGCACACAGAGAGGTGAAAGAGATGAGGAAGGTTGCGAGGGAGAAGGTGGCCCTGCTGGCGGTCGCGATGGTGTCGCTGGCGGTCGCCCTGGGCCTGGCGGCCTGCGGCGACGACACCGTCGGCGGCGGCAACGAGGGAGAGGTGCAAGTCGCCAAGGCCGGCAAGGCGTCGGGCAGCATCACGATCTCCAACTGGCCCGGCTACATCGACACCGGCAAGAGCGGGACGGTCGCCGAGTTCGAGGAGCGCTTCGGCGTTGAGACCGACTACCTGGAGGACGTCAACGACAACAACCAGTTCTTCGGAAAGATGCGTCCGCTGCTGGAGCAAGGGGAGTCCGGGGGCCGCAGCATCTTTGTCGTCACCGACTGGATGGCGAAACAGATGTACGACTTCGGATACCTGCAGGAGATCGATCGGGCCGACATACCGAACGTCGACGAAAACCTGATCGAATCCGTGAGGAGCCCGGAGACCGACCCGGAGCGCAAATTCTCGATTCCTTGGCAGACCGGGATGACGGGCATCTGGGTCAACACGAAGCTGGCGCCGGAGATCCGCTCGGTCAACGACCTGTTCGACCCGCAGTACAAGGGCAAGGTCACCTTCCTGCAAGAGATGCGCGACTCCGTGCCGCTGGTAATGCGAGGGATGGGTGTCGAGGACGTCAGCGAAGCGAGCCGGGAGGAATGGACCGCAGCAATCGACAAGCTGCGGTCGGCGGCCGAATCCGGCCAGATCCGGCGCTTCACCGGCAACGACTACACCGAGGACCTCACCAGCGGCAACGTGGTGGCCTCGATCGGCTGGTCCGGCGACGCGTACCTGATCGGCACTCCCGATGCGGAATGGCTGCGTCCGACCGAGGGTTGCGTCCTATGGTCAGACAACATGGTGATCCCGGTTGGGGCGCCGAACACCGCGGCGGCTCTCGAGTTCATGAATTTTGTGTATGAGCCGAAAGTGCAGGCGGACATCGCGGCGTTCGTCAATTACGTGACGCCGGTGAACGGCGTCAAAGAGATCCTGAGCAAACGGGACCCGGCGCTGGCAAAGAACCCGCTGATCTTCCCGTCTGAGGAGTTCACGAAAGATTGCCAGCCTCAGCCGGAGCCGCCTGGCAGCGAGACCGAACAGCAGGAGATCAATGAGGCATTCCAGGAAGTGATCACCGGCTGACCGAGGCAATGAGACGGGTTTGAGAGGGAGCCGATCATGACGCTGAGGGGACGCTTCGTCCCTTACTGGCTGTTGGCGCCCGGGGCGATCTGGCTCCTTCTCTTCTTCGTCGTGCCGATGTACTTCATGGGCGAGCTGGCATTGCGCACGGGGTCCTTCGCCGAGGGCTATGTCTTCAATTGGGAGTTCTCCAACTTCAGCAACTCCCTGGACGGAAACCAGGAGCAGATCCTCCGTTCGCTTTGGTACGCGGGAGCGGCGACGGTGCTGGCGCTGCTGATCGCCTATCCGCTCGCCTACGCCATCGCGAGAGCGTCGAGCCGCTGGCGATTGCTCCTCCTCTTCGCTGTCATAGCCCCCTTTTTCACCACCTACCTGATCCGGACGATCGCCTGGAAGACGATCCTCGCCGACCAGAGCCCTCTGGTCGGCGTGCTGCAGGCGGTGGCGCTCGTCCCGGAGGACGGCCGCGTGCTGGCGACCTCCGGTGCGGTGATCGCGGGGCTGACCTACAACTTCCTGCCCTTCATGGTCCTGCCGATCTACGCCAGCCTGGAGCGGCTCGACATGGGGCTGGTCGAGGCGGCGAAGGACCTCTACGCCTCCTCCCGGCAGGCGTTCCTGCGTGTGACGCTGCCGATCACCGCGCCGGGAATCGTCGCCGGAGTGCTGCTTACGTTCATCCCGGCCTTCGGCGACTACGTCAACTCCGCGCTGCTGGGCGGGACCGGACAAGCAATGGTCGGCAACAGGATCCAGTCGCTTTACCTCGCTCAGAACAACTACCCCGAGGCGGCGGCGCTGTCGTTCCTGATGATGGCGCTGATCCTCGCCATCGTGGTCGTCTACATACGCCTCGCCGGGACCGGGGCGTTCATGGGCGACGAGGACGAGGGCCGGTAGAGCGTGGCCTGGCTAAGGCGGAACGGCCTGCGGCTCTACACGGTGGTGGCGATCGCCTACATACTCGTGCCGATCGCCGTCATCGCGGTCTTCTCCTTTGCGAAGACGCCCAAAGACAAGCTCACATTCGCGATCAACGACGGCTTCACGCTTGAGTATTGGCAGCACGCGTTCAAGATCGAGGAGCTCAACGACGCCTTGACGACCTCGGTGGAGCTGGCGGTGCTCGCCACGCTCGCTTCGACCGCCATCGGGACGCTGATGGCGATTGCCCTCGTTCGCTACCAATTCCGCGGGCGGCGACCTTCGAACCTGCTGATCGTCCTGCCGATGGCGACTCCGGAGATCGTGATCGGGGCGGCGCTCCTCTCGATGTTCATCTACTACAACGCCCGGCTCGGCTTCGGGACGCTGCTGGTCGCGCACATCATGTTCTCGATCAGCTTCGTCGTGGTCGTCGTGCGCTCCCGCTTGATCGGGTTCGACCGCAGCCTCGAGGAAGCCGCGCGGGACCTCGGGGCGACCCCCGTGCAGACCTTCCGGTACGTGACCTTGCCGCTGCTCGCTCCTGGAGTGGTCGCCGCCGCGCTGCTGGCCTTCGCGCTCTCGATCGACGACTTCATCATCTCGGACTTCAACAAGGGCGCCACCCAGACTTTCCCGATCTACGTCTTCGGAGCTGCGCTGCGCGGCATCCCCGTTCAGGTGAACGCCGTGGCCACGATGCTGCTCATCGCCAGCATCGCCGCGATCCTGCTGGTCATCTGGCAACAGAAACGAGCCGAGCGGATGGTGGCGGTGCAGCCGGAGCCAGAACGGCCGAAGGCGCCGATGCCCCTGCCCGGCGCCCCGGGGGCGTCATGAGCGCCGCCAAGGCGATCCGCGGCTAGCCCCAACCCCGTGGGCCCCTCCGTCGTTCTCAGCCAGGTGAGAAGCGAGCGAAGTAGCCGAACCGGTTGCCGGAGCGCTCCTCGAAAGAGAAGCCGGTTCCCTCGCAGCGGCGGCGAAGGCTCGTGAGGGTGGTGAAGTGGGGGTCGCCGAACAGCTCGCCGACAACGAGGCGGCCGGTCGGTTTAAGGACCCGGCGGATCTCTCGCAGGGCGGCTTCGGCGTCGGGGATCTCGCCGAGGACGGCGGTCAGCACGACTGCGTCGATTGCGCCGTCTTCGTAAGGGAGGGCTGTCGCGTCGCCCTGTGTCGGGACGACGTTCGAGAGGCCACGCTCCTCGGCCCGGCCCATGGTGTGGTCGAGGAACTCCTGCTGGAGGTCGAAGATCTCGACCGTGCCCCCGGGTCCAACCCATTGCGCCATGTCGAGGGTGTAGTAGCCGGTGCCGGGACCGACCTCCAGAACTCGCTCGCCGGGCTTCGGGAGCAGGACGTCGCGGAGGCGCTGCCTGGTGATGATCGGATGCGGCGCTTCGACCCAGAAGCGCTGGCCGTAAGGACATGCAGAGGGGTTCTTGCGCCACCAAAGCGCCGCGCCGAGCGTCGCCAGGGCGCCGACACCAAGGGGCGTGCGGGCGCGCATTAGGCGGGGCGGGTCTGGGAGAAGCCGACCCGGTGCTCGCCGGAGTCGATGCGGAGGAAGGAAACCTTGCCGAGATATACGGCGAGGATCCCGTCCTCCGTCCGGACGTCATGCCAGCCACCCTTTTCGACCTGCTTGCGAAGGTCCTTCAGCTCGTCGTCGGTGAGCCGGACCGAGACGACCTGGCCGCCCTCGAAGCCGATCTCGACACGCTGTGCTTCCGCCATCAGTGTCCTCCCGCTGGTTCGACGATCTCGGTCAGCACGCCGCCCGTTGAGCGCGGGTGCAAAAAGGCGACGCGGCTGTCGCGGATGCCTGCCCGCGGCTCGGCGTCGATCAGCTCGATGCCGGTGGCCGCCGCCTGCTTCAGGGTCGCGTCAATGTCCTCGACCGCGTAAGCGACGTGGTGCAGGCCAGGGCCCTTGCGGGCGAGGAACTTGCCCACCGCGGTGTCGGGCCCGAGCGGCCGCAGCAACTCGACGTGGCCGTCGCCGACGTCGAGCAGCACCGCCTCGACCCCCTGCGACTCGACGGTCTCGCGGTGCGCCAGCTCCATCTCGAAGCTCTGTTCATAGAGGGCGATCGCCTCGTCGATGTCCTCGACGGCGACACCGATGTGATCGATCCTTCCGAACATCGGCGGCAGTCTACGTGGCAGGCGGCGGCTCGTCGCCGGCGCCGCCGGCCTGTTCGACGCGGAGGATCTCGGCCAGCGCCGCGATGCCGACTTCCAGCTGCTCCGGCGTCGGCTCCTTGGTGGCGAGGTGGCGTTGTATCTCGCGGCCGGGGGCGTGGAAGGCCTCGGCGAGGGGGCTGCCGTGGTGCCGGTCGCTCCAAGCGAACATCTCCACCGCGACGGATGCGCCGCCAAGTCCGATCCCGGCTCGTGCCAGCGGTCCCGGCCGTTGGACCAACCGCTCCAGCAGCACCGTGCCGCCGGTCGAGAGCAGCATCATCGGCGCGATCAGGTTCGATCCGCAGCGATCGTGCTCCTTGGGCACCTTCGCGGGGTCCTCGGCGCCCTGCTCGTAGGCGGCGATCGCCTTGTGCTCGACCCCGTGGTAGGCGGCGAGGTCGCGATCCAGCAGAGCGACCACGGCGGGCAGCGCTCCGATCGCCTGCACGACGCCCTCCCTCCGCGCCGTGCTCGCGAACCGCTTGCGCAGCGCGGCGGTGGCGATCAGGGTCGCCCCGATGGCGGCCAATACCCGCCGGTCTTCGAACGGCAACCGCGCGGTCGGCAACCGCCGCCGCATCAGCGGAAGCACGATCATCGCCTCGGCCAGTTTCAACGGCCCCCGAAGCCCCGGCGCCTTGGCCGCTAGCTTCGGTGCAAGCTCGGGCTTGCGCTCGGAGGCGACCCGCACCTGCCCGTCGGCGTCGCGCACGGCGGCGGCCCAGTGCGTGGGCCCGTGGATCAGCAAGCCGTTGCGAAGGGCCATCCCGCCGAGTCGAAGGGGCTGGTCATTCTCCTCTGGAGCCATCTCCACCCACCTTAGGCGATGGCAAGACTCCCTCAACGCGGACGACCGCCCGAAAGCGGTCGCCAACTCCCCCTGTATTCCCCTTTTAATCCGGCCGGAGGCCCCCAGTCCAGGCCCCCGGCCGGTGTGCGGCTCTCCCTGGCTCTAGCTTGGAAAGCCGACTCTGAAACACGGACGGCTTTGAGAAGTTGCGCCTGCGATCAGGGGTTGGAAGGTCGCTTTCGCAGCTCCGCCAGCCGGCGTCCCAGCTCGGCCTCGAACCCGCGGTCGGTCGGGGTGTAGAAGCGGAGGTCTTCGAGGCCCGGGGGGAGCAGCTGCTGGTCGCTTACGCCGTCGGGCTCGTCGTGCGCGTGGCGGTAGCCCTCGCCGCGACCCAGCTTCCTGGCGCCGGGATAGTGGGCGTCGCGCAGGTAGTCGGGTGGGGTCTTGGCGCCGTTCTCGCGAACCTCGGCCCGGGCGGCGCCCAGCGCCCTGTAGGAGGCGTTGGACTTCGGCGCGAGCGCCAGGTAGACGGCGGCCTGGGCGAGGTTGAGCGCGCACTCCGGCAGGCCGACCCGGTCGACCGCCCTGGCCGCCGCGTCGGCGACCAGCAGCGCC
>CAZHZI010000064.1:0-10687 GCA_964536955.1 uncultured Conexibacteraceae bacterium
CAACCGCCCACCCATGGCCCGTGTTCGGGACGTCTTGGGGCACGACATCTAGGCCGTGAACTCCTCTTCGGAGTGAGCCTGCAGGACCGGCTCTCCGCCTTCACCGGTGCGGATGCGAATCGCCTCCTCCACCGGGATCACGAAGATCTTGCCGTCGCCGACCTCTCCCGTGCGGGAGTGCTTGAGGATCGTCTCGACGACCAGGCTCTTGTCCTTGTCCTCGACCACGACCTCCAGCTTCAGCTTCGGCCGGACGTTGACGGTGAGGGTCGAGCCACGGTATTTCTCGACTATGCCCTTCTGACGGCCCGAGCCCTTGGCCTCGAGGATCGACAGGGATGGGAACCCCTTGTCGAGCAACTCGGCCCGGATCGGCTCAAACGCCTCGTGACGGATGAACGCCTCGATCTTCTTCATGCGCTCAATCCTCCTAGTTCGAGTCGGTAGTTGGGGTCATCTGACTGACAGACGCTGCCGCGGTGGCCCCGGATGGGAGCGGCGCACCGCCGAGCTGCAGGCCCGTCGAATACTCGGGTTGCGGGATGAACTGCTCCGGATACCCATACATCCCGTGCTCGGAGATGTCGAGCCCCGCGTCCTCTTCCTCGGCGCTGACCCGCAACCCGATCGTCTTCTTGATCAGGAAGAAAAGCGCGTAGGAAACGGTGAACACACAGCCGAACGCCACCACAACGCCCAGGGCCTGCGCCCCGAGCTGGGAGAAGGAGCCGCTGTACCAGAGCCCCGGATCGCCGACCGCGTTGAACTCCGCCAGCCGCGGCGAGGTGAAGATGCCGCATGACAGCGTCCCCCAGATGCCGGCGAGGCCGTGGGCCGAGAGGGCGCCGACCGGATCGTCGATCAGCTTCTCGATTGCGAGCACGCCGTAGACGACGATGGCTCCGGCCACCGCGCCAATGATCGGCGCCGCCCAGTACTCGACGTAGCCGGACGGGGCCGTGATCGCGACGAGACCGGCGATGGCGCCGTTGCCGGCCATGCCGATGTCGATCGTTTTCGTCTTCAGGTACATCACCGACACCGCGGCGACGACGCCCGCCGCTGCGGCCAAATTGGTCACCACGACCACCTCGGCGAAGCGACCGCCGATCGCACCCAGCGTCGAGCCGGGGTTGAAGCCGAACCAGCCCAGCCAGAGGATCAGCACACCGAGGCCGACCAGCGGCATCGAGTGCCCCGGGATCGCCCGGGGCTTGCCGTCGGGCCCGTACTTGCCGACCCGCGGGCCGAGCAGAAGCAACGCCGCCAGGGCGCCGGTAGCGCCAATCAGGTGGACCACCGTGGAGCCGGCGAAGTCCTGCATGCCGATGTTGACCTGCAACCAACCTCCACCGAAGATCCAGTGGCTCAGGATGGGATAGAGGACGGCGCTGAAGACGATCGCGTAGATCACGTAGGCGCCGAATTTGATCCGCTCCAAGGTTGCGCCCCAGACGATCGCCAGTGAGACCGCGCAGAACACGAACTGGAAAAACATGAATGCGGCCGGGCTGATCGAGTAGGTCTCGACGAACGGAATGCTTTTGCCGGCTTCTTCAATCGAGGAGCCGACGTCGAGGAAGAACCCGTGAGTCCCCGCGATCTCCCCGAGCCCGCCGAAGGCGAGCGCGAAGCCCACCGCCCAGTAGCAGAGCGATGCGATCGAGAAGTTCACGAGGATCTTTGCGACACCGGCACCGGCGTTCTTTGCCCTGGAGAAGCCCACCTCCAAGAGCAGGAACCCCGCCTGCATGAACATCACCAGGCAGGCGGCGACGATGACCCACATCGCATTGATGCTCGCGTCGGGCGTGTCCAGCACCGGTGTTTCGGCGCCGAAGGCGATGCCCGGCAGGACGAGCGAGGCAATCGCGGCCACAGGGCCTGCGATCAAGAGCCTCTTTTTCATTCCGATTCCCTCCTAGCCCGCGGGGCACGCCCCGGCGGTCGCGGTTTGGCGATTGCGGCCAAGGTATGGACGACGCGGCGAGCTGTGTTTGGACGGGTGGAGCAAATCCGGGTTACGCGTTTCTCACGAGTGGCAAGATGGGCGCCGCCCGTGCCTGCGCGCCTCCGCCCCACCGCTCCGATCGCCGTCGACGCAGTGCTGGTCGGCGACCCGGGGCGGGCCCTGCTGCTGGCCCAGGAGCTGCTGAACGAACCGAAGATGAGTAACCACGCCCGCGGGTTGTGGGGGTACTCCGGGCCTACGGCGGAGGGCCGGGAGCTGACGATCCAGTCGACCGGGATGGGTGGGCCGAGTGCCGCCGTGGTGCTCGCGGACCTTGCGAAGCTGGGGGTGCGGCGGGCGGTGCGGGTCGGGACCTGTGCGGCGCTCGACCCGGCGCTCGAGCTCGGCGAGCTGTTGGTGGTCGAGCGGGCCCGGGCCGAGGGCGGCAGCGCCGGCTCGTTCGGGATCTCCGCCGGGGATGCGGTCTCACCGGATTCCGACCTGGTCGACCGCTTGGAACGGCAGATCGGAAACGAGGGGCGATCGGTGGAAGTGGCCAGCTTCGACGCCCCGGGCGGGCAGGCGAAGTCAGCCAGGGCCAGCGCCGCGGACATGCAGACGGCGACGGTCCTGGCTCGGGGGCGATCGCTGGGAATCGCCGCCGCCGCCGTCCTGATCGTCGAGAAGGCGGTGGGCGGGGAGCGAATCGGCGACGAGGACCTCGACCTGGCGGCGAAACGAGCGGGCAGGGCCGCTGCCGCCGTACTCTCAGCTTAAAGTCGAGGGTTAGTCTTTTGCTTTTTTGGCTGGTTTGGCCTTCGCTGGTTTGGCCTGGCGTCGCATCTCCGCGACCCTGCGGGTGAGGTCGTCGATCTGCTCCTCCACTTCCTCCAAGCGCTGCGAGAAGGAGCGCAGGCGGCGCTCCAGCCGCTCGACGTCGCCGGCTGACGGCAGGTTGAGGGCGCTCATCGCCGCCTGTTGCGCCTCCAGCGCCTTCTCGCGGGCGCCAAAAGCGGCCGAAAGAGCGTTCTCCAGCATGGGGCTGTCGGCCAGCGCCTGGGCAAGGTCGACGAGCGCGTGCTCGCCGCGAGCCCGCAGGCCGTCCGGATCCTCCTGCTCGACGCTCATCGCAGCAGCTTAACGGGGGCATCCGGGGTAGCTGAAATCCTCCGTCCCTCAGGCATGGGTCAAACGTTGATTAAGGGCTTGTTGGGGGGCGGCACGTTCCGTTGCGGACCCCCATGCGAGTCAGTAGCTTGGGCAGGCCTGTTGCGCGGGGAGATGGCGGTTCCGGGTTACTACGCGAACCGCGCTTGCAGGCACCGAGGCGCCGTCGGATGAGACACAAGCTCGCACTGACCATCGCTGTGGCCAGCTTCGCGGTCGTGACCGCGCTGGGTGTGGGCATGGCGGGCGCAGATCCGGTTGGCGTCGGCGACGTGGCGCAGCTGACCACGCCGAGCACCGCGGGCCCCACCCTCCCGTCGGCCCAAACGCCGCCCTGCTCCAACGGGGCGGACGACGACGGCGACGGGCTGGCCGATGCTTCCGACCCCGATTGCGCTTCCTCGGCTGGCGCCAGTGAGGCGCCGACCGCCGCCCCGACGACGGGCAGCGACGTCTCCGCCCCCACACAGGGAGCCGGCGACGGCTTCGAGGCCGGCGTCCCGATCGGTGGCGCCGGGAGCGGCAACAGCGGCGTCACGCGAAACCAAAGCCTCGGCGACACCAGCGGAGGCGGAGGCGCCGACGGTGGCGTCCTCGCCCCCAGCGCCAACGGCGGCGGCGACCAGCCGCAGGAGGCTTCGGACGGTGGGTCTCAGTTCAGTGACGGCGGCTCTCCGACCCCCGCCAACCCGACCACGACGATCGCGCCGTTCGGCCCGGTCCCGATCGGCGTCCCCAACTTCGTCATCGACTCCTTCGAGATCCCGCCCTTCCTCTTGCCGATCTACCAGGCCTGTGGGACCGAGCACGGGATCCCCTGGGAGGTGCTCGCCTCGATCAACAAGATCGAGACCGCCTTCGGAACCAACCTCAACGTCTCCACCGCCGGCGCGGTCGGCTGGATGCAGTTCATGCCCGGCACCTGGGAGGCCTACGGGGTCGACGCCAACGGCGACGGCCGCAAGGACCCCTACAACCCGGTCGACGCGATCTGCGCGGCGGCCAACTACCTGAAGGCGAGCGGCGGCGCCGGCGATCTCTACAACGCGATCTTCGCCTACAACCACGCCGACTGGTACGTGCAGGAGGTGCTGCTCTACGCGCGCGCCTACGGCAAGCTGCCCTCCGACCTGGTCGGCTCCCTGACCGGACTGACCGAGGGGGCGCATTTCCCGGTCGCCGCCAATGCCCGCTACGCCGACGACATCGCCACCCGCGCGGCGCTGAAGCGGGCGACCCCGGGCGAGCGCGAGGAGTACGGCAACGCCGCCCAGGTGATCTCCTCCTCCCCCACCCGGCGCGGGATCAACATCTTCGCCGCCGAGAATGCGCCGGTCGTCGCCGTCAACGACGGGACTGTCGAGAAGATGGGGAACTCGAAGAAGCTGGGCAAGTTCGTGGTGCTGGAGGATGCCTATGGCAACCGCTACACATACGCGAAGCTGGGCCGGATCGTCCGCGACCGCCGCTTGGTGGTGATGCCGACCGGCAAGGAGAAGCGGATCCCGGTCGACAGCCAGAACATTCGCCCGCGGCTTTACGCGCTGCCCGCCCGGGTCGATGAGAGGAAGCGGGCAGGCGCGGTGCAGAAGGTCGACACCGCTGCCGCGATCGGCGCCGACGGATCCCTCAAGGTTGGGTCGAAGGTGATCGCCGGGACCGTGCTGGCGCGGATTGGCGCAGCCGCGGACGGCGTCGACCCTCACATCAACTTCTCGATCCGCCCGGCCGGCCGTGGGGCGCCGCGGATCGACCCGAAGCCGATCCTCGACGGCTGGAAGCTCCTCGAGGCGACGGCTATCTACCGCGCGGAGGGCAAGAACCCCTTCGCGCGGAAACTCGGCAGCGCCGGGGTGCTGCTGCTCTCCAAGGAGGCGCTGCAAAGGCGCGTCCTCGCCGACGAGCGCCTCTCGATCTACGACTGCGGACGCACCGACATCGCCTCCGGACAGGTCGACCGGCGGGTGCTGGCCACGCTGGAGTACCTCGCTGAGAAGGGCTTCCGACTCACCGTCACCTCGCTGAAGTGCGGTCACGGTTTCTTCACGACGAGCGGCAACGTCTCCAACCACAGCTCCGGCAACGCGGTCGACATCCCTGTGATCAACGATGTGCCGGTGCTCGGGAACCAGGGGCCGGGGACTCTCACCGACGCCGTCCTCAAAGCGGTTCTCCGTCTGCAGGGGACGATGGCCCCGGAGGAGCTGATCTCGCTCGAGGACCTGGGCGGGCCAAGCTTCGCGATGGGCGACCATGCCGACCACGTCCACATCGGCTGGGAGTCGACGTACGGCGCGGACGGGCCCGAGGCGCGGTTCGTGCAGCTCCTCAAACCCGACCAGTGGCTGCGGCTGACCGACCAGCTCGGGGAGATCGACAACCCGGAGGTGGCCACCTCGCCCTCCGAGTACTCGCTGCCGGACAAAAAGCAGGGCAAGCGGACGAAGGCCGGCCGATCCGGCGGCTCCAGCAGCGCCGACTGAGCATCCAGGAGAATCGGGTCTTCTGACCCAGCTCTTCGGATTCGCGCAGTTCGAGTTCCCCGGTGCGCTCGCCGTGGGCGACGGCCGCTACCTGGCGCGGAAAGGCGGCGATCCGGATGGCGCGCAGAGCGTGCTCGTGGTCGAGACCATGGGCGCCTCGGCCTCGCCCCCGCGACGCCGGATCCGGCTGTCGGCCGGACAGGGAGACGGAGCCTCTCCTCTTCGCCTGGCCCGCGTGACTGCAGTGCGGGCCTTTGAGCCCTTTCAGTCCGAGGAGGACGCGGCGCTCTGGCTGGAAGCGGCCGTGAACGGCGAGGAGACGGTCGACGCCCTGGTCGAGGAAGGGATCGGCCTGCTGAACCGGGCGTTGCACGCCCATGCGGCCGCCAGTGGCGACCCCCACACCCACGAGCTGAGCCCGAGTCGGGCGACGACCGTGCGGATCGGCTACGGCAGCGGCGAGGAGGTCGCTACCGGGCGCTTCGCCACGGCACATGAGATCGACGCGCGCGCAACCGTCTCGCGACGGCGACGAAACGCCGAGGAGCTGCGCCCGCAGGAGCGGATCGCCGCGGTGCTCGGTGGGCGAGAGCGGGTCGACGCCTGCGAGACGCTGCTGCTGCGCGCCCGCGCCGACCTCGATGCGGGGCGGACGCGCGAGGGCGCCCTTCAGCTGAGGGTCGGGCTGGAGGCGATGCTGATCGAGCTGCGCGGCGCGCTCGCCGACCCGCGGCACGAAGAGGACATGGCGCAACTCGAAGCGCGGCGCGGCGCGGTCGGCGAGGCGGCGAACATGGCGCTGAAGGGCGGCCTCGATGCCGAACGCGAGCGCAGCGTCCGGGAGCTGCTCGAGGTGTGCGAGCGCGTGCTGCGGCGAAGGCGCGTGCTGCGCGGCTAGCTCGGCCCTGACTCCAGCATCAGGCTGCGATCAGAGGACGAGGTGATGGGTGACCACGTCGTCAAGCAACGACTCGGCGATGTGATGGGCCTCCTCCAGGGCGATCCCCTCCAGCGAGGGCACCCCGATCACGGTCAGGCCCGCGGCGCGCGCCGCGGCCACTCCCGTCGGAGAATCCTCCAGGGCGATCACCGACGGGCCGGCCCTCACGCCCAACCGCCGGCAGGCCTCCAGGTAAGGATCGGGCGCCGGCTTCGGGGCCGCCACCTCGTGGGCGCTCAGCACCACGTCGAAGGGATCGTCGAAGCCGGCGATCTCCAGCGAGCGCCGCACGAAGACCAACGGCGAGTTGGAGACGAGGCCAAGCGGCGTGCCCCGTTCCTTCAGCGCGTGCAGCAGCTCGCGGGCTCCGACCATCGCCTCGACTCCGTGGTCGAGCTCGGCGACGACCAGCTCGTTGAGCTCTTCGATCAGCTCCGCGGCACGCCCGGGCTCGCCCAGCCGCCGCTCCAGCACCCCGCCGGCGATCTCGGCTGAGGTCCCGACCAGCTCGCGCTTGTGCGCCGGGGTGAACTCGATCCCCCGCCGCTCGAACAGATCCTGCTCGGCACGAGTCCAGACGGACTCGGTGTCGAGCAGGAGGCCGTCGTTGTCGAAGACGACCGCGTCGGGCAGCGGCCGCGCTATCTCCCCTGCCACTTCGGGGTGCGCTTCCCGAGGAAGGCGGCGATGCCCTCCTTGGCGTCCTCGCTCTGCAACGCGGTCGCGAAGCCCCGCTTCTCGGCTTCGATCCCCTCGTCCAGGTCACCCTTGTGGGAGACGAGCTTGATCTGCTCGACCGCCAGCGGCGCCTGGGTCGCCAGCTTGCGTCCCCACATCAGGGCGGTGTCGAACAGCTCGTGGTCGGGAACGACCCGGTTGGCGAGGCCGTACTCGAGCGCCTCCTCGGCGGAGATCGCGTCGCCGATCAGGTTCATCTCCAGCGCTTTGCTCGGGCCGACCAGGCGCGGCAGCCGCTGGCTGCCGCCAAAGCCGGGGATGATGCCCAGCTTGACCTCCGGCTGGCCGAAGACGGCCGACTCGGCCGCGATCCGCACGTCGCAGGCCATCGCCAGCTCGCAGCCGCCGCCGAAGGCGATCGCGTTGACGGCGGCGATCGTCGCCACGGGCGCCTGGCCGAGATCGCGCAGCAGCGCGTGGCCGCTGTGGATCAACTCCTCCCCCGCCGACTCGTCCAACTGTGTGAAGGCCTTGATGTCGGCGCCGGCCGAGAAGACGATCGGGACCGAGGAGGCGATCACCATCGCGCCGACGTCAGCGGATGACTTGACCTTCTCCCAGACCGTGCCGAGGTCCCGGATCACGTCCGGGGAGATCGCGTTCATCGGCGCGTTGGCGAGCCAGGCGATCGCGACCTTGCCGCGGGTTTCCAGCTTCACCGTGTCGGCCTGCTCGCCCTCGTCGGGCTGCGGGTAGGCGTAAAAGCCCTGACCGGAGCCCATCCCGAGGCGGCCCTGAGCGACGAGGCGCTTCAGCGTAATCGGCGGCGCGAAACGCTCGCCGTGCTTTTCCTCGAGCTGCTCCATCCGCTCCAGGACCCTGTCGAGCCCCTCGATGTCCGCTTTCCAGAACGGGGGAAGCAGGCCGCGGCGCGGGTCGAGCCCAGCGCCGGCCATCATTCCCACGTCGATGTCGCGGACGGAGCAGACGCCCTCCTCGACCAGCTGACAGGCCTCGATCAGGGCTCGCCCCGTGAACAGCGCGACCAATTCCTCGGCGTCGGGCTCCGCGTCGCCCGGGATCGTCTGCTCGCCGTCCTTGAAGAAGCCCTCGCCGCCGCTCTTGGCACCCAGCTTGCCGTCGGCAACCAGCTTCTTCAGCCCCTGGTGGACGTAGAAGGTCTCCCCGTATGACTCGTGGAGGTGCTCGGCGACGTGCAGGACCGTGTCCAGCCCCAGCAGGTCGGTGAGGAAGAACGGGCCCATCGGGGCGACCTGGGCGGCGGCGATCGCCTCGTCGATCGCCTTCAGGGAGAGACCCTGCTCCTCCTGCGCGCGCCAAATCTCACCGATCGTCGCCATCAGGATCCGGTTGACCACGAAGCCGGGCACCTCGCCGCAGACGATCGGCTGCTTCTTGATCGCCTGGGCAAAGTTGTAGGCGGCGGTGGCGGTTTCCGGGCTGGTGTCGTCGCCCATGATCACCTCGACCAGCGGCATCACCGAGGCCGGGTAGAAGAAGTGGAAGCCGACGACCTTGTCGGGCCGCAATGTCGCCTCGCCGATCTCGGTGATCGAGAGCGAGGAGGTGTTGGAGGCGAGGATCGCGTGGCCGGGCGTGGCCGCATCCAACTCGGGGAAGACCGCCTGCTTGATCGCCATCTTCTCCGGCACCGCCTCGACCACGAAGTCGACGTCGCCGAAGCCCTCGTAGCTCGTGGTCCCGATGACCAAGTCCATCACCTCGGCAAGGCGGGCATCGGCCTGCTCCTGGGTCAGCTTCTCCTTCTTGACGAGGCGGGCGAGCTGGCTCTCGGTGACGGCGCGCGCCTTCTGCACCGCGGCGTCGACGAACTTCTGGTCGATGTCCTTGACGACGACGGGGATGTCGGCTGCGGCGATCGCCTGGGCGATCTCACCGCCCATTGTGCCTCCGCCGACGACGGCGGCCTTGGAAACGAACATTGCGAGTGAGTCCTCCGGAGTTCTGGCTTGGGATGCGGCTCCTCGGCCGCGGCAGGCCGCAGGGTACCGGTAACGCGGCCCTCGCCACCGGGGACAAGGCGCCACCGCGATCGTTGTACCGCCGTATAACTCACCGCGGCGCGACTCCCATTAGTCTGCTTCCTCTCCTCAGTGGGGGAGTGAACCGGACCGCCAATCCGCGCCCATGCAGTGGGCGCGTCGCCGAGTGAGGGACTAGACCAAGCGATGACTCGTATCCGCCAGCAGAACGTGACCGCCGCGCAGTGGAGCCCCAACGGAGAGGCCCTCGGCGCGCTCGACCTGACCCTTCCCGAGAACAACGCCTTCGGCGCCAACGTCTTCTCCATCGCGGTGCAGCGCGACCGCCTGCCCGGCGACGTCTTCGAGAGGCTGCAGGCGACGCTGGCCGGGGGCGAGGCGCTCGACCCCAGCCTCGCGGACGCCGTCGCGGAGGCGATGAAGGAGTGGGCGTTGGAGAACGGCGCCACTCACTACACCCACATGTTCCAACCCCTGACCGGCTCCACAGCGGAGAAGCACGACTCCTTCTTCGAGCCGGGCGAGGAGGGAACCTCGCTGGCGGGCTTCTCCGGCAAGGAGTTGATCCAGGGCGAGCCCGACGCCTCCTCGTTCCCCACCGGCGGCGTGCGCGCCACCTTCGAGGCGCGCGGCTACACCGCCTGGGACCCGACCTCCCCCGCCTTCATCCTCGAGAACCCCAACGGGGCGCTGCTCTGCATCCCGACCGCCTTCGCCTCCTGGACCGGCGAGGCTCTCGACGCGAAGATCCCACTGCTGCGCTCGATGGACGCTCTGTCGCGCTCCGCCGTCAAGGCGCTGCGATTGCTCGGCGACGAGGACACCCAGCGCGTCTTCACCACCGTCGGTGCCGAGCAGGAGTACTTCCTGATCGACGAGCAGTACTACTTCGAGCGCCTCGACCTGATCAGCACCGGCCGCACGCTGTTCGGCGCCAAGCCGCCGAAAGGCCACGAGCTGGACGACCACTACTTCGGCTCGATCCCCGAGCGGGTGCTGGCCTGCATGATGGAGTCGGAGCTGGAGATGCGAAAGCTGGGCATCCCCGTCAAGACCCGCCACAACGAGGTCGCTCCCGCTCAGTATGAGATTGCCCCCGTGTTCGAGAACTCGAACGTCGGCTCCGACCACCAGCAGCTGATGATGCAGGTGCTGGAGAGTGTCGCGCGGCGCTACGGGCTGGTCTGCCTGCTGCACGAGAAGCCCTTCGCCGGCGTCAATGGATCGGGCAAGCACAACAACTGGTCGATGGGCACCGATAGCGGCGCCAATCTGCTCGACCCCGGCGACACGCCGGCAGACAACGTCCACTTCCTGTTCTTTTGCGCGGCGGTGATTCAGGCGGTCAACAAGCACCAGGGCCTGTTGCGCGCCTCGGTCGCCAACATCGGCCAGGACCACCGCCTCGGCGCCAACGAGGCTCCGCCGGCGATCATCTCGATCT
>CAZHZI010000065.1:0-10540 GCA_964536955.1 uncultured Conexibacteraceae bacterium
GCGCCTCTCCGGCGGGCCGGCGAGTGGCGGCCCCGGCCTCCAGCTGCACCGCCCCGGTGGCAACCGCGCGCACCACGCTTTCGTCCGGCTCGTAGGAGGTTTCGGTGGAAACCGTCGCAGGGGAGGCGCCCGACTCGACGCACTCGCGCTCTGCCTGGTGGGCGGCCGCCAGCTTGGCGGAGGCGCCGTCGGCAGCCGTCGCCGTGCGCACGACCTCGGCCCGTACCAGGGAGAGCGCCGCGCCCACCGAGGAGAGAACCTCGGGATGGTCGGGGCGAAGCAGCTTGGCGTCGAGGCGGCGCGCCACCTCGGGTGCGAGCGCCTCGGCGGCGCCGCCGAGGGCGACGAGGAGAGGAGCGGGACCCAGCTCGTGGGCACGGCAGGCCTCGCGGACGGCGGCGGCGATCTTCTCGACCGCCCCGTTCAGCATCGCGCGGGCCGCCTCTTCGGGACCGATCCGCAACCGGCGGCCGAGGACCGCAAAGCAGCTGAGGACCGCGTCACGCCGCGCTTCCTCGACCCCGGAGACGAGTCCCAGGGCATGGGCGGCGCAGGTTGCGGTCAGCGCAAAGCGCCGCTCACCGGTCGCCACGCAGGCGTACTCGGCGGGGTCGCCGACGCGTGGCGCCACCGTCTCAAGGCGCAGCTCAACTCCCAAAAGCTCTTCGGCCGGAACGAAGCAGGCGTACGGCAGCCCGGCGATGTGGGCGCTGCGAGGGCCCACCTCGGCGATCCGGCGGCGCCCGAGCCGGGCCATGCTGCCCCCGGCGGCGCCGACAACCCAGCTGTCGACCGAGCGGATCGAGGTCGGCCGTCCCATCACCTTGATCGAGCGCAGGACCGGCCGGCCGCGCTTTACAACCGAGACGTTGGAGCTGGTTCCGCCGCATTCGAGGACGATCGCGTCGGCAACCTCCAACTGGTGCAGCGCCGCGGCGACGCCCGCTGCCGGCCCCGACCCGATCGTGAAGGAGGGCCGCCGCCGAAAGGACTCGGTGCTCATCGCTCCGCCGTCCCCGCGCAGGACCAGCAGCGGGGCGTCGACTCCGGCAGCCTCGAGCGCGCCCGCGACGACTCCGGCGGTCAGCTCGACAACCGGCAGCACGGCGGCGTTGATAGCGGCGCTGACGGTGCGCGTCTCAAGCCCGTAGGCGCCAGTGAGTTCATGCCCGCAGCAGGCCGGCATGCCAAGCTCGCGGGCGGCGGTGGAGACCGCCAGCTCCTGCCCGGGCTCGTCGACCGCGTAGGCCCCGCTCGCCGCGATCGCCTCGCAACCGCGCTCTGCAAGGCGCCCCAGCGCAGCGAGCGCCGCGGCCTCGTCGAAACCGCCCGTCGCGTCGAGAAACTCGTGCTCGGTCTCGAGCCGATGGCCGGCGGCGAGCTTGACCGAGCCGATGCGGGTTCGCTTCCGCGCTACCCGCAGCTCCGAGCCGGCGCCGATCCCAACCACGCCGACCCGCGCCACGTCGCCCTCCAGAAGGGCGTTCATCGCCTGCGTGGTGGAGAAGGCCGCGTACTCGACTGCGTCTCGCTCGGCTCCCAGCTCGTCCAGCAGACGTCCCAGCGCCTCCGCCACCCCCGCGGTGACGCCGCCTTCGGCATCGTGCGTGGTCGGCACCGAGCAGTGCGCGCGCAGGCGGTGGCCGCGCGGATCGACCGCGACGGCCTTGGTGAAGGTCCCGCCAACGTCGACGCCGACTCGCAGCCCTTGCGGCCCTGCGGAGCTCACGCCGCCTCCGCCCCGGTTGCGCGTCGCTGGCGCAGCGGCCGCCAGGCGAACACGTAGGCGGCGCCGAGCGCGTAGACGGCGAGCAGCGCGATCTGGACCGCGATGCCCTGGGTCGTCGGGTGGATTCCGGTCAGCTCGGCGAGGAAGACCGGCAGCCGCGCCCATCCGCCCTCGATCGGACTCGCGTCCATCACGTCCACCTCCTGCAGGGAACGCACCGCGTTGCCGGCGAAGGCGACCGAGAGCAGCAAGAGGACGGAGACCCCGCCGATCAGCAGCGGTTTCAGCGGCAGCTTCCTGCCAAGGCCGAAGATCGCGTAACCGACGCCGACAAGCGCGAGCGCGGCGGCCGCAGCCCCCAGCGCGATCCAAAGGATCAGGCCCTCCGCGAAAAGGGTGAGCGCCTGGTAGAAGAGCACCGTCTCGAACCCTTCGCGGTACACGGCGGTGAAGCCGAGGCCGGCGAAGGCCAGCGCCCCGCCCGCCGCGACCGCGCTGGCGGTGCGGGCTCGCATGAACTCCATCCAGCGCCTTTGCTCCAAGCGGGAGACGAGCCAGAAGCTGACCCCGAAGAGGACGGCGACGGCGAGCAGCGCGGTCACCGCCTCCAAGACCTCACGGTTGACCGGCGCGATGTCGATCACGAAGGTCGCCAGCCCGAACGTCACGGCGGTGGCCCCAACCGCCCCTATCACCCCCCATGCCAACGGCCGCCGGTAGTTGGCGGCCCTCGCCGCCTCCAGCGAGCCGAGCAGCACGGCGATCAGCAGCACCGCCTCCAGCCCCTCGCGAAAGAGAATCGTGAAGGAGAAGCCAAAGGCGAGCGCGGGCGCCGCGAACCCCTTCTCCTCCAGCTCCCGCTTCACGTCGCGCAGGCCGGAGCGGACCTCGCGAGCGGCCCCCTGGACCTCGCTCAGCGAGGCGCCGTCGCGGATCCCGTCGCGAAGATCGGCAAATGCGAACTCGAGGTCGAGGACGAGGTTGGGGTCGCGCAACCGCAGAGGAATCTCGACCAGCTCGAAATGGTCCAGGTAGGCACTGCGGGCGAGGTCATAGCCGCGCTCCCGGTCGCCCGCCTCGGCGGCGTCCACAGAGCGGTCGACCAAGACCAGCGCCCGATCGACCTCCCTCTGCGCTTGCTCGACGCCCACCGAGGTGTCCGCTCGCACCGCGCCCGGCATCGCGAGCGCGGCGAGTACGAGCAGGGTGGCGAGGGCGCCAATGGGGGCGAGCCGGTTGCCCGTCGGCGTGAGCAAGAAGCCTCCTCTCCTAGCCCTTTAGCGCCTGGCTGGCGTGGTCAAGCTGCCGATTGGCCTTCTCGACAAGGGCCTCCACCTCGGCGGGCTTCGCGCCCGCCTTGATCTTCTGGCGGATCTCGGTGGAGATCAAGAGCTCCAGCTCTTCGTTCAGCTCCTCGTCGCTTTCCTCCAAGGGCCCCTCGACCAGTTCGAAATGCTCCAGGTAGGCGTCGCCGATCAGCTCGTCGGCCTTCTTCGCATCGCCGCTCTCGTAGGCGGCCAGGCCGGCGGCGAGACCCGCCTTCACGAGGGGAATCTCGGCGATCGCCTTCTGCGGGGTCGCCCCAGCCTCGTGCTCGACCTCCGCAGAGGTCGGCGAGTCGCCGTCGCCGCAGCCGACGAACAGCGCCGCGGCGGCGAGTGGCGCCGCCAGATAAATCAATCGAAAGGGCTTGCGTGATGTCATCCGGTGGCTCTTCTCCTGCTCGGTCGAAACGCGCCTGGCGTCCGAAGTGTATTAGGGAGCCCTAAGTTAGGGTACCCGAAACCCTAGCGAAACAGTCGGAATCGTGTGTGGCACCTCGCCATAGGAGACAGAGGCCAGGTAAAGGCCGCCGGGAGGCGCTGTCTCACCAGCCGCGGCGCGCGGCGCGCCGTCGAGCAGGCGAGCGAAGTCCTCGACGCTGCGGCGGCCGTCCCCCGCTTCGAGCATTGTCCCGACCAGGATGCGGACCATGCTGCGCATGAAGGCGTCGGCGATGATGACAAAACTTCCGCCCTCCTCCTCCCAAATCCATTCCGCGCGAAAGACCTTCCGGTGGAATTGGACGTGGCCGGTCTGCGTCGGGGTGAAGGCGGTGAAGTCGTGAGTTCCTGGCAGGGCCGAGGCACAAGCGTCGAGGATCTCGCGGTCGAAGCGGTGCGGGCACCAGAGGGCGCGGCCTCCCTCGAAGGGACTGGGCGCCGGGCGAGCAAGGACCCGGTAGCAGTAGGTGCGTGACGTGGCATCGCGACGGGCGTCAAAACCGCCGGCGATGACCGTGGCGGCAGCCACAGCGACATCGCCCGGACCGATTCCGTTCAGCCGTCGCGCCAAGTCGCTCGGCACCTCGGCGTTGGTCTCGAAGCTCGCCACCTGTCCCAGGGCGTGTACTCCGGTGTCCGTGCGACCGGCGACGGTCAGAGCGACCGGCTCGCGCAGCACCGTCGCCAGCGCCGACTCCAGCTCCCCCTGAACGGTCCGCAGTCCCGGTTGCGCGGCCCAGCCGCTGAAGCCGGACCCGTCATATTCGATGTCGAGACGAACGGAGCTGGGTCTCAAACCAGCTCTAGGTACACCATCTCGGTGCTGTCCGAGCGTCGCGGTCCCAGCTTGACGATCCGGGTGTAGCCACCCGGCCGCTCCGCGTAGCGCGGCGCGACCTCCTCGAACAGCTTGTGCACGATGAACTTGTCGTTATGCAGGGTCGCCAGCGCCTGGCGGCGGGCATGCAGGTCGCCCCGCTTGGCGAGGGTTATCAACTGCTCGACCTCGGGCTTCACCGCCTTCGCCTTCGCCTGGCTGGTCTTGATCCGCTCGTGCTCGATCAGCTGCTTGGAAAGGTTGGACAGCAACGCGCCGCGATGCGCCGCGATGCGGCTCAGCTTGTTGCGCTTCTTGCGATGACGCACCGTCGCTCCTCCCCGTCGGCCCTCGCCGCTCCTAGTCCTCGCGCAGGTCCAGGCCGCGAGAGTGGAGCGTCTCGATCACTTCTTCGATCGACTTCTGACCGAAGTTGGGGATCGCGTTCAGCTCCGAGCGGGACTTGCGAACCAGGTCGCCGACCGTCTGCACACCGGCCCGCTTCAGGCAGTTGTAGGAGCGCACGCCCAACTCGAGCTCCTCGATCAGGATCTCGTCGAGGCCGTTGCTGCCGGCCGTCCCGACGTCGCCGTTGCCGAGCGAGTCGCCACCGATCGGGGCGACGGGGTCTCGGGCGGTCAGCTCCTCGACGCGATCGGCGTCGGTGAAGATCGCCAGGCTCTTGATCAGAATCTCGGAGGCTTCGCGCAGAGCGGCGCCCGGCTCGATCGAGCCGTCGGTCTCGAGGTCCAGCGTCAGCTTGTCGAAATCGGTCCGCTGGCCGACGCGAGCCGAGTCGACCGCATAGGAGGCACGGCGAATGGGCGAGAAGATCGAGTCGATCGGAATCACGCCGATCGGCTGCTCGTCGCTCTTGTTCACCTCGGCCGGCGAGTAGCCTCGACCGCGGCCAATCGTCAGATAGACCTCGAGCTTGGTTTTCTTCTCGAGGGTGGCGATCGGCGCGTCGGGGTTGAGGATCTCCACCCCGGAAGGCAGGTCGATGTCCCTCGCCTTCACCTCACCGGGGCCGGTGGCGACCAATGGAGCTTCGACCTCGTCGGCGTCGGTGTGCATGCGAACGACTAGATCCTTGAGGTTGAGGATGATGTCGGTGACGTCCTCCTTGACGCCCGGCACGGTTGAGAACTCGTGCGCGACGCCCTCGACGCGGACGCTGGTGATGGCGGCGCCGCCAAGCGAGGAGAGGAGGACGCGGCGCAGGCCGTTGCCGAACGTGTAGCCGAACCCCTTGTCGAGTGGCTCGATGGTGAAGCTGCCGCGGCGGTCGTCCACCTTGTCGGACGTGATGCGGGGAACCTGGAAGTCAGTGGTCATGAGTTCCTTCGTTGCGTGTTCAGAAATGGGACCGGACTACTTGGAGTACAGCTCGACGATGAGCTGTTCCTGGACCGGCGCCGAGATCTCGGAGCGCTCCGGAAAGCGCAGGACCTTGGCGGTGAGAGAGTCATGGTCGGCCTGAAGCCAGGCCGGAACGGCGGAGACGAGCTCCGTCGCCTGGCGAACCGTGTCGTTTGCGGCCGAGTCCGACTTGATCGAGATGATGTCCTCGGGGCGCACCTGGTAAGAGGGGATGTCGACGCGACGGCCGTTGATCATCCAGTGGCCATGGCGGATCAGCTGGCGAGCCTGGCGGCGAGAAGCCGCGAAGCCGAGCCGCACCAAGACGTTGTCGAGGCGGGACTCCAGTAGGCGCAGCAGGTTCTCGCCGGTCACGCCGGCCTGGCGCGAGGCCTTGTCGTAGTAGGCGCGGAACTGTTTCTCGAGGACCTGGTAGTAGCGCCGCGTCTTCTGCTTCTCGCGCAGCTGCACGCGGTACTCGGACTGGCGCATGCGACCGCGGCCATGCTCGCCCGGCGGGTAGGAGCGGCGCTCGACGCCGCACTTGTCGGTGAAGCAGCGCTCGCCCTTGAGGAAAAGCTTCTGGCCCTCACGGCGGCACTGCTTGCACTGCGGGGAGGTGTCGCGAGCCATTTAGACGCGCCTTCGCTTCTTCGGGCGGCAGCCGTTGTGCGCCTGCGGGGAAACGTCCTTGACGGTGGTGATGTCGAGGCCGGCGGCCTGCAGCGAGCGGATCGCGGTCTCGCGGCCCGAGCCGGCCCCCTTTGCGAAGACCTCGACTTTCTCCAGGCCGTGCTCCATCCCCTTCTTGGCGGCGGAGTCGGCGGTCACCTGCGCGGCGAACGGAGTCGACTTGCGCGAGCCTTTGAACCCGGCGGACCCGGCGGACTCCCAGGCGATCACGTTGCCGTCGGTGTCGGTGAGGGTGACGATCGTGTTGTTGAACGAAGTCTTGATGTGCGCCTGTCCGTAGGTGACGTTCTTTTTGACACGGCGCCGGGCGCGCCCCTTGGCGGGTTTTTTTGCGGCGGCCATCTGCTTACACCTTGCGCTTGCCGGCGACGCTCATCCGGCGTGGCCCCTTGCGGCCGCGCGCGTTGGTCTTGGTCCGCTGGCCCCGCACCGGCAAGCCGCGGCGGTGGCGCAAGCCACGGTAGGCGCCAATCTCCATCAACCGTTTTACGCTCTGGGAGCGCTCGCGGCGGAGGTCGCCCTCGACCTCATGGGCCTCGACCGCCTCACGCAAGCGGACGACCTCGTCCTCGGTCAGGTTCTTGACCAGCGTGTTGGGGTCGATCTTCGCCTTGGCGAGCATCTCTTGTGCCGTCGGGCGGCCGATGCCGAAGATGTAGGTGAGCCCTATCTCGACCCGCTTGTTGACGGGGATGTTGACTCCTGCGATTCGCGCCATGCCCAGTCCGCGCCCCTAGCCCTGTCGCTGCTTGTGGCGGGGGTTCTGGCAGATCACGAGAACCGCCCCATTGCGGCGGATGATCTTGCACTTTTCGCACATCGGTTTAACGGAAGCTCGAACCTTCATCGCTCCGGATTCGTATCGAAACAGGATTCCCGCACGCCCCAGGAGTTGGGCAGCAGGCTCAAACCGGCCATCGGGCCGAACGGGAAAGATAGCAAGGGCCAGGCGTCGAGGGCTACGGGGCCTACGCGGCGGAGACCAGCCCGATCGTGAAGCCGTCGTAGCCCTTGCTTCCGACCGTTTGCACGGTCGTGGCGGCGACGCGGGGCTCGCTGGCCAGCATTTCGTGGAGCCGGCGCTGGGCTCGCACTTTCGGGTCCTCGCTTGTGGCTTCGGCGAGGGCACCGCCGCGGACCACGTTGTCGGCGACGATCATGCTGCCGGGCCGGGAGTGCTCCAGCGCCCAGGCGAAGTATTCGGGAGTGTTGGCCTTGTCGGCGTCGATGAAGGTGAGGTCGAACGGACCGGCGCCCTCGGCGTCGAGCTGAGGAAGCGTCTCCAGCGCCGGCCCGACCCGCAACTCGACGATCTCGCCCAGCCCAGCGCGTTCGATGTTCTCCTCGGCCACCTTTGCGTATTGCGGATCGGCCTCCAGCGTGACCAGGCGGCCGTCGGCCGGCAAAGCCCGGGCCAGCCAGATCGTGCTGTAGCCGCCCAACGTGCCGAATTCCAGCACCCTCCGCGCCCCCAGGGTCTGCGCCAGCAACTGCAACAGCTTGCCCTGCGGCGGCGATACCTGAATCGCCGGCAGCCCAACCCTCTCGCTCGCCGCCAGCGCAGCATCCAGCGCGGCATCATGCGACGCCAGCAGCCCGCCGACGTAGCCGTCGACCGCCGTCCAAATTTCCTGGCTCATCGAGCCGATCTTTTCAGGCCGCCCACTCGTCTTCGTGCCATGGAGTCAAGATGCGCGGGCCCTCAGCGCTGACCGCGACCGTGAACTCGAAGTGGGCGGCCAGCGAGCCGTCCTGCGAATAGATGGCCCAGCCGTCATCGCCGGGCCCCACCAGGGGACCGCCCGCGTTCACCATCGGCTCGATCGCCAGCACCGTCCCCTCCTCCAGCAGTGGCCCCTTGCCAGGCTCGCCGAAGTTGGGAACCTGCGGGTCCTCGTGCATTTCGCGCCCGATCCCATGGCCGACCAGGGTGCGAATGATCGAGAGACCCTCAATCTCCACCGCCTGCTGGATTGCCGCGGATACGTCGCCCACGTGGTTGCCGGGCTGCATTTGCTCGACCCCAGCGAACAGCGAGGCCTTCGTCACGTCGAGCAGCTTGCGGGCATCGGGGCCGACGGAGCCGATCGGCAAGGTGATCGCCGCATCCGCCACCCAGCCGTCCTTGACCACGCCCACGTCGACCGAGAGGATGTCGCCGCGCTTCAGCTCATACGGGCCGGGAATGCCGTGCACGACCATCGAGTTGGGTGACGCGCAAATCGACCCAGGGAAGCCGCGGTACCCCTTGAAGGCGGGCTCCGCCCCCTGGGAGCGGATGAACTTCTCAGCGACGGCATCGAGATCCTCGGTGCTGACGCCCGGCCGTGCCTTTGCGGCAAGCATTCGCAGGCATCGGACCAGCACCTCGCCGGAGGCGCCCATCTTGTCCACCTGCTCCGTTGTCTTGCGGATGATCATCCCGCGGTACACGCTTGCTAGTGCCTTTCGCTAGACGGCCTCGTCCTCTTCCAGCCTCAGCGTCGCCAGGGTCCTGCGGATCTCATCGGCCGCCTCGTCCGGCGCAGCGGCGCCGTCGATGCGGCGCAGCAGGCTCTGCCGGTCGTAGTGGTCGACCAGCGGCTCCGTCTTGGCGTGGTACTGCTCGAGGCGGTTGCGGATCACTTCGGGCTTGTCGTCGTCGCGGACGATCAGGGGGCTCTCGTCGATGTCGCAGACGCCGTCCTGTTGGGGCGGGTTGAAGTCGACGTGAAAGACGTGGCCGTTCACCTCGCAGGTGCGGCGTCCACCGAGCCGCCGCATGACCTCGTCGTCGGGCGCATCGATCAGCAACACACCGGTGAGCGACCGGCTCAACTCCTCGAGCTTGCGGTCGAGCGCTTCGGCCTGCGGCACGGTGCGCGGGAAGCCGTCGAGGATGAAGCCGTCGGCGGCCTCCTCCGAATCGATCCGCTCGGCGATCACGCCGACTATCACGTCGTCGGGGACCAGATCGCCGCGATCCATGTACTCCTTCGCGGTGCGGCCCAGATCGGTCTCGTCGCGGACAGCCGCACGCAGGATGTCGCCGGTGGCGTAATAGGGGAGCCTGAGGTCGTCCCGCAGCCGCTCGCCCTGGGTTCCCTTTCCGGACCCCGGCGGGCCCAGCAGCACTAGGTTCAGCTCGGACATCGGCGAGGGCCTATTTGAGGAAGCCCTCGTAGTTCCTCATCATCAGCTGCGCTTCGAGCTGCTTCACGGTGTCCAGGGCCACGCCGACCACGATGAGGATGGAGGTGCCGCCGAAGAAGAAGTTCGCAGAGGTTTGGCTGATCAGGATCGTCGGCAGCGCCGCGACGGCGCCCAGGTAGAGCGCGCCAGGGAAGGTGAGCCGGGAGAGGATGCGGTCGAGGTACTCGGCCGTGGGGCGGCCGGGGCGCACCCCTGGGATGAAGCCGCCGTATTTCTTCAAGTTGTCGGCCTGGTCGACGGGGTTGAAGGTGACCGCTGTGTAGAAGTAGGTGAAGATGATGATGAAGAACACCTCGCCGACCACGTAGGCCCAGCTGTTGGGACTGAAGAAGGCGGCGAAGTCCAGCGCGGCGGGAGTGTTGAGCAGCTGGCCGATGGTCGGCGGGAAGGCCATGATCGAGGCGGCGAAGATGACCGGGATGACGCCGGCCATGTTCACGCGCAACGGCAGGTAGGTGGAGCCGCCGGAGGTCATTTTGCGCCCTACGACCCGTTTCGCGTACTGGACCGGGATGCGGCGCTGGCCCTCCTGGACGAAGACGATCGCGACGATCACCGCCAGGGCGACGAACGGCATCATCACCACGAAGACCTGGTCGGGATTGGTCCACCACGCCTGGACGCCCTGCGGCAGCCCGGAGACGATCGAGGCGAAGATCAACAGCGAGATCCCGTTGCCGATGCCGCGCTGGGTGATCAGCTCCCCCAACCACATCAGCAGCGTGCAGCCGGCGGTGAGGCAGATCACGATCAGGAACGTCTTGGCGAGGGTGAGGGTGCCGACTACGTCGGCACCGGCCTGCTCCCCGAAGGATTGGAAGAGGAAGACGTACCCCAGCGACTGGCCGAAGGCGAGCACGACGGTGAGGTAGCGGGTGTACTGGGTGATTTTCTGCTGGCCGATCTCACCCTCTTTGGAGAGCTTCTCCAGCGAGGGGACGACCACCGTCAACAACTGCAGGATGATCGAGGCGGTGATGTAGG
>CAZHZI010000066.1:0-10536 GCA_964536955.1 uncultured Conexibacteraceae bacterium
TCGGTCGACGCGGCGGCGCTGGCGGCAGCGCTGCGCGCCAATGGCATCGTCGACACCGAGCCCTACCGCAAGCTCGGCCGCAACCAACTGCGCGTCGGCATGTTTCCGGCGGTCGAGCCGGCCGACGTCGGCGCGCTGACCGCGTGCATCGACTGGCTGGTCGAGAACGTGGGGGAGGTCACCCGGTGAAGGTCCTGGTCAAGGAGAAGATCGCCGATTCCGGGGTCGAGCTGCTGCGGCAGAACTTCGACGTCGACCTCGGGTTCGAGATGTCCGACGAGGAGCTGCGGGATGCGATCGCCGGCTACGACGCGATCCTGATCCGTTCCGCAACCAAGATGACCGCCGAGCTGATCGATCGCGCGGAACGGCTGAAGGCGATCGGCCGCGCGGGCACCGGGGTCGACAACGTCGACATCCCGGCGGCGACCCGGCGCGGGATCATCGTCGCCAACGCGCCCGAGTCGAATTCGGTGGCCGCCGCCGAGCACACGCTGGCGCTCGCCCTGGCGCTTTGCCGCAACGTCCCTCAGGCCCACACCTCCCTCGTCGACGGCCGTTGGGAGCGTTCCCGCTTCAAGGGCGCCGAGCTGTACGGGAAGACGCTCGGCGTGGTCGGGTTCGGCCGGATCGGCCAGCTCGTCGCCAAGCGCGCCCAGGGTTTCGAGATGGACGTCATCGCCTTCGACAAGTTCGTTTCCGCCGAGCGCTTCCGCGAGCTAGGCGTCGAGGGCGCCACCGGCCTTGACGACCTCTACGAGCGGGCCGACGTTCTCACCCTGCACGTCCCCAAGACGCCGGACACGATCCACCTGATCGACGCCGAGGCAATCGCCGCGATGAAGGATGGAGTGCGGCTCGTAAACTGCGCCCGCGGCGAGCTGATCGATCTCGACGCCCTGGAGGCGGGGCTGGAATCGGGGAAGGTCGCGGGCGTGGCGCTCGACGTTTTCCCCTCCGAGCCGTTCACCGAGCACCCGATCTTTGCCCGTGAGAACGTCGTCGTGACCCCGCACCTGGGGGCTTCGACCGCCGAAGCGCAGGATCGCGCCGGCCTAGTCACCGCAGAGCAGATAACCGCCGCATTGACCGGCGGCGTCGTCACCAACGCGGTCAATATCGCCGCCGTGCGCCCCGAGGAGATGGAGGCGTTGGCGCCGTTCGTGCCGCTGTGCGAAAAGCTGGGCCGGCTCGCTCAGGGCCTCGGCGACGGGTCGGTCGACCGCGTCACTGCCGAGTTCCGTGGGCGGATCGCCTCCCACGACACCCGCCTGCTGGGAATCGCAGTGCTGGTTGGGATCCTCTCCGGACACACGGAGGAGCCGGTCAATCTGGTCAACGCTCCGCAGATGGCGGAGGAGCGGGGGATTGAGTCGATCGAAACCAAGGACACCGGCGCGGAGGACTTCACCGAGCTGGTCACGGTGCGGCTGGAGGCGGGCGGCGACGAGGTGGAGGTCGCCGGAACCGGTGTCGGCCCGCGCAACGAGCCCTACCTCGTCTCGGTGTGGGGCGAGAGCTTCTACCTGCCTTTCGCCGATCATCTGGCCGTCTTCCGCTACGCCGACCAGCCCGGCATGATCGGCAGGGTCGGGACGGTGTTCGGCGAGGAGGGGGTCAACATCATTTCCGCCGCCGTTGGCGCCGAGGAGGACGGAGAACGCGCGGTGATGGCGCTCACAACCGACGCGCCGGTGCGCCGCGAGACGATCGAGAAGATCCTCCAGCTCGACGGCTTCTCGGTAGGTCGCTCGGTTGACCTCTAAACGGAATGGGCCGGTACAGCGGGCGGGCGACATCCCACCCTCATCGCCCAAGGCCGCATCGTCGAGGACCCCGTGTTGTTCCCTTTTTAGATGAAGAAGCTCTTTCTCGCGGCGATGCTGATCTTCGTGGCGCAGGCGCCGATGCACGCCAGCGCGGACGGCTCCGTCAACGTTCTCCTGGCAGGAGGGCAGGAGCCGAACATGATCTCGATCAAAGTCAGCCCCGACGGGCGCAACTACGTGATCGACTCGATCGTGGCGCTGGGGGTCGGCGGCACCCTCTGCGCAAACCCCCCCGGTGTGCCAAATGAGCTGATCTGCGACGCCGACGCCGTCGCCAGCTTCGAGGTCAACGCCGGCGGCGACGACGACACGATCATGGTTGGTAGGACTGTTCCGATTCCGGTCACGGTGCGGGGCGGCCCCGGCGACGACTTTCTGGTGGGCGGGGGCGGGCCGGACAAATTGGCGGGCGGCCCCGGCGACGATCGCTTGATGGGTCGTGGGGGAGAGGATCATCTCTCCGGCGGGCCGGGCGTCGACGCTCTGCGCGGTGGAAGCGGCAACGATCTGCTGCGTGGCGGTCCAGGCGGCGACGCGCTGCTTGGCGGATCGGGAACGAACGACGTCCGACAGTGACGTCTGAGGTCAGGCGGGGATTTCTTCCCGGACCTCCGCTAGGGAGTGCTTTGCTCCGGCTTTGCGATGGGCGCAGCCTACGCTAAGCTCGGGCGACCGAATGACCCACCTGCCGAACAGCCTGGCGCTTCTCCTTCTCCTCCCCCTCCGGGGGGAATAGCGCTGGGCGGCGCGACAGCCGCGAGAGACAGGTCATTCGAGCGAAGCAGAGAAGGAGGAGGTCCAGTGGGACCCGCATCTGACGCCAATCGCGTCCACATATTCGACACCACCCTGAGGGACGGCGAGCAGTCGCCCGGCATCTCGCTGAACACGGCGGAGAAGGTCGAGATCGCCCAGCAGCTGGCGAAGCTCGGCGTCGACGTGATCGAAGCCGGCTTCCCGATCACCTCCCCCGGGGACTTCGAGGCCGTAGGTGAGATCGCTCGCCGGGTCGACGGGCCGGCGATCTGCGGCCTTGCCCGTACCCACAAGGCTGACATCGATGCGGCCTGGGGGGCGATCAAAGACTCCGGAAGGCCTCGCATCCACACCTTCATCTCGACCTCCGACATCCACATCGAGCACCAGCTGCAGACCGATCGCGAGGACGTAAAGGGGCAGGCTCGCGCCGCGGTGGCGCTGGCCAAGTCCTACTGCGACGACGTCGAGTTTTCGCCGATGGATGCAACCCGGGCCGACGTCGAGTTCACCGCCGAGGTCTGCGCAATCGCCGTTGAGGAGGGCGCGACCGTGGTCAACATCCCCGACACGGTCGGCTACACGACACCCGAGGAGTACGCCGAGTACTTCCGGCGCCTCTACGAGCTTGTCCCAGGGCTGCGCGAGGTGCAGACCTCGGTCCACTGCCACGATGACCTGGGCATGGCGGTGGCGAACTCCTACGCGGGGGTGCTGGCCGGCGCCCGTCAGGTCGAGTGCGCGGTGAACGGGATCGGCGAGCGTGCCGGCAACTGCTCGCTGGAGGAGATCGTGATGCTGATCAGGATCCGCGAGGACGCCCACGGCCTGACGACCGCGGTCAACACCCGTGAGCTGGCTCGCACCAGCCGCATGGTCTCCCGCCTCACGGGCTATCCGATTCAGCCCAACAAGGCCGTGGTCGGCCGAAACGCATTCGCACACGAATCGGGGATCCACCAGGACGGTGTGCTGAAGGAGCGAACGACCTACGAGATCATGGACGCGACAGAAGTCGGGCTGGAATCGAACTCGATCGTGCTGGGTAAGCACTCCGGTCGCCATGCGCTGCGCGACGCGCTGGAGCAGCTCGGCTTCCAGGTTGAGGGCAACGCCCTGAACGCCGCCTTCAAGCGCTTCAAGGAGATCGCCGACCGCAAGAAGCAGGTGACGGCGCTCGACCTGGAGGCGATCGTCTCCGATGAGATGCGCGAACGCGCCGACTCCCATGAGCTGACCTGGTTCGAAGTCGAGGCGGGCTCCCGCCGCGAGCCGTTGGCGAAGGTCGCGGTGAAGATGCCCTCTGGCGAGGAGGCGGTGGGAGAGGCGAGCGGCGACGGCCCGGTCGACGCGATCTTTCACGCGATCCAGAAGGCGACTGGGACCGAATGCGACCTGCGCCAGTACACGGTCGAAGCCGTGACTGGCGGCGAGGACGCTCTCGGCCAGGTGACGGTGATGCTTCGCACGGCCGGCCGCCTGGCGACGGGCCAGGGCGTCGCCACCGACATTCTCGAAGCCTCGGCCCGGGCCTACGTGCGGGCGCTGTCCAACGCGCTCGAGGGCGCGGCTATCCGGGAGGCCGCGACCGCGGAGGCGGCCGTGGAACGCACTCCGGGTCCCTAGCGGCTAGTAGCGGAAGCCCAGATTGAGCGTGTAGGTGGCGGCCTTGCGGCCTCCCCCGTACGGATAGCCACGCGTGACTCCGACACCGAAGTCCCGGAAGGCGGTGCTGAGGACGTTCGCCCGATGCGACGGGCTGTGCATCCAGGTGCGGAAGACGACTATCGGCGAACCGAACCTTCGGCCCTTTCCGCCGCCGATGTTCTCGCCGACCGAGTAGGTGTTGGCGCGAGCAAGGTAACCGGCGCGCGCAACCCGTACGGCGAGGACGCTGCCGCGCGACCCGTAGTGGGAGAAATAGCCGTGGCGGACCATGTCGTTGGAGTGGCCGGTGGCGGAGCGACGCAGTTCGCCGCTATGGCGCAGCGGCGGGATCCCGTAATGGGCGCGGACACGGTTGATCAGGCATTGCATCGAGGCGCGCAGCTCTTGAAGGGTCGCCCGGGCCGGCTCCCGCCCGCCCCCCTCGCATTGCTGCGTGCGGGCATGGGCGGGACCGGCGCCAAGCGTGGTGCAAAGAAGGATCACAGCCGCCAGCACCCACGGCACTGTGAGGCGCGTGAAAGCGTTTTGTATTCCCCTGCTCATAAAGCAGCGGCCACCATACGCACTCATCTCGACGGAACGTCTGTCGCCGCGAACCACACGGTCTAGAGCGGGGATTACGTATGTACGTGATAACATACAAAGCCCATGAGCCACGCCGCAAGCGATTTCCCCCTCCTTTCCCCGCCGTTTGAAAGGGCTGGGCAGGATGTGGGCGCTGTTCCCCCCGTCGGCGCCCGGGTGCGGGCCCTACGCGAGGCGATGGACCTTTCTCTGCGCGACCTGGCCGAGCGCAGCGGCGTCAGCGCCCCGATGCTCTCTCAGGTCGAACGGGGAGAAACCAGCCCGACGCTGGCGATCGCCGCCAAGATCGCCACCGGGCTGGAGTTGACCCTGTCGCAGCTGCTGCGCCTCGACGAGGGCCAGCACGTTGCCGTAAGCCGCGCCGGCGAGCGCCGCCGCTACGAGCGGGGCGGTCACCGCATCGAGGAGCTGACGCCCCCGCTGCCCGGCCAGCGCGCCGATGTCTCCCTGCATACCCTGCGGCAAGGGGGGAGCACCGGCGGCCGCGAGGACCCGCCGATGCACGAGCCGGGCAGTCGCGAGACCGCGGTCGTGCTGACGGGGACGTTGGCGCTGATCGTCGACGGCGACCGCTATGAGTTGCGGGCGGGAGACAGCGTCACCTTCGACGCAGACCTTCCTCATCACTTCGAGAACGACGGTGAGAGCCCGAGCCGGTTCGTCGCCGTAATCGCCGCTGGCCTGAGGAGGAGCTAGCCGCCCGCGGACGCGGAGTGAGCGAGCAGATTTCCGGTCATCATGAGTGCGAGCTAACGAGAGCAGAGGAGGCGGCGCCCCGCGATGTCCCAAACGATGTTCGACAAGATCTGGGGAGCCCACGAGGTTTCCGACGGGTTGATCTACATCGACCTGCACCTGGTCCATGAGGTCACCTCGCCACAGGCCTTCGACGGCCTCCGCCTCGCCGGGCGCGGCGTGCGCCGTCCCGACAAGACGATCGCGACCGCGGACCACAACGTGCCGACCGACGGGACCAAGGCCGCACGGCTGATCGCCGACAAGCTCTCGCGTATCCAGGTCGAGACGCTGGAGCGCAACTGCGAGGAGTTCGGCATCCCCATCTACTCGCTGGGCTCCGAGCGACAGGGCATCGTTCACGTGATCGGGCCCGAGCTGGGAGTGACCCAGCCGGGGACGACGATCGTCTGCGGTGACAGCCACACCTCGACCCACGGCGCCTTCGGCGCGCTGGCCTTTGGAATCGGCACCTCCGAGGTGGAGCATGTGCTGGCGACCCAGTGCCTGGTCCAGAAGCGGCCGAAGACGATGCGGATTTCCTACTCCGGCGAGCTGCGGGTGGGGGTGACGCCGAAGGACCTGATCCTGGCGACGATCGGCCGTCTCGGCACCGGCGGAATGGTCGGCCACGCGGTCGAATACGCCGGCCCGGCGATCGCATCGCTCTCGATGCCCGGCCGGATGACCGTCTGCAACATGACCATCGAGGGCGGGGGCCGCGCCGGGATGATCGCTCCCGACGAGACCACCTTCGAGTGGGTGAGGGGTCGCGCCGCGGCTCCCGTCGACTTCGACGCAGCCGTCGAGCGCTGGCGCGCGTTGCCGACCGACGAAGGGGCGCGCTTTGACGCCGAGGTGGCGATCGACGCCTCGAGCATCTCGCCGATGGTCACCTGGGGGACTACTCCGGGGATGGTCGTGGAGGTGACCGACGCCGTCCCCGACCCGGCGGCGATGGACTCCCCGGCCGACCAGGAGTCGGCGCAGCGGGCGCTCGCCTACATGGCTCTGGAGCCGGGCACCCCGATGACCGAGGTGGCGCTTGACCGCGTCTTCATCGGGTCCTGCACCAACTCTCGTGTCGAGGACCTCCGTGAGGCCGCGGCGGTGGTCGACGGGAGAAGGGTGGCCGGCTCGGTGCGGGCGATGGTCGTTCCGGGCTCCCAGGGCGTAAAGGCGGAGGCGGAGGCGGAGGGACTCGACGAGGTGTTCCGCGCCGCCGGCTTCGAGTGGCGTGAGGCGGGCTGTTCGATGTGCCTCGGCATGAACCCGGACACCCTCGCCGACGGAGAGCGTTGCGCCTCGACTTCGAACCGGAACTTCGAGGGGCGACAGGGCAAGGGGGGAAGGACGCACCTGGTCAGCCCGAGGATGGCCGCCGCGGCGGCCGTCGAGGGACGGTTCGTGGACATTCGGGACTGGCGTTGAAGATGAGGCCGATAGACGTAATCGAAGGCAGGGTGTCGGTCCTGGAGAGGGCCGATGTCGACACCGACCAGATCATCCCCAAGCAGTTCCTCAAGCGGGTCGAGCGGACCGGCTTCGGCGAGTTTCTCTTCTACGACTGGATCCGCTCCGGGGAGATCGAGCTGGAATCGAACCCGATCCTGGTCGCGGGGCGCAACTTCGGCTGCGGCTCCTCCCGCGAGCACGCTCCCTGGGCGCTGCAGGACTTTGGCTTCGAGGCGATCGTCGCTCCCTCGTTCGCAGACATCTTCTACGTCAACTGCACGAAGATCGGGCTGTTGCCGGTGATCCTCGACGAGGCCCATTGCAGGGTCGTCGCCGAGGCGGGCGAGGCGCGGGTCGACGTCGACGACGAGACGATCACCTGCGCGGGGGGGGTCTTCGGCTTCGAAGTCGAGCCCGATGTCAAGAACCGGCTGATGAACGGCCTCGACGACATCGGCATCACCCTTGAGAACTCCACCGCGATTGACTCCTTCGAGGCGGGCGCCGGGGGGGACGTTGGTCCGGTGACGACGGCCATCTGATGCCTGCTACGACCCGCGACTGGGATGCCGCCAGCTACCAGCGGATGTCGGCGCCGCACGAGGAGTGGGCCGAGTCGATCTTCGATCGCCTCGAATTGAACGGCGACGAGGAGATCCTGGATGCGGGTTGCGGCAGCGGCCGGGTCACCGGCCTGCTGATCGAACGGCTGCCGGGGGGACGCGTCGTCGCGGTCGATGGCTCGCCGTCGATGGTGAAGGAAGTCCGCCAGGTCCTTCGCAGGCAAGACGAAGCTCTGGTTGCCGACCTGACTGCCCTCGCACTGTCGCGGCCGGTGGACGTCGTCTTCTCCAGCGCCGTCTTTCACTGGATCGCAGACCACGACCGGCTCTTTCGCCGGCTCATGCTCGCCTTGAAGCCGGGCGGGCGGCTCGCAGCGCAGTGCGGGGGCGCGGGCAACATCGCGAGCCTGCGGGCAAACACCGAGACGGTGGCCTCGTGTGATCCCTATGCCGCCCACTTCGAGGGCTTCGCCCAGCCCTGGAACTACGCGGGGGCGAAGGAAACCGCGGCGAGGTTGGAGCGGGCTGGCTTCTGCGCCGTTCGCTGCTGGCTGCAACCGTGGGCGGTGAGCCCTCCCGAACCCGCCGAATTCCTGCGGACGGTATGCCTTGGGGCACACGTCGATCGCCTGCCTGAGGAGCTCCGCGACCGCTTCGTGTCCGAGGTGCTCGCGGCTGAGGATGAGCCATTGCGCTTGGAATACGTTCGGCTCAACATCGAGGCCGCGCGTCCGCTTCCGTCGCCCCGCAGCGATCCATAGAGTCCCGTCGATGGCGAGCCTGCCGCGCATAGTCCTCCTGCCCGGGGACGGGATCGGCCCCGAGGTCGTCGGAGCCGCTCGGCGGCTGCTGGAAGCCGTCGGCGAGTTCGAGTTCGACGAGCGGATCGTCGGCGGCGCCTCGATCGACGCCCACGGGACCGCCCTTACAGAAGAGGTCCTCGATGCCTGCAGGACGGCCGATGCGGTCCTGCTCGGCGCCGTGGGCGGGCCGAAATGGGACACCACCGACCCGAGCGCGCCCCGCCCCGAACAGGGCCTCCTCGGTCTTCGCAAGGGGATGGGCCTCTACGCCAACCTGCGCCCCGTGCGGCCCAGCCCGGCACTGGTCGCCTCCAGTCCACTGCGCGAGGAGCGGATTTCCGGCACCGACCTGATCGTCGTGCGGGAGCTCACCGGCGGCATCTACTTCGGCGACAGCGGCCGTGACGGCGACACGGCGCACGACACCTGCGAATACTCGGCCGCCGAGGTCGAGCGAATCTCCCGTGCGGCCTTCGAGATCGCCGTTCGACGCGTCGAAGGGTCGGACCGCGCTCCTCATCTCACCTCAGTCGACAAGGCGAACGTCCTCGAGACCTCGCGGCTGTGGCGCGAGGTGGTCGGCCGCGTCGCAGCCGACTTTCCCGACGTCAAACTGGACCATCTGCTTGTCGACAACGCCGCGATGCAACTCGTCTCCCGCCCGGCCGAGTTCGACGTGATCGTTACCGAGAACCTCTTCGGCGACATCCTCAGCGACGAGGCCGCGATGCTCACCGGGTCGCTGGGGATGCTGCCCTCGGCAAGCCTCGGCGCCGCCGCCGCCCCGGGACTGTTTGAGCCGGTCCACGGCTCGGCGCCCGACATCGCCGGCAAGGGCGTCGCCAACCCGCTCGCCACCTTCCTCTCCGTTGCGATGATGTTGCGGCAGGGACTGGATCGGCCCGATGACGCCGGCCGAATCGAAACCGCGGTGGATGCCGTGCTCGAACGCGGCCTGCGCACCCCGGACCTCGCGGCCGGCACGCTCGCCCAGCCGCCCCTTCCCGACGTCCCGTCGGAAGTCGAGGTGGGCAGCGGGGAAATGACAGAAGCCGTGCTGGCCGAGCTCTCCGCGTAGGGCATACTTCGCGTCACATGGAGACCGCCGAGTTCATCTGGCAAAACGGCGAGGTTCTGCCTTGGGCAGATGCCAAGACGCACGTGCTCAGCCATGGCCTGCACTACGGGACCGGCGTCTTCGAGGGCATCCGCTGCTATGAGACCGAGCGGGGCCCGGCGGTCTTCCGCCACCGCGAGCACCTCGAACGTCTCGAGAAGTCGGCGGAGCTCTACTACTTCGAGCTGCCCTATTCGGCCGAGGAGCTCCGCGTGGCCACGCACGAGCTGATTCGTAGCAACGGGCTTCGCTCCTGCTACATCCGGCCGCTCGCCTTCCGTGGCTACGGCGAGATGGGCCTGTACGCGCAGAGCGCGCCGATCGAGGTGATCGTCGCCGTCTGGCCCTGGGGCGCCTATCTCGGCGAGGAGGGCAAGGAGCACGGCATTCGCACCAAGGTGTCCTCCTGGCGGACGATCTCCGGCGACAGCCTGATTCCGCACGCCAAGGCATCCGGGCAGTACCTCAACTCGATCCTCGCCAAGACCGAGTCGGCCAACGCCGGCTACGACGAGGCGATCCTGCTCGATCAGCGCGGCTGCGTCTCCGAGGGCTCGGGTGAAAACATCTTTGTGGTTCGCGATGGGGTCCTCCACACTCCCGGTCACACCTCGGCGATCCTCGACGGGATCACCCGCAGCTCTGTGGTTCAGATCGCTCTTGACCTCGGCTACAAGGTCGAGGAACGCGACATCGCCCGCGCCGAGCTCTACCTTGCCGAGGAGGTCTTCCTCACCGGCACGGCGGCCGAGCTGGTTCCGGTCCGTGCGGTGGACGACCACGAGCTGGGCGAGCCCGGTGAGATCACCCGCGTAATCCAGGCAAGGTTCGAGGATGCACTGCACGGACGGGCCGAGGAGTATCTGGAATGGCTCGACTTCGTTGACGTGCCGGCCGGGGTGGACGAACCGAGTAAGGTCAATTCTTGATGCACAGTCGTTTCGAAGCACTCGGGCGAATTACCGCAGCCGCCTAGCTGACGTGCCTCACCACGTTCCGAACGCCATGAAGTAGGTCCGGGCCCG
>CAZHZI010000067.1:0-10529 GCA_964536955.1 uncultured Conexibacteraceae bacterium
CGCAGACCCGGCCCAGGTCGTTGCGCCCGAGGTCGACGAGCATCACGTGCTCGGCGCGCTCCTTGGGGTCGTTGACCAGGCGCTCGGCGAGGCGACGGTCCTCCTCCTCGTTGGCCCCGCGCGGGTAGGTGCCGGCGATCGGACGCGTCTCGACCGTGCGGCCATGGACTTTGACCAGCGGCTCGGGCGAGGCGCCCGCCAGCTGAAAGTCGCCGAACTCGAGGAAGTACATGTACGGGGACGGATTGACCGCGCGCAGGCCGCGGTAGACCGAGAAGGCCTCGACCGGGGCCGGTGCGGAGAAGCGCTGCGAGGGCACGACCTGGAAAGCATCGCCGGCGTGGATGTACTCGACGATTCGCTCGACCGCCCCCTCGAACTCCTCTCGCTCCATGTTGGAGACGAAGCGCGGCGCCTCGGCGACGGCGGGATGCTCCGGAACGGGCACCGCGCCGCGCAGGCGACCGCGAACCTCGGCGATCTGCTCGGCGGCGCGCGCGTAGGCGGCGTCGATGCCGCCGTCCTCCTCGGCGAAGGCGCAGGCCATGATCGTCAGCTCGTGGCGCAGGTGGTCGAAGGCGAGCAGCACGTCGGTGATCATCAACGCCATGTCCGGCAGCCCCAGGGGGTCTGGGTTGGGCTCGGCCAGCGGCTCGGCGGTGCGCACGAGGTCATAGCCGAAGAAGCCAACCGCGCCGCCGGCGAAGGGCGGCAGGCCCTCGACCGGGGCTAGGCGGAAGCGCTCCAGGCGATCGGCGACGGCGGCGTAGGGATCGGGCGCGTCGTGGCTGGCGCCGTCGGAGTCGACCAGGACTCCGTCGCTCCAATGCAGCACCGACCGCGGGCGGAAGCCGGCGAAGGAGTAGCGGCCGACCTGGCCCTGTTCGGCAGACTCCAGCAGGAAGCAGGGCGCTCCCTGCGGCTCCCCGGCGCGCACCTTCAGAAAGGCTGAGACGGGTGTCTCGCAGTCGTCGACCAACCGGGCCCGAAGCGGGACGACGTTCCCTTGCTTGGCGAGCTCCCGAGCCTCGTCGAGGCTCGGCTCAAGCCGCAATTCGGACTCAGCTGCGACGGCCATTGAGCACTTCCATCACCGCGGAGTGCGCCACCTCGCGCGAGGCCAGCAGAACGCTCAGGTGGTAGAGAAGGTCGGCGGCCTCCTCGGCGACCCGCTCGTCAGACTCCTCGCGGGCAGCGCGAACCACCTCTTCGGCCTCTTCGCGCACCTTCTCGCCAACCAGCTGCGGGTCGTCGAGCAACTTCACCGTGTAGCTGTCCTGGGGGCGCTCGACGGCGCGGCTGCGCAGGGTGCGCTCCAAGAAAGGCAGTGCCTCATGGGCGAGGGGCGAGCGATCGCCCTCCTCCAGCTCGCGGTAGAAGCAGCTCCGCTCACCGGTGTGGCAGGCGGGGCCGGTCGGCTCGACCAGGGCCACGATGGCGTCGCCGTCGCAGTCGTAGCGCAGCTGGCGCAACCGCAGGAAGTTCCCGGACGTCTCCCCCTTTCTCCAGATCTCCTCTCGGGAGCGACTGTAGAAGTGGAGGTCGCCGGTCTCGGCGGTCAGGCGCAGCGACTCTTCGCTGACGTAGGCAAGCGTCAGCACCTCGCCGCTGGCGAAGTCCTGCGCGACGCACGGCGCCAAGCCACGCTCGTCGAATTTCACCTCGTTGAACATCGGGCAATCGTAGTTGGCGCCCGCCGCTCCGGACGAGGGAGCGGAGCAGGCGGCACTTGGCTACTCGATCCCGAGGCGGTCGAGCAGGTCAGCATCGCGGCGCCAGCGGTGGCGGACGCGGACCTGGAGGTCGAGGTGGACATGGGCCTCCAGCTCCTGCTCGAGCGAGCGGCGGGCGCCGGCGCCGATCTCACCGATCTTGGCGCCGCCTTTGCCGATCAGGATGCCCTTCTGGGATTCGGTCTCCGCCCATACCTCGGCCTGGACGGTGACAAGACCGTCCTCGCGGGTGGCGATCTCCTTGACCGAGACCTCGACCGAGTGTGGAATCTCCTCGCGGGTGCGGTTGAGGACCTGCTCGCGGATCAGCTCGGCGAGCAGCACCTCGCTCGACTGGTCGCTGTGGTCCTCCGCCGGGTACATGAAGGGACCCTCTGGGAGCAGCTGCCCCAAGCGCTCCACGAGCACATCCAGGCCCTCTCCGGTGCGGGCGCTGATCGGGAACACCTCGTCGACGCCGTCCAACTCCGCCGCTTCCGCCAATACCGGCACCAGCTCATTCGGCCCCAGTCGATCGGACTTGTTGATCGCACAGATCACCGGCATCTCGGCGCCGGCGCCGAGCAGGGCCTGGGCGATGAAGCGGTCCCCCGGCCCCACACCCTGCTCGCCGTTGACGACGAACAGCGCCACGTCGGAATCTGCCAGCTCGCGCTCGACCCTGTGCTGCATCCGCTCCGTCAGCACGTCGCGGGGGCGCTGCACGCCGGGCAGGTCGACGAGGATGAGTTGGCGGCCGGCCTCGGTGTCGGTGGCGACGCCGCGGATCGCTCGCCGCGTCGTCTGTGGCCGCACCGAGACGATCGCCACGCGGTTGCCGACGATCGTGTTGACAAGGGTCGACTTGCCGACGTTGGGACGCCCGGCGAGCCCGATGAAGCCGGCCCGCGTCACCGCGACACGCCCATCACACGCGCCTGCAGGGCGAGCATCTGGCCGTCGTCGGTCTCGTGGTCGTAGCCACAGAGGTGGAGGACCCCGTGGACGGCGGCCTCCGTCACGTCGGAGCAGTGCTCCGGGCAGATCGCCACGTCGCCCAGCTCGCGTGGGCCGGAGGTAGGGCCGGCCTCGTCGATCGGGAAGGCGAGAACGTCGGTCGGCGCATCCAGGTGGCGGTGGTCGCGATTCAGCTCGCGGATTCGGTCGGCGTCGACCAGCTCGACCGCCAGGTGGCCATCGCTTACCCCCGCCGCGGCGAGCGCGGCGGCGACGGCGTCGCGCAGCTCCATGGGGACGTCCGCGAGGTCAACCTTCACGAGGATCCGCCAGCGTGCTCAGCTTTCGGTCCCTCGCTCGGTGTGAGCGCCGTAGGCGGCGACGATCCGCTGCACCAGCTTGTGGCGGACCACGTCCTCGCCGCCGAAGTGGACGAAGGAGATGTCCTGGACCTCGTCGAGGATGTCGCGCACGACGATCAGGCCGGAGCGCTGGTCGGTCGGCAGGTCGATCTGGGTGACGTCGCCGGTCACCACCATCCGCGAGTTGAAGCCGAGTCGCGTCAGGAACATCTTCATCTGCTCGGGGCTGGTGTTCTGCGCCTCGTCGAGAATCACGAAGGAGTCGTTGAGGGTGCGGCCGCGCATGAAGGCCAGCGGCGCGACCTCGATCACCCCGCGTTCGAAATAGCCATTGACCCGATCTGGATCGAGCATGTCGTAAAGCGCGTCGAAGAGCGGCCGCAGGTAGGGGTCGACCTTGGCCTGGATGTCGCCGGGCAGAAAGCCGAGCCTCTCCCCCGCTTCGACCGCCGGCCGGGTGAGGATGATCCGCTGCACCTGGCGCTCGGCAAGCGCCGCGGCGGCCATCGCCACCGCGAGGAAGGTCTTGCCGGTGCCCGCCGGGCCGATGCCGAAGGTGATCGTGTGGCGGCGGATCGAGTCGACATAGCGTTTCTGGTTGAGCGTCTTCGGCGCGACCTTGGTGCTGCGGTGACGCCAGACGACGTCCTCGAGGATCTCCGCCGGGCTCTCGTGCGCGTCGAGCGCGCCTGTGACCGCCTCGATGGTGCCAGGCGCGATCTCGTGCCCCTGCTCGATCAGGTCGACGAGCTCGTCGACCACCGTCGCCGCGGTTTGCACATCGCCGGACTCCCCGTCCAGGGTCAGCACGTTGCCGCGCAGGTGGAAGTCGCAGTCCAGCCGCCCCCGCAGGGCGCGCAACACGGCGTCCTCGGAGCCCGCCAGCTCGGCGGCGACGGTGTTGTCGAGGGTTACCTGCCTACGCGCCAAGCTTCTCTCGCACCGCCGCGCTGACCCGCTTGCCATCGGCGCGCCCGCCCAGCTCCGGCATCAGCGCCGACATCACCTGGCCCATCTGCCTCTGCTCTGTCGCCCCCGTCTCGGCAAGCGCGGCATCGACCAGCTCCGCCAGGTCCTCGTCGGAGAGCTGCTGAGGGAGGTAGGACTCGATCAGCTCGGCCTCGAAGCGCTCAGCGGCCGCCTGCTCGCCACGGCCGGCCCCCCCGTAGGCCTCGGCTGCCTCCAGCCGCTTCTTTCGCTCGCGCTGCAGCACCGCGACCTCGTCGCCGGTGCCCAGCTTGGCGTCCTGCTGAAGGGAGTCGACGACCATCCGCAACGCCCCCGCGCGTTCGCGGTCGCCGGCCTTCATCGCCGTGCGCACGTCTGCCTGAACCTGCTCGAGGACGCTCATCCCGTCTAAGGGTAGTCGTCGCCGGGAGTCTCGATCCGCTCCACCTCGCCGAGCGGCATCTGCAGAAAGCGGGTTCCGAGCTCGCGGAAGGAGTCGACGTCCCCGGTGCACAGGAAGCGGTACTCGCCCTCGCCGTCGGGCTCGCGGGCCAGGCCGCGGGACTTCAGCGACCGCTGCGCCGCGGCGGCCACCGCGTGCCCGCCGCTGACCAACCTGACGTCACGGCCGAGGATCCGCTGCAGCATCGGCGCGACCAGCGGGTAGTGGGTGCAGCCCAGGATCAGCGTGTCGACCACCGCCCGCTTCAGCGGCGCGCAGTAGGCGCGAGCCATTCTCAGCACCTCGTCGTCAAAGGGCGAGCCGTCTTGGATGAATGGCGCGAGGTCGGGCGCCTCGACCTCGGTCACCTCGAGCGCTCGTCCCTGCCCCTCCAACGCCTTCCGGTAGGCGCCGCTCGCCACCGTGTTCGGCGTCGCCAGGACCCCGACCCTGCCGCTGTCGGTGATCGCCGCGGCGATCTCGGCCTGCGGCTCGACCACCGGGACGACTTCGACGCCGTGCGCGTCGGCGACCTCGCGCGCAACGTCCGCGCCGATCGAGGTCGCCGTGTTGCAGGCGATCACCAACAGCTTGGCGCCGCCGTCGAGCAGCAGCTCGGCGATCAGGCGGATCCGCTCCCGCAGGCGGTCGGGGTCTCGTGTGCCGTAGGGAAACATCTTCGTGTCGCCGAGGTAGACGAAGTCCTCCTCCGGCAATGAGACCAGGCACTCGTGCAGCACCGTGAGCCCGCCAACCCCGGAGTCGAACATGGCGATCGGCAGTGAGGCGTCGAGCTGAGGGGTCGGCGGGCGCAGAGCCGTCAGGGCTTGACGGTCATGACGAAGATCGTGGCGATCACGATCACCCCGGCCAGGCTGCCCACCTGCCCGATCCGTCGCGAGAGGGCCATGAACTCGTCGCTGAGCGTGTCGCCGGATTGCAGGTCCCGCGCCGCGATCTCCTTCGCCCTGGCGACCTGCGGGCCGAAGAAGCCGTGCTGAAGGCCGAAGAGCGCGAGGATCGCTACGAAGCCGACGCTTACGAAGATGTCGCTCGCCTCCCAGGGGCCGTCGGAGAGCAGGTAGATCCCCGCCAGCAGCAGGATGACCATTCCCGGGTTGACGAGGAAGCGGTCGGTTTTCTGCACCCCGGCCAGCAGGCCCGGGGTCGCCCTGGGGAACTGCGGCGCGACCGAGAAGAAGAGCGCGTAGCCGAAGGTCGGGCCAAAGGCGAGCACGGCGGCCAGGATGTGGATGAAGAGGCCGACGCTGTAGCCGGTGATAGTTGCCAGCATCGGCGAGAACGATATATGCGCGGCCGGAGGCGATGGCGCCCGGCCGGGGATGCGGACGGCCGCCGCTCAGGCGGATTCGCGAAGCAGCAAGGCCGCCCAGTCGCCCTCGCGGCGACGATCGCCCTCGGCAAAGCCCGAGCGGGCGAAAGCGGCGGCGACGTCGTCCAGCTCGGAGGGCAGCAGGCCCGAGCAGACGAAGGTCTTCGGGACGGTCGATTCGAGGAGCTGGGCGGCGACGGCGGCAAGGATCGGAGCGGTCAGGTTGGCGACCGTGGTCGGCGCCAACTCGGGCAGCGTCTCGCGCAGGTTGCGGCGCTCGAGCTCGACCGAGACGCCATTGGCTTCGGCGTTCGCGGCAGCCGCCTCCAGCGCAGGGCCCTCGTGGTCGCACCCGCGAACCGGCCCCCAGCCGAGCTTGGCCGCGGCGATCGCCAACACGCCCGAGCCGGTCCCGAGGTCGGTCAGCGGGCCGCCGGCCTCACCGGCCTCCACCAGCTCTAGCAACAGCTCGAGGCAGAGGCGGGTTGTGGGGTGTGCGCCGGTCCCGAAGGCACGGCCGGGATCGACGACCAGGTCGACCGCACCTTCACGCGGTTCCTCCCAGGACGGGCGCAGCCAGAGCTTTCCGCCGATCAGCAGCGGCTTGTGGAAGTCCTGCCAGCGGTCCGCCCAGTCGTCCGGGACCTCGGTCGACGTGACCTCCACCAGCCCCTCCCCGGCGACGGCCTCGACCCCGCCCAGCTCCGGCAGCTCCCCTTCGCCGCCGTAGACCGCGTACTCCACGTAGCCGGGGCCACGCTCCTCCTCCACGCCGTTGGGCGCCAGCACGGTCAGCTCCGCGAGCACTACATCCGCCAACGCAGGCGGGCATCGCACGGCAAGTCGAATCACCTAGCCGCCTTCGCAGAGCATGCGGCGCCTGATCTCAACCGAAGGTCCGGCGCACCCGGGAGAAGAAACCCTCGTCCCCGCCCTGAGAGCGCCGGTTCTGCGGCCCGAGCGTCTCCGCCAGTTTCTCGGCCAACTCACGCTGCTCCGCGGATAGATCGGTGGGAACGATCGTTTGCACGACGATCACCAGGTCGCCGGGCGGGCCGCCGCCCGAGCCGGGGAGGCCGTGTCCGCGCAGCAGGTACTGCGTGCCGTGCTGCGTGCCGGCGGGTATCTCGATCTCGCGATCGCCCTCGTGGCTCGGAATCGTCGCCTTCGCGCCCAGCATGGCCTCGACTGCCGTCAACTCGACCGCGTGCATCAGGTCCTGTCCCCGCATCGGCCCTCGCCGGGTGGTGAATCGAACTCCCTCTCCGCCGAAGAAGGCTTCGAAGATGTCCTCGATCGAGCCGAAGCCGGCGCCGGCGGGCGCGAAGCCGCCGGAGCGCAGGCCGTCGTGGCCGAAGGTGTCATAGGCCCGGCGTCGCTCGGGGTCGGAAAGGACTTCGTAGGCCTCCGCGGCCTGCTTGAACTTCTCCTCGGCCTGGGGATCGTGGGCATTGACGTCGGGGTGCAGCTCGCGGGCCAGCCGCCGGAACGCCTTCTTCACATCCGCCGCCGGGGCGCCCCGTCCGACGCCGAGGATCTCGTAGTAGTCGCGCGGCATCGGGTTTTAGGCGTCGTAGACGGTCTCGAAATAGCGGGACAACTCGCGTGCGGCCTCGCGCACCGAGGCGATCGCGTTGGCGTAGTCCATGCGGAGCGGTCCGACGACCCCGACCGAGCCGAGGTTGCGGTGCCCGAGCCCGTAGTTGGCGCCGACGACGCTGACCGTGCGCAGCTCCGGCTGTGGATTCTCCTCGCCGATCCAGCAGAAGACCGAGCGCTCCTCGAGGGCCGAGCGCAGCATCCCCAGCACCCCGGCGCGGCCCTCCAGCGCCGTCATCAGCCGGTCGACCCGCGGCAGGTCGGAGAAGCGGGCCTCGGAGAGCAGCCGTGCGGCGCCGTCCGTGTAGAGGGTGTCGTCGGAGTCGCCCTCAAGCGCGGCGAACGCGGCGCCGAGGGTGGCTACGAACTCCGCCTCGGCGGGACCCAGCTCGGGGTCGGCGAGGCGGCCGGCGACCATCCTCGCGCCCACCCCCATCCCCACCAGGGACTCGTTGAAGTAGCTCGACGCCCACTCGACCAGACCGGGATCGACCGGGCTGGGGAAATCGAAGACGCGCTTGGTGACTCCGCCCGTGGACGCGATGACGACGACCATCACCTCGTTCGGCTGCAGCCGAAGCACCTCGACGCGGTGAATCGTCGCCGCGGCGAGGGGCGGCGCGGTGACCAGGGCCATCAGATCGGTGACCTGGGCAAGCGCCGTCGTCGTCTCCCGCATCGCCTCGTCGACCTCACGCCGCAACCGCGAGAGCTCCAACTCGACCCCGACCTCCGCCTGCGGAGGCCCCGACTCGACCAGCATGTCGACATAGCGCCGGTAGCCGGAGTCGGTGGGCACCCGCCCAGCCGACGTATGGGGATGCGTCAGATGCCCGGCAGCCTCCAGCGCAGCCAACTCCGAGCGCACCGTGGAAGCTCCCCACACGACGTCGGCCTTCTCAGCGATCTCCTTCGACGCAACGGGCTTCCCCAATCCGAGATACGCGTCGACAACCAAGCGCAAAATCAACTCTTGCCTAGAGGACAGCATCAATGAAGTCTAGAAGCGGGGGCGAGTGCCCGCCCCCGCTCCGCCTTAAAGGTGAACCTCGGCCTCCGCATTGCGAATGATCTGGTTCTCGCCCTGCGCTGCGACCGTGTCGACGACCACCTTGTCCCCGTCGGCCTCCTTGACAACGCCCGAGACGACGATCTCCTGCTCGGGGGAACCCATCCCGCGGAACTGCACCGAAAGCCGCTTCAGAGCCCGTGGGTCGCCACCGGCCAGCGCCGTGTTGGCGCGTGCGACGAGACCCATCGAGTAGAGGCCGTGAAGGATGTTGCCGGGCAGCCCGACCGCCTTGGCGAACTCGGGGTCGATGTGGATCGGGTTGAAGTCTCCCGAGGCGCCCGCGTATCGGTGCGGCAAGTACTTGTCCGGGGTGATCTTCAGCTCGGGAACCTTGTCCCCGGCGTTCAGCTCGGCCATTTCAAACCCCTCTGACGATGTTGGTCCAGACCCCGCGTACGACTTGGTCGCCGTTCTGGTTGACGGACGTCGACTCGAAGACGTAGAAGCCCTTGCCGTCCTTCTCGTAGATCTCGAGGGACTTCGCGGTCGTGGCGATCTCGTCGCCCGAGCAGGCGGGCTCGCCCCACTCGAACTCCTGGCCGCCATGCACCATCGTCGCGAAGTTCATCCCGACCTCGTCGTCGAACATCGCGGGGGCCAGGGCGGGGGCGCTGTAGACGACGCAGAACATCGGCGGCGCGACGACGTCGCGATAGCCGGCGGCCCTGGCCGCATCCAAGTCGAAATGCACGGGGTTGTCGAGCCCGATGGCGTTCGCGTACTCCTTGATCTTCTCCCGCCCGACCTGGTAGGTGGTCGTGGGCCACTCCTTGCCTATCGCATCGGTCTTGATCGCCATGGCGCGCGATTCTAGACACGGATCTATGTAGCGGTCCTACTCGTCGATTTCCAGGACCGCTAGGAACGCCTCCTGCGGGACCTCCACCCGGCCCACCTGCTTCATCCGCTTCTTGCCCGCTTTTTGCTTCTTCAGGAGCTTCTGCTTGCGGCTGACGTCGCCGCCGTAGAGCTTCGCGGTCACATCCTTGCGCAGGGCCTTGACGGTCTCACGCGCGAGCACACGGGAGCCGACCGCAGCCTGCACGGGGATGTCGAAGAGCTGGCGGGGAATCGTCTTGCGCAGCCGCTCGACCAGGGTCTTGCCCTGCTCATAGGCGAAGTCGCGGTGGACGACGATCGAGAGGGCGTCGACCTTCTCGCCGGCCAGCAGGATGTCCAGCTTGACCAAGTCGCCGGGCCGGTTGCCGATCGGCTCGTAGTCGAGCGAGGCGTAGCCGCGGGTGGACGACTTCAGGTAGTCGAAGAAGTCGAGCACGATCTCCGCGAGCGGCAGGTCGTAGCGAATCTGGACCCGCTGCGGGCTGAGGTAGTGCATGCCGACGTGGGTGCCGCGACGCGCCTGACAGAGCTCCATCACGGCGCCCACGTAGTCGGAGGGGGCGATGATCGTGGCGCGGATGTAGGGCTCGTCGATCGAGGCGATGATGCCCGGGTCGGGCATCTCCGTCGGGCTGCGAACCTCGATCGAGCCGGCGTCGGTGAGATGAACCTCGTAGCGGACGTTCGGGGTCGTCGCCAGAAGCTCGAGGTCGTATTCGCGCTCCAGCCGCTCGCGGACTATCTCCATGTGGAGGAGGCCGAGGAACCCGCAGCGGAAGCCGAAGCCGAGCGCGTCGGAGGTTTCCGGCTCATACGAGAGCGCAGCGTCGTTGAGGGCCAGCTTGTCGAGCGCGTCGCGCAGGTCCGCGTAGCGATCGGTGACGATCGGGAAAAGGCCGCAGAAGACCATCGGCCTCACCTCGCGGTAGCCCTCCAGCGCCTCCGAGGCAGGGCGGTCGCGAGCGGTCAGAGTGTCGCCGACCCGCAGCTTTGCGACGTCCTTGATGCCGGTGATCACGTAGCCGACCTCGCCGGCCTCCATCCCCTTCACGGGGGTCATCTGCGGCCGGAAGAAGCCGATGTCGTCGATGTCGGCCTCGGTCCCGTTCTGCATCGCCAGGATCCGCTCGTGCTTGCGGAAGGCGCCGTCGACGACCCGCACGTAGGCGATCACGCCGCGGTACTGGTCGAACTCCGAGTCGAAGATCAGCGCGCTCGTGGGAGCCTCGGGCTTCCCCCTCGGCGCCGGCACCCGGGCGACGAT
>CAZHZI010000068.1:0-10474 GCA_964536955.1 uncultured Conexibacteraceae bacterium
GATGGGCGACGTGCTCGACGTCGGAGCGGCTGATAGAGGCCATGCGCCGATGGTAGCGCGCGGGCACCAAGGGCGGCGCGCGGCCCATCAGGGCTCTGGCGTGCAGTCGTGCAGGCGTGCAGTCGTGCAGTCGTGCAGTCGTGCAGTCGTGCAAGCCACGCGAGCCCTGATGCGACGACTCGCCATCTGGCAGCATGGGTCCCGATGACGACGCAGGCGATCCCGATCCCCGGCGGACGCATCGAGGCGATCTCCCTCCCGGGAGGGTCGGGCACTCCCCTGCTGGTGCTCGGCGGGATCGAGACCGGCATGCGGCCGCTGGCCGGCACCGAGCGCGTGCTCCAGCGCCGATGGGAGGGCCGCGCGCAGGCCCGGCCCGTGACGATCCTCGGCCGCCCGATCCCGGACGACCCGGCCGACGCCGAGCGGATCATGCACCCCCGCGTCATCGCCGATGGAGTGGCGGCCGTCCTCCGAGCGCTCGAGCTGGACACCGTGGCGGTCGAGGCCGAGTCCGGCGGCGGCCGGATCAGCCTGTGGCTGACGGTCGATCACCCTGAGCTCGTCGCGCGTCTCGTACTGGCGGCGGTGGCCTCCGAGACGGCGCCCGACTCACCGATGGCGGAGCGCATGCGGCGCTGGATCGAGCTGGCCGAGGCCGGCGACTGGGTCACGTTCTTCGCCATGATGGCGCAGCAGATGAAGGCCGCCTCTGAGGTGGAGTCGAGCTCGTTCGCGGCAGCGGCGCGGCTCCAGCCGCGGCCGGCCACGCCGGAACGGTTCATCGGCGAGCTGCGGGCGACCCTCGATCCAAGCTCGTTCGTCACCGATCGGCTCGGCGAGATCGACATCCCGGTGCTCGTGCTGGCCGGAGAGCAGGACCAGATCGTGCCGCTCGCCTCGACGCAGCTCGTCGCTGACCGCATTCCGGGCGCCCTGCTCGTCACCGATCCGGTATGCGGGCACACGGTCCGCAGCTCGTTCCGCGGCTACGACGCCCTGGTCGAGTCGTTTCTGGCCGAGGCGACTGAAGCGCTTCGTTACTGAGGCGGATCCGGTCTGCAACCGATCCGCCACTCGACACCACCAGCGCGCATGCCGTACGGTTCATGCCGTGACGCACGACATGTACGCAGCCGACATGTGTATGCCCAGGCGGCCCCATGGAGGGGAGACAGGGCTCTAGGTCGGCGTCATCCTGATGGCGAAGGGACCCTAGGCCGGTCCCAGGGCCGCAGTCCACGAACGGACTGCGGTCTTTCTGTCTCTCCACCACCACCGTGGAGAGCCGCCTCACTCCTGCTCGGGACCGAGTTTCCCCCGCATCCAAGGATCGCCAGCGATCCCCTGCCCACCGGACCGTGACCGGGATCAGGGACGTTGAGCAGGAGTGCCGACATGTCGAACCAAGCTCGAGCCACGACGCTGAACACCGAGTTCGGGGTCGAGTTCGCTGCCGTGGGCAGGACCTTCCCGGACACGCGCCGGCGCGGTGCCGCACCGCACCTGGTGATGCGTGACATCTCGCTCACGGTACGGCCGGGCGAGGTCCTCGGCGTCGTCGGAGCAAGCGGATGCGGCAAGTCGACGCTGTTGCGCATCGTGGCCGGGCTCGATACGCCCACCGCCGGGTCGGTGCGCATCGACGGCCGACCTGTGGCCGGCGCCGATGCGCGCTGCGCCTTCGCGTTCCAGGAGCCTCGGCTGCTGCCGTGGCGCACGATTGCGGCGAATGTCGCGCTCGGCCTCCCACGCACTACCCACAGGGAGGAGGGAGCGGCTCGGGTCGCCGAGCTCCTCGAGCTCGTCGGCCTGACCCAGTTCGCCAACCACCGCCCGCGAGAGATCTCGGGCGGCATGGCTCAGCGCGCGTCGCTCGCGCGTGCGCTGGCACGCAACCCGGGCGTGCTCCTGCTCGATGAGCCGTTCGGCTCGCTCGACGCACTCACGCGCCTCCGGATGCAGGACCTCCTCCTGGACGTCCATGCCGCCGCCCCCACCACCGTGCTCCTCGTCACACACGACGTGGACGAGGCGCTCCAGCTTGCCGACCGGGTGATCCTGCTGGGCTGCGATCCGCAGGAACCGGGCGCGACGATCCGCCAGGCGCTCTCCGTGCCCCGCGGCCGACCGCGCGATCGCGGGTCAGCCGAGCTTGCCGAGCTGCGGGCAACCCTGCTCCAGGGCCTCGGCATCGACCGAATCACCCACTAGCACCATCCACGGTCCACCCCAGGTACCCGAAGGAACGAGCCCACACCGATGCACACTCGACGCACCCTGCCCGCAAAGCTGCTTCTCATTGCCACCTTGCTCGCCGCGTGCGGAGGCGCTTCAACCGGCGCCGACACCGGCAGGGTGGGAGGAACGCTCAACATCGACTTCGCGACCTACAACCCATTGAGCCTGATCATCAAGGAGCAGGGCTGGCTGGAGGAAGCGCTCGCCGACCAGGAGGTCACGGTCAACTGGGTCCAGTCGGCCGGGTCGAACAAGGCCAACGAGGCCCTGCGCGCCGGCGCGATCGACGTCGGCTCGACGGCCGGATCGGCCGCCCTGCTGGCTCGCTCGAACGGCTCGCCGATCCAGGTCATCGACATCTACTCGCAGCCGGAATGGGCCGCGCTGGTCGCCCCGGACGGATCCGAGATCTCCTCCGTCGAGAGCCTGCGAGGGAAGCGGGTCGCGGCCACCAAGGGGACCGATCCCTACTTCTTCCTGCTCCAGTCGCTGCAGGAGGCGGGCATCGGCCTCGACGAGGTGACGGTCGAGAACCTCCAGCACGCAGACGGCTGGGCCGCGCTCCAGAGCGGGGCGGTCGATGCCTGGGCTGGCCTCGACCCGATCATGGCCGGCGCCGAAGAGGCCGGCGCGGTCCTCTTCCACCGCAACCTCGGATTCAACAGCTACGGCTTCCTCAACGCGACGGAGTCGTTCCTGGCCGAGAAGCCCGACATCGCGCAGCTCGTCGTCGACGCCTACGAGCATGCGCGTGCGTGGGCCGCGGAGAATCCGGAGGAGACCGCCGAGATCCTGAGCGAGGTCGCCGGACTCGACATCGCCGTCGCTACCCGGGTGATCCAGGAGCGTTCCAACCTCGACGTCGAAGGGGTTCCCGGGGCCGCACAGGTCGCCGTGCTCGAGGTGATCGGGCCGATCTTCGTGGAGTCTGGCGACGTCTCGAACCAGGCCCAGATCGACGAGGCCCTCGCCAGCCTGCTGAACGACACCTACGCCCGGCAAGCCGATCCCAGTCGCTTCGAGTAGCCCGCACGCGCGAGCTGCGGCCGGCACCACGCGCCGGTCGCAGCTCGACGAACACGACAGGATGGCTTGATGACCCAATTGGACGTGGCGTCGCCGGCGACGCCTGGCACCGCCGAGGGCTTTGCGCCCGATCCGATCACCTCGCGACGCTGGCTGCCGGTCGTCGTCGGTGCCATCCTGCCGGCGGCGCTGCTGGTGGCGTGGCAGGTGACCACCTCCCTCGGTCTCTTCACCATCGTCCAGCTGCCACCGCCGTCCATGGTTCTCAATGCCGGGGTCGAGCTCTGGGAGCGCGGCCTCCTGGGCGAGTACGTCGCGGTGTCCATGCAGCGCGTCCTCCTCGGCTTTGCGGCCGGTGCCTCACTCGGCCTGCTGCTGGGCGCGATCACCGGCCTCGGTCGTTTCTGGGATGCCTTTTTCGGATCGACGCTCGGGGCGATTCGCGCGGTGCCGTCGTTGGCGTGGGTCCCGCTGCTCATCCTGTGGCTCAAGATCGGCGAGGAGTCGAAGATCACGCTCATCGCGATCGGCGCCTTCTTCCCCGTCTATACGACCGTGTCGGCAGCCCTACGGCACGTCGACCGTCACCTGGTCGAGGCCGGACGCGCCTTCGGCCTGCATGGCGTCCGCCTCTTCGCCGCGGTACAGCTCCCGGCCGTGCTGCCGTCCGTCATCTCGGGCATGCGCCTGGCGCTGGCCCAGTCGTGGCTCTTCCTCGTGGCGGCCGAGCTCATCGCGTCGTCCGCCGGCCTGGGGTTCCTCCTGGTCGACTCGCAGAACAACGGCCGCGTCGACCGGATCCTCCTGGCCATCGTCGCGCTCGCCGTGCTCGGCAAGGCGACCGACGGCCTCATCGGCCTCTTCGAACGGTGGGCCGTGCGCCGCTGGACCTGACCGCCGTCAGCCGGCGGCCGTCAGTGCGCGGTCGAGGTCGGCGATCAGGTCGGCCACCGTCTCGAGGCCCACGGACAGGCGGACGACATCCGGCCCGGCCCCGGCCGCCAACCGCTCCTCATCCTCGAGCTGGCGGTGCGTGGTGGAGGCGGGGTGCAGGATCAGGCTGCGCGTATCGCCGACGTTCGCGAGGTGCGACCAGAGTTCGACACCCTCGACGACCCGGATCCCGGCCTCGTAGCCACCGGCGACCCCGAGCGTGAAGACGGATCCCGCCCCGAGCGGCAGGTATCGGGTGGCCAGGGCATGCGACGGGCTGCTCGGCAGGCCCGCGTACGAGACCCAGCTCACGGCGGGGTGGTCGGCCAGGAACTCCGCCACAGCCATCGCGTTCGCCACATGCCGCTCCATCCGAAGCGGCAGGGTCTCGATGCCCGTCAGGATGTGGAACGCGTTCGTCGGCGAGAGCGCCGGCCCGAGATCGCGGAGGGCCACCGCCCTGGCCTTCATTGCGAACGCGAAGTCGCCGAAGGTCTCGACGAAGTTGAGACCGTGATACGCGGGGTCCGCGCCGGCCAGGAACGGGAACTTTCCGCTCGCGGCCCAGTCGAAGCGTCCCGATTCGACCACGATCCCGCCCATCGAGGTGCCGTGGCCGGACAGGAACTTGGTGAGCGAGTGGACGACGAGGTCCGCTCCCCACTCGAACGGCCGGCAAAGGTACGGCGAGGCGAGCGTGTTATCGACCACCAACGGGATCGCGGCCTCGTGGGCGATCCGCGCGATCGGCTCGAGGTCGACCACGAGACCACCCGGATTGGCCAGCGACTCGACGAAGAGGGCGCGCGTGCGCGGCCCGATGGCGCGGCGGAAGGCGTCCGGATCGGTGGCGTCGACGAAGGTGGCGCCCCAACCCAGTCGGCCGAACGTGTGGCGGAGCTGGGTCAGCGATCCCCCGTAGAGCTGCCGGGCGGCCACCACGTCGTCGCCCGGCTCGAGCAGGGTGTAGAAGGTGAGCAGCTGTGCCGCGTGGCCAGATGCGCATGCGACGGCCGCCCGCCCGCTCTCGAGCGCCGCCACCCGTTCCTCCAGCGCCGCCACGGTCGGGTTCGTGAGACGCGAGTAGATGTAGCCGAACGTCTGGAGATTGAAGAGCGCCGCGGCGTGATCCACGTCGTCGAACACATAGGCCGTCGTCTGGTGGATCGGCACGTTGCGGGAGCCGGTCGACGGGTCCGGCCGCGCCCCGGCATGGATCGCACGCGTCTCGAAGCCAAACGGCTCGTCGACGACCGATGGCGGCGCTGGCGGCGCGTCCGAGCTCATGCCAGCAGGCCCCGGCGCCGGCTGGAGATGATCCGCGTGTTGATCCCGCTCCAGGCAAGCTCGCCGCCCAGGCGGCCGTACTCGATCTTCATGCATCGGTCCTGGACGACGGTCAGCCCGCCGGCTTCACCGATACGCACCGAATCTGCGTTGCGAATCCCCAGCTGCATCCACAGCACCTTGGCGCCGATGGCCACAGCCGACTCTGCGATCGGCGGCGTCTCGTCCGGACGGCGGAAGACGTCGACCACGTCGACCTCGATCGGGATCGACGCCAGGTCGGGGTAGACCTGCTCGTCGAGGATCGGCGTTCCGACCGCCCGCGGATTGACCGGCAGGACACGAAACCCCTTGCGCTGGAGGTACCGCATCGCGAAGTAGCTCGGGCGGTTCCAGTTCGGCGAGACGCCAACCATCGCGATCGTCCGCGTCTCGCGCAGGATGCCGAGGAGCAGGCTGTCCGGGTACTCGGTCGTCGACGGGATCGGGAGCACGCAGGATGGACCGCCGTCGATCATCGGGAGCTGGCGGAGATCCTCGCTCCTATGGTCGCGGGCGAGGGGCGCGGGTGATCGAGAAATGACACGTCGTAATGGACCCTCGGGTGAAGCGTGGAGCCGGAGCATACCGTCCGGCGCCGCCCGGCGCTGCCGACCTGGAAGTGGAGGGACGGGGAGACCCTCAGCGATCGCGCAGGGTCCGTCGCAGCGTCAGGTCGCAGTCCGGCGTCTCGCCGCCGCCGACGGCCTCGAACCCGTTGCGCGCGTAGAAGGCGCGGCCGCGCTCGTTGCGCGAATGGACGTGGAGCACATACGCCTCGACGCTGCCCTCGATGCGCCCATGCAGCACGGCCAGCAGCTCGCTCCCCACGCCGGTGCCGTAGTGGGCCGGGTCCGCGTAGATGCGGAACAGCTCCGGCCCGTTCGGGCCGCTCCCGAACTGGAGGTATCCAACGATCTCGCCGTCGCGCTCGGCGACCAGGAAGGCGGCTCCGTCTCGCGATGCGGCGGCATCGGCGGCCTGCGCGAGGGCGGCCTCGTTGTAGTTGTGCCCCAGGAAGTCCTCGATGAATGTTGGCTCGAAGATGTCGCGGTACGTGTCGCGCCACGACGCCTGGGCCACGCGTTCGATCGCGGCAGCGTCGTCCGGAGCGGCGTCACGCACCGTGACCGGGGAGCTCATCCGACGTCGACCTCGACGGTCAGCGGCACTGCGCGCCGCACCGCGTCGGATACCGGGCAGTGGGCAACTGCCCATTCGGCCACCTCGCGCAGCCCGTCAGGATCCGCGCCGGCGGCCGTGATTCGGAAGGCGACCCGCGTCGAGAGCGGTCCCGCGGGCACGGCGTCGTCAAGGCCCAGGATGCCTCGGTCGTCCGACTCGCTGTCGACGTCCACCTCGCATGCGAAGGCCGCGATGCCGAGCTGCGCCGCGCGCATGACCGCCAGGGAGGTCACGCAGGCCGCGATGGCTGCCCGCAGGTACCAGCCAGGGCTCGGGGCCGAGCCAGCACCACCAACGGCTCCCGGCATGTCGGTCACCAGCTCCTCGCTCGCCGGCCCGCTGACCCGGATCCGGAGCCCGCTCTCGATGCGCGCGGTGGCCGGCGAGTCGGTGTAACGCGCCTCGTCGGGGTGCTCCGTCAGGTAGGCGCCGGCGCCCTCGATGGCGCTGCGGATCGCATCGGTCATTCGTCGCTCTCTCCCTCGAGGAGCCTGCGGAAGCCGTCCTCGTCGAGGACTGCCACGCCGAGCTGCTCGGCCTTCGCCAGCTTGCTGCCGGCCTTATCCCCCGCCACGAGGTAGTCAGTCCTGGCGCTGACCGATCCTGCTGAATGTCCGCCGGCGGCTCGGATCGCCTCCTCGGCCTCCGATCGGCTGAAGCTGGGCAGCGTGCCGGTCACCACCAGCGTCTTGCCCGACAGCGGGCCTTCAGTTGCCACGGCGAATGCGCCGGGCACCGGCGCCTCGGCGCTCACTCCTGCATCGAGCAGGCGGTGGAGCGTGTCGCGCGTGTGCCCGTCGGCAAAGAAGCGCGCGATGCCCTCGGCCACGACTCGCCCGATCCCGAATACCGCCGTCAGCTCCTCGACCGATGCGTCGCGCAGCGTGTCGGCGGCGCGCCGGGTCCAGGCGGCATCGGTCTCCGTGTCCGTTCGAGGGAGCTCGAGCGCGAGCCAGGCCGCGAGGTCGATCGCGGTCTGCTCGCCCACGTGCCGGACGCCGAGCGCGTTGAGGATGCGCGACAGCGGACGCCGCCGCGCGCTCTCGATGGAGCTCGCCAGCTTCTCTGCGCTCCTGCGACCCAGCCGCTCGAGCTCCTCGAGGGTCGTGACATCGAGGCGAAACACGTCGGCCGGCTCCCGGACGAGCTCGCGCTCGACGAGCTGAAGCATGATCTTGTAGCCGAGGCCATCAACATCCATGCCGCCGCGCCCGGTGAAATGGAGCAGGGCGCCGATGCGCTGGGCTGGGCAATACGGGTTCGGGCAGCGGGTCACCACCTCTCCCTCCTCGCGCACGGCCTCCGTGCCGCACACCGGGCAGGCGGTGGGCATCTCCCACACCGTCTCGCTGCCGACCCTTGCGTCCACCACGGCGCTGACCACTTCCGGGATCACGTCCCCGGCCCGCTGGAGCACGACCGTGTCGCCCACGCGCAGGTGCTTGCGCCGGATCTCGTCGATGTTGTGGAGCGTGGCATTCCGGACGGTCGTGCCGCCGACGAGGACCGGCGTGACATGCGCGACCGGGGTCATCGCCCCGGTGCGCCCGACGTAGACCTCGATCTCTTCCAGCTTCGTGGTGACCTGCTCGGCCGGGAACTTGTACGCGGTCGCCCAGCGCGGGGCTCGCGACACGAAGCCCAGCTGCTCCTGCTCGTCCAGCGAGTCGACCTTGATGACGATCCCATCGGTCTCGTAGTCGAGCTCCTTGCGCTTATCGGCCCACTCCTCGGTGAAGGCGATGACCGCGTCGATGCCATCGACGCGACGCGTGTTCGGGTTGACCGAGAAGCCGAGGCGGCGGAGCAGCTCGAGCGACTCGGAGTGGCTCGCCAGGCCATGGGCGCCGACGAGCTGGTAGGTCCACAGGCTCAGCCGCCGGCTGGCGGTGACCTTCGGATCCTTCTGGCGCACCGTTCCGGCCGTCGTGTTCCGCGCGTTTGCGTAGAGCGGCTTGCCGTCCTTCTCGAGCTGCTCGTTGAGCGCGGCGAAGGCGCCACGCGGCATGAAAACCTCGCCGCGGACTTCGAGCCGATCCCCGGGCGGATCCTCGTGCAAGCGCAGCGGGATTGCACGCACCGTGCGCAGGTTGGGCGTCACGTCCTCGCCGGTCGTGCCGTCGCCACGGGTGGCGCCGCGCACGAATCGGCGGCCCTCGTAGCGCAGGCTGATCGCCAGCCCGTCGATCTTCAGCTCGCAGACGTACGCCACCGGGGCGTCGTCCGGCCCACGCCCGAGGCCGCGCTGCACGCGTGCGTCGAACTCGCGCAGCTCATCGGCGCCGAAGGCGTTGCCCAGGCTGAGCATCGGCACGTCGTGACGCACTGCCGGGAAGCCGCCCTCGACCGGTGCGCCGACCCGCTGGGTCGGCGAGTCCTCCGTCACGAGCTCCGGGTGCGCCGCCTCGAGATCGACCAGCTCGCGGAAGCGCAGGTCGTACTCGCGGTCCGGCATCGTCGGCGCGTCGAGCACGTGATAGCGGTGGTTTGCCTCGTCGAGCTGTGCGCGGAGCTCCGCAGCGCGAGCCGCTGGATCGGTCGTGGCGGTCATCGGCCTAGACCAACTCCTCGTCATCGGGCTCTTCGCCGAACCAGGAGCGCAGGTGTTCGGCGTGCTCACGGTAGTGATCCGGGCCGTCGTAGCGGACGACCTCCTCCAGCGTGTCGCCATTCCCGAGCCGCACGTCGAGTAGGGCGGGATCGAGCGCGGCCACCGCCGCGGCGAAGGCGCCGAACGCGCGGCTCTGACGCTCCGCCGCGGCCTGCGGCGACGTGCGGCGAGCCTCCTCGAGCAACCGGGCGTTCATCGCGTCGGTCTGGTTGGTGTCATACGCGAAGGCGGCGCCCTGCCCGGCGGTCGCCAGGGAGAGCGCCTCGGTGGCGTGCTCGGCCCAGAAGGCGACGTGGAGGACGAGGTCCCGCACGCTCCAGTCCTCGACGACTCCGGGCGCGGTGACGAGCTCGAGGTCGACCGATTCGAGCGCCGCGACGAACGCCAAATGCTCTGCCTCGAGCTCGCGGCCGAGGTCCTCGATTCGAGTCATGGAGCCTGGACCTCCGAACGCAGGGCGGCAGCGTGCGCGCGGTAGTGGTTCGCCCCGTCCTCCCGGACGCCGTCGTGCAGCGAGCCCCAGTCCGCAAGGCGGATGTCGAGCAGCGCGGGATCGAGGCCTCGGAGGCGCTCGAGGAGCGCATCGAAGCTGGCGGCTTCGCGGCGTCGGACGGTTTCGAGGTCGGTCTGGCGCGCGATGCGGGCGACCGTCTCGTTGCGGCCATCGGTCGCGGCATCCGCTACCTCGAAGGCATCGGCCCATCCCTCCTCCGCCGCGTGGATGGCGTCGGCCGCGTGCCCGACCCAGTAGCCCAGGTGCGCGATCAGCTCACGAGCGCTCCACGTCCCGTGCAACCCCGGGTCGGCCAGCCGCGCGGGCTCGATGGCCGCGAGCGCCGCGAGGAACTCGTCGCGTGCCACGACGAGCTCATCGGCCAAACGGTCCGGTGCCTCGGTCATGCGCGCTCGAGTCCGGCATAGGCCGCGATGAGGCGCTTCACTCCCTCGCCGACGAACGCCACGGTGACCTCCTCGTCGCCCTTCACGATCCGGCTGCTGACCACGATTCCGTCGCCGAAGCGTCGGTGCTTCACCCGATCGCCGGCGCGCCAGGCGGGATTCTCCTCCGCCCCGAGCGCGTCGCCCGCTCCCGGCGCCGAGAACGTGCCGCTGCCGAGGTCCACGGCGCCGCCGGTGGCGTACGTCGCCGAC
>CAZHZI010000069.1:0-10469 GCA_964536955.1 uncultured Conexibacteraceae bacterium
CGGCACGGCTGAGGGCATCACCGCCCTGCAGATGGACATCAAGATCACCGGCGTCACCTTTGAGATCCTCACCGACGCGCTGGAGCAGGCCCACAAGGGCCGCCAGTTCATCCTCGGCAAGATGGCCGAGGCGATCGATGGCCCGCGGGAGAACCTCTCCCAGCACGCCCCACGGATCGAGGCGATCAAGATCGATCCCGAGAAGATCGGCGCGGTGATCGGCAAAGGCGGCGAGACGATTCGCGGCCTCTGCGAGGAGTTCGAGGCCGACATCGACGTCGAGGACGACGGCACGGTGCGCATCTACGCGCCGACCGGCGCCCTGGTCGAGTCCTGCGTCGCGCGGATCGAGTCGATGACCAAGGAAGCGGAAGTCGGCGACCGCTATCACGGCGCCAAGGTCGTCAAGACGACCACCTTCGGGGCCTTCGTCGAGCTGGTCAAGGGCACCGACGGCCTGCTCCACATCTCCAACGTGAAGCCGGGCGAGAGGGTCGACTCGGTCGACGACGTGCTGCAGGCAGGCGAGGAGATCGATGTGACCGTGGTCGAGGTCGACCGCGAGCGCGGCCGAATTGGCCTGCGCCTCTCCAGCGACCCCTCGGTGGAAGGCAAGACGCCCGAGGAGCTTGCCTCGGCCGGCTCCGGCGACGGCGGTCCCCGCCGCAACGGGGGCGACCGCGAGCATCGCGGTGAGCGCGAGGGCCGGCGGCGCGAGCGCCGCTAGGCACATTGAGCGTCCCCAAGCGAAACACCGGCCGCGCAGCGCCGCCCGACGAGAATCAGACCGTGACGAGGCCCGCGCAGTGCTCACAATTGGGCTCGGGCGTCCGGGTGGTGACCGAGGACGTTCCCTCGGTCCGCTCCGTCGCGCTCGGTCTCTGGGTGCGCACGGGCTCGCGAAACGAGAGCCCTGCCCAGGCGGGGGTCTCGCACTTCCTCGAGCACCTGTTGTTCAAGGGGACCGAGCGCTTTTCCGCGATCGAGATCTCCGAGCGCTTCGACGGGCTCGGAGCCTCTGTCAACGCGGCGACCGGCAAGGAGACCACTCACCTGAACGCTCGCTTCCTCGACGAGCACACGGAGGAGGTCTTCGACCTGCTGGCTGAGATGCTGCTCGCCCCGACCTATCCCGAAATCGACTCCGAGCGAGATGTCGTGCTGGAGGAGATCGCGATGTATGAGGACGAGCCACAGGACCGGGTCCACGACTTTCTGGCCGAGGCTGTCTTCGGCGGGCACCCGCTGGGACACCGGGTTCTGGGGGAGGCCGGCGTGATCGCGTCGATCCCCGTCCCGGATATCGACGCCTACCACCGGGCTCGCTATACCGGCGCCAATGTCGTGGTGGGCGCCGCCGGGCACCTCGACCACGAGCGGATCGTCGAGCTGGCGGGGCGGTTGGTCTCGCCGCCCTCCGGGGGCGACGGCGCAAGCCCCGTTTCCGTGGACGACGGCACGCGGCTGTTCTTTCACTCCAAGGACACCGAGCAGTACCACATCTGCTTCGGGGCGCCGGGCATCGCCCGCGAGGACGAGCGGCGCTACGCGCTCGCGGTGCTCGACTCGATCTTCGGTGGCTCCACCTCGTCTCGCCTCTTCCGCGAAGTCCGCGAGAAGCGAGGCCTCGCGTACTCGGTCGGCTCCTACAACGAGCAGTACACCGACTCGGGACTGGTTGCGACCTACGTGGGGACCCGCGAGGAGAATGTCGAGGAGGCCTGTTCGATCATCGGCGCCGAGCTCGGGCGCCTGCGCTCGGAGCCGGTCTCCGAGGAGGAGCTGGTCCGTGCCAAGGAAAGCGTCAAGGGCCGCCTCGTTCTCTCCTCCGAGTCGACCGGGGCGCGGATGACGCGGATCTCCCGCGCCACCCTGTTCGACTTGCCGATCGACACGGTGGACGAGATGCTGGCCAAAGTGGACGGCGTGGCTGTGGACGACCTGACCGAGCTGGCCGGCGAGCTGTACGGCGCCGAGCGGCTCTCCGCCGCCTGCGTGGGGCGCGAGGAGGACTGCTTCCGCAAGGCGCTGCAGCCGGTCAGCGAAAGCCTCGTAGCGGCGTGATTCGCGTTCTCGTTTCCGGCGCGGCCGGCCGCATGGGACAGGCGGTCTGCGAGGCCGTCGACGGGGCCGAGGACATGGAGCTGGTCGCAAAGGCCGATCCGAGCCTCGGCGTCGATCTGTCCGGCGCGCTCGACGCCGCCGATGTCGTCGTGGACTTTTCCACGCCCCAGACCGCGCTTGCCAACATCCGCACCTGTCTGGAGGCCGGCGTGGATGTCGTGGTCGGAACGACCGGCTTCGACCTCGACGCTGCCCGCGAGGCCGCCGAGTCCTCGGGGGCCAACTGCTTCGTGGCTCCCAACTTCGCGATCGGCGCGGTCCTGCTGATGCAGGCGGCGCAGCTTGCCGCGCGCCACATGCCCGAGTGCGAGATCGTCGAGCTCCACCACGAGCGCAAGCTCGACGCTCCCTCCGGCACGGCCAAGCGCACCGCCGAGCTGATCGAAAAGGCGGGGGGCAATGTCCACCAGCCGATCCACTCGGTGCGGCTGCCGGGGCTGGTCGCTCACCAGGAGGTGATCTTCGGCGGCGAGGGGCAGACGCTGGCGATCCGCCACGACTCGATCGACCGGCGCTCCTTCATGCCCGGTGTGCTGCTTGCGGTGCGCCGGGTCGCCGACCTTCCCGACCGCTTCTCAGTCGGCCTCGAGAAGCTGCTCTGAGAGCCGGTACCCTGCGATCGATGACGGCGATCCGAGGTGTGATAACCGCGATGGCAACCCCCTTTGACGAGGGCGGGGGCGTTGACGAGGCCGCGGCACGGCGACTCGCGTCCCATCTGGTCGAGCATGGCTCCCACGGGGTTGTCGTCGCGGGCACGACGGGCGAGTGCCCGACCCTGACCGACGCCGAACAGATCTCGCTGCTGCGTGCCGTCCGCGCGGAGCTGGGCGCCGACGCCCTGATCGTCTGCGGCACCGGCACCAACGACACTCGTCATTCTCGGGAGCTGACAAAGGCGGCGGCCGGGGCCGGGGCCGACGCGGCGCTGGTCGTCGCGCCCTACTACAACAAGCCCGACAAGGCCGGCCTGCGCGCTCACTTCGAGGCCGTCGCCGAGGCCGTGCCGGAGCTGCCCTTGATCCTCTACAACATTCCCTCCCGGGTCGTGATCAACATGGAGCCGGACTTCCTCTCCGAGCTGTCCTCGATCGACAACGTGGTGGCCGTCAAGCAGGCCAACGACGAGGAGCTGGGGCCGGTCGAGGGAATGGCGGTGCTGGCCGGCAACGACAACGTCCTCCTGCGCACTCTGGAGTTTGGCGGCGCCGGTGGCATCCTCGTCGCCTCTCACCTCGTCGGCGATCGGATGCGAGAGATGTGGGACGCGGCGCAGGGCGGCGACCTGGAGCGGGCGCGCGAGATCGACACTGAGCTGCAGCCCGTCTACGAGGCGCTGTCGGTGACCAACCCGGTCCCGTTGAAGGCCGCGCTGGAAATGCTGGGACTGGCATCGGGACGGTTGCGGCTGCCGCTCGTGCCCGCCGGCGAAGAGCAGAGGGCGACGGTGAGGACGGCGTTGGAGAGCGCCGGCGTCCTCGCCGCGCTGTAGACAGACTCGACGAAACGACGGTGAACTCCTAGTGGCAGGCAAGAAGCTTCGTGTGCTCCCCCTCGGCGGCCTGGGGGAGATTGGCAAGAACATGACCGTGATCGAGTACGGCGGGCGGATCGTCGTGATCGACACCGGCCTGATGTTCCCTACCCCCGAGATGCTCGGCATCGACCTCGTCCTGCCGGACTTCTCCTACCTGCGAGAACGTGTCGAGGACATCGAGGCGATCGTCCTCACCCACGGCCACGAGGACCACGTCGGGGCGCTGCCGTACGTGCTTCGCGAGATCGGCATGCCGCCCGTGATCTACGGCGGTCTGCTGACGGTCGGGATGGTGCGCTCCAAGCTCGACGAGCACAAGCTCGGCGACGCGCCGCTGCAGGAGCTGCCAGCGGGGGAGAAGGTCAAACTCGGCCCGTTCGAGCTGGAGCTGGTCCACCTCTCTCACTCGATTCCCGACATGAGAGGGGTCCTGCTGCGCACCGAGCTGGGGTCGCTTCTGTTGACCGGCGACTACAAGTTCGACCAGACCCCGGTCGATGGCCGCCCCGCCGACATCTCCCGGCTCGCCGAGATCGGGCGCGACGGGTTGCTCCTGCTGTGCGGCGACTCGACCAACGCCGATCGGCCGGGGATCGCGCCCTCGGAGTCAAGCGTCGGGCCGGCGCTGCTGGAGACGTTCTCCAATTGCGAGGGCCGCATCATCGTCACCTCCTTCGCATCCAACATCCACCGCGTTCAGCAGGTGATCGACGCCGCGGTGAAGCTCGATCGCCGGGTGGCGCTGGTCGGCCGCTCGATGCGCAAGAACTTCAACATCGCCTCCAACCTGGGAGTCGCCGGGGCACCGTCTGGACTCTTCATCCAACCTCGGGAGATCGCAAACTTCCCCGACGAGAAGGTGGTCGTGATCTCGACCGGCAGCCAGGGGGAGCCGCTGTCCGCCCTGCGCCGCATGGCCAACAACGATCACCGGGACGTTGAGCTGCACTCCGGCGACACCGTCGTCTTCTCGGCGACGCCGGTTCCCGGCAACGAGCGGGCCGTCAACGAGACGATCGACCGGATCTACGAAATCGGGGCCTCGGTGGTGACCGCGAAGGACGCGCCGATTCACGCCTCCGGCCACGGCTGGCAGGAGGAGCTCAAGCTGATGCTCAACCTGACCAAGCCGAAGTACGTGCTTCCGGTGCACGGCGACTACAAGCGGCTGCGGCTGCACGCCGAGCTGGCCCACTCGGTCGGAGTCGATCCCGGCAACGTCTTTCAGGGCCGCAACGGCCTGCCGTTGGAAATCGACGAGAACGGCGCCCGCTTCGGCGAGGAGGTCCACAGCGGCGTGATGTTCGTCGACGGGGTCAACGTCGGCGAGCCGGACGACGTCGCCCTGCGTGACCGGCGGGAGATCTCTGCCGATGGCATCTTCATAGTCGTGGCGACGATCGCAGGCGACGACGGCAGTGTGGTAGCCGAGCCTGAGGTGATCTTCCGCGGGGTCGCTTTCCTCGAGGAGGCGGGCGCGCTGGTCGACGAGCTGAAAGACGTCGTCGAGGACTCGCTCGAAGATGCCGCGGACGCCGGCACGCGCGAGCTGCACCTGATTCAGGAGGATCTGCACGACGCCCTCGCCAAGCTTGTCTACGACAAGCTCCGACGGCGGCCGATGATCCTCCCGGTGGTCGTAGAGGTCTGAGAAAGCTAGGCGCAGGGCTGGCCTGGCGGGCGTCGAACGGAGTGCCTATGTTCGTGCGCAAGAAGCGTGGCAAGGCCGCGCGCCGGCCGAAAGCGAAAAAGGCTCGCCCACGCGTGCCCAGGCCACACCTGCCGCGGAGCCTCGAGCAGCGGCATCTGGATCTGATCGGCATCTTCCTGATCGCCGCCGGGGTGTACCTCGTCTTCGTGCTGTTCTTTGGCTGGGACGGAGGGAAGGTGGGCTACGGGGTCGAGACCGCGCTCAGCTACCTGTTCGGGAAGGTCGGGGCGCGCATCGCCACCGTCCTGATCCTGGTCATCGGCGGAATGCTGGTGACCGGAACCTCGATCTCGTCCGTCCTGCGCGGAATTGGTCGTGCGTTGCGGCGGGTCTTCCTCGGCAGCAGGGACATGGCGCAAACCGTCGCTAAGAGTCGGGAGGCAAAGCGGGAGGAGAAGACCTACGCCTTCGAGACCCAGGCCGGGGCCACCGACGTGATGAGCGCCTATCCGGAGGAGGACCGGCTCGAGCCGACGGTGGCGATCGTCGATGACGAGCCCGGCCCGGATCCGGAGCCCGTCACTCAGGACTTTCACGAGGAGCTGCACGACATCGAATCCTCCGAGGGCGAAGGCGTGGAGGCATCCGGGCCCGTCGCGCTCACCCCGATGGGACAGGCGCGCGGCGTGACGACTTCCGATGAGATCGACTACCGGCCGCCTCCCGCCAAGGTTCTGGAGAAAGGGCGTGCCGACAAGGGGCCGGATCCCCGCGACCACGAGGCGATCGGCAGCAAGCTGGTCGAGACGCTGGGCCACTTCGGGGTCGAGGCGAAGATCGTCGGCATCGTCAGCGGCCCGCACGTCTCCCGCTTCGAGCTGCGCCTGGCCCCCGGCACCAAGGTGAAGAAAGTCACCGAGCTGGCCAACGACCTCGCCTACGCGCTGGCCTCCACCGACATCCGCATTCTCGCCCCGATCCCCGGCAAGCAGGCGGTGGGCGTGGAGGTTCCCAACACCCGCCGCCGCATAGTCAGGCTCGGCGACATCTACGCGGGCCGGCCGGAGAAGACGTCGCCGCTGGTCGCCTGGCTCGGCAAGGGCATCGACGGCAACGCGGTTTGGACCGACCTGGCGAAGATGCCCCACGTGCTCGTCGCGGGCACCACCGGCTCCGGCAAGTCGGGCTGCGTCAACGCGATCCTCTCCTCGATCCTCATGCAGGCGTCGCCGAACGACGTGCGCCTGGTCCTGGTCGACCCCAAGCAGGTCGAGCTGAACCACTACGAGCACGTACCGCACCTGCTGACCCCGGTCGTCACCTCCCCGCGCCTCGCGGCCAACGTCCTGTCGAATCTGATCGTCGAGATGGAGAGTCGCTACGGGATCATGGGCGAAGCGCGTTGCCGCAACCTCGCCGAGTTGAACCGAGCGCGCGCCAAGGCCGGCGAGGCGCCCCTGCCGCACATCCTCTGCGTGATCGATGAGCTCGCCGACCTGATGATGGTCGCTCCGGCCGAGGTCGAGGATTCGATCATCCGCCTCGCCCAGAAGTCCCGCGCCACCGGCATCCACCTGGTGCTTGCGACGCAGCGCCCCTCGACCGACATCATCACCGGGACGATCAAGGTCAACATCCCGGCTCGGATCGCCTTCGCCGTGTCTTCGCAGACCGACTCCCGCGTGATCCTCGACCAGGGCGGGGCGGAGGCGCTGCTCGGCCAGGGGGACATGCTCTTCCGCGGCGCCGGGACCTCGAAGCTGGAGCGTGTCCAGGGTGCGTTCATCACCGAGGATGAGATCGCCCGAATCACCTCGCACTGGGCCAAGCAGGGTGAGCCGGAGTTTGAGGCCGAACTGCTGGAGACCCGCCAGGAGGTCTCCGAGGAAGGCGTCGACGGCGAGTTCGACCCCGACAGCGACGACCTGCTCGACGAGGCGATTCGCCTGGTGGTGCAGACCGAGACCGCCTCTGTGTCGATGATCCAGCGGCGCCTGCGAGTCGGCTACACGCGCGCCGGGCGCCTGATCGACATGCTGGAGCGGCGGGGGGTGATCTCCGGTTATGAAGGCTCCAAGCCGCGTCAGGTGCTGATCACGGAGGCCGACCTCTCGCGGGTGCTTGGGCCGGAGACGCCCGGCCCTGCCGTCGCCGAGAGCGACGTCGCTCCCGTCGCGGCTGACGCCGAAAACAGCGCATAGTCGGGTTTTTTCGCTCCAAACGACCCCAGGGGCGACAATAGGCCCGTGGAGACCGGGATAGGAGCCACCCTTCGCGACGCGCGAAATCGCCGAAAGATCGACCTGTCCGAGGTCGAGGCGGCGACCAAGATCCGCCCCCGCTTCCTGCGTGCGATCGAAAACGAGGAGTGGGATGTGCTCCCCGGTGGGGCCTACACGCGGAGCTTCATCCGCACCTACGCGTCCTTCCTCGGATTGGATGGCGAGCGGCTGGCCGACGAGTACAGGCGCGAAAGTGGCGAGCCTCCGCCGGGGGAGCGCGCGTCCTGGGCCGACCCGGTCGTCGCCTCCGGCACGTCAGCGGGCCCCGGGCTTCCGCGCGGGGCTTGGGCGGCGGTCGCCTGCATAGCGCTGGTCGTGGGCCTGCTCGTCGTCGGGCTGTCGGGTGGGGGCGAGGACCTTCCCGGCAAGGGATCCTCGTCAGGGAAGCAGCGGCGGGCTCAACCCTCGTCCAATGCCCAGGATTCGAAACCCGGCGTCTCGGTGCGAGTGGTGGCGGACGCCGAGGTCTGGGTCTGCCTGCTCGACGAGGATGGCCAGCCGCTGGTCAACGGCCAGATCCTCGCCGCCGGCGCAGAGGAGGGTCCCTTCCGGTCCGGTAGCTTCACGGTTTCCTTCGGCAACGGAGAGGTTTCGATGCAGATCGACGGACAGCAGGAGATCATCCCGGAGACGTCCAGCCCGGTCGGCTACGCGATCGACTCCAGTGGGCGCCTGCAGCTGCTGCCGGAAGCCGAGAGGCCCACCTGCACGTGAGCGATGGAGCTGTTCGGGCGGGGGTGGTCGTTACCGGGACGGAAGTCCTGACCGGACGGATTGCCGACCGCAATGGGCCGTGGATCTCCGAGCGGCTCGCCGAGCTGGGGGTCGATGTCGCCCACATCCTCGTCGTCGGCGATCGCCCCGACGACCTCGAGGCGGCGCTGCGCTTCATGGCGGCGGAGGGGATGAACCTGATCGTCACCTCCGGCGGCCTCGGCCCGACGGCGGACGACCTCACGGCGGAGATCGTCGCCCGCTTCGCGGGCCGCGAGCTGGTCCTCGACGAGGAGATGGAGGAGAAGATCGCCGCGATCCTGCGTGGCTTCGCGCGCCGCATGGGGCTCGACGAGGAGGCGATCCGCGCCGCCAACCGCAAGCAGGCGCTGATTCCCGAGGGCGCGATTTCGCTCGACCCCGTCGGGACCGCTCCGGGATTGGTCGTCCCTGTGAATGGCGCTGTGGTCGTAGTCCTTCCCGGCCCGCCGCGAGAGCTGCAGCCGATGTGGTCGACGGCGGTCGAGTCCCGGCCGGTGCAGGCGGCGCTGGCCAAGGCCACGCCCCTGCATGGCTACACGCTGCGAATGTTTGGCATCCCCGAATCCGAGATCGCCAGGAGCCTGCAAGAGATCGAGGCCGAGGGGGTCGACCTCGCGGCGGTGGAGATCACCACCTGTCTGAGGCGAGGGGAGATCGAGATCGACGTTCGCTACCGGGCCGAGGGTGGCACCGAGGCTGAGGCGATCAGGGCGAGCTTGATCGAACGCCACCCACGTCACCTGTTCAGCTCGGATGGCGAGACGATCGACTCCCAGGTTTCACGGCTGCTGCAAGGGCGCCGCCTCGGCCTCGGGGAGTCGTGCAGCGGCGGCCTGCTGGCGGCGCGGATCACAAACCTTCCTGGGGCGTCTCAGTACTTCGCGGGCGGCCTCGTCGCCTACTCGAACGAAGCGAAGGCGGAGCTGCTCGGGGTCGATCCCGAGCTGATCGAGGAGCACGGGGCGGTTTCCCCGCAGGTGGCGGAGGCGATGGCGATTGGAGCGCTGGAGCGATTCGGCGCCGACGTGGCGGTCTCAATCACCGGGGTCGCCGGTCCCGATGGGGGCACTCGGGAGAAGCCGGTCGGCTACGTCTGCTTCAACGCCCGCCTTGCCGACGGCACGAGCATCGCCCGGGAGCCGGTCATCCCCGGCGGTCGCGAGGACATCCGCGAGCGCTCGGCTCTGGTTGGCATGCACCTGCTGCGGATTCTGCTCGGCGGGGCGGAAGCGCCGCTCTGAGCCGAGTCGCAGTTTCACGCGGGAAAGGGCACTTTTGCGGCGCGTTCGCGCCTTGTGACACGTGCCTTGCACCTCTAGGTTCGGCGTCCGACCCTCCCTCTACCTTGCGGAGATCATGGCTACAGATAAGAAAGCGAACTTGAAGGACGCCTCGGCCAAAGACGCCAAGGCAAAGGACGCCGCCCTCGAGGCGGCGGTGACCCAGATCGAACGGGACTATGGCCAAGGTGCGCTGATGCGCCTCGGCGCCAAGGCCACTGTGAAGGTTGCATCGATCCCGACCGGCTCGCTCGCGCTCGATCTGGCGCTGGGCATAGGCGGCGTTCCACAGGGACGGATCGTCGAGATCTTCGGCCCAGAGTCCTCGGGGAAGACGACGCTGGTCAACCACATCATCGCCGAGGCGCAGGCGCGCGGCGGTGTCTGCGCCTTCATCGACACCGAGCACTCGCTGGATCCGGTCTACGCGCGCGCTATAGGGGTCGACACCGATGAGCTTCTCGTCTCCCAGCCCGACTACGGCGAACAGGCCCTGCAGATCGCCGACCGGTTGATCGCTTCCGGCGCCATCGACGTGGTGGCGATCGACTCGGTGGCGGCGCTGACGCCGAAAGCCGAGCTCGACGGCCAGATCGGCGACCAGACGGTTGGCCTTCAGGCTCGCCTGATGTCGCAGGCGCTGCGCAAACTTGCCGGCAACCTCAACCGCACCAACACGATCTGCATCTTCACCAATCAGATCCGGGAGAAGATCGGCGTCCAGTTCGGCTCGCCGGAGACACAGCCTGGCGGCCGGGCGCTGAAGTTCTATGCCTCACAGCGCCTCGACATCCGCCGCATCGAGACCCTCAAGGAGGGGACGGAGGCGGTCGGCAACC
>CAZHZI010000070.1:0-10354 GCA_964536955.1 uncultured Conexibacteraceae bacterium
GGCGAACAGCGCGATCTTCTCGCGGATGCCGCGGTCCAGCCGCCCCTCGGAACGGCAGACCAGGGCGTGGGGCTGGACCCCGATCCGGCGCAGCTCGTTGACCGAGTGCTGGGTCGGCTTCGTCTTCAGCTCCCCCGCGTGCCCCACGTAGGGGACCAGCGTCAGGTGGACGAACATCACCCGTTTCGGGCCGAGATCGGTGTAGAGCTGGCGGATCGACTCGAGGAAGGGCAGCGACTCGATGTCGCCGACGGTCCCGCCGATCTCGGTGATCACGAAGTCGACGGCCTGGGACTCGGCGACGATCAGGATCCGGTTCTTGATCTCGTCGGTGATGTGCGGGATCACCTGCACGGTGGCGCCTAGGTAGTCGCCGCGCCGCTCGCGTTTGATCACCGAGTTGTAGACGGCGCCCGCGGTGACGTTGGACGCCCGCGAGGTGTTCTCGTCGGTGAAGCGCTCGTAGTGGCCGAGGTCGAGATCCGTCTCCGCCCCGTCCTCGGTGACGAAGACCTCGCCATGCTGGAACGGGCTCATCGTGCCGGGGTCTACGTTGATGTAGGGGTCGAACTTCTGCAGCTGGACCCGGTAGCCGCGAGAGACGAGGAGGCGGCCGATCGAGGCGGCGGCTATCCCCTTTCCGAGAGCCGAAACCACCCCGCCGGTGACGAAGATGAAGCGGGTATCTCCATGGTTTGGCCTACTCATTCTCTGCCGAGCGAGTCTAGCCACCGCAGTGGCGGAACCGACTCGACCGTCTTTGAGATCGAACGGACTTCTCCGTAAATGGTCAAAGTCGCGATCGCCGCGAGGGCGATCAACCGCCCGTCACCGCCAAGCGTGGTCAGCAGCCACACGCCGGCGATCGCCCCGACCAGGTTCGACCCCGTGTCCCCCAGCATCGCCCGCTCGCGCAAGGTGAACCAGGCGCCGACCAGGACCGGGCCGGCGAATATCCCCAGCAGCTCGATCGGGGCGAAGGTCCAAGCGCCGAGGCAGAGCCCGACTCCGAGAAGGGCCAGGCCCTTCTCGGCCCGCCCCGGTCGCAGGTCGAGCAGGTTGAAGAGGTTGGTGGCGAGGATCAGCAGCGCAACGTCCGCCAGGTAGTGCCACGACTCCAATCCCCGTCCCGAGACCACGTAGGCAGCGAGGGCCAGCGCCCCTATCGCCTTGATCGCCCCCGTCGAGAGCCGTCCCTCGCGCAACGCCCGCGCATGGCCGCGCCACCCCCGAGGAGCAGCCGCCACGTCGCCTCTGCCCAGCGAGTCGTCGAGAAAACCGAGAAAGGCGACGCCGAGCAGATAGGTGATCCAGCGGCGCAGCTCAGGGTCGAGCAGGTCGAGGTCGCCGCGGTCGTCGAGGACGGCGAGCGGCGCCAGCGCGACCAGCGCGGCGGTCGCCAGCACCGCACCCAGCGGGAAGGCCAGCCTCGCCTGCCGGTAGTTCTCCCGGACCAGGCCGGCGTCCTCCAGCCCACGCACCCCCGCCGGCACCACGAGCAGCGCCACGGCGATCGCAACCGGGAAGCCGACCCAGTCCATCTACCGCTGCGGGGCCAACAGGTCCGGCAGCAGGCGGTCGGCGCTGCCCTTGACGCCGAAGCTCCCCTCCGCGCCGAGCAGCGCCAGGACGGTGGCGAGCTGCCCGGTGGTCAGGTCGACGTCGTCGACGCTGGAGAGATCGTTGCCCTGGAAAAAGGAGATGGAGGAGGTCTCGGCGGTGGAGCTCTCCACCCCGACCGCCGGCGTCCGCGTCCCCTCGATGCCCCCGACCAGCGCCGACTCCAGCCGCGCGACGGCGGCGCGCTGAACCGGCCCCATGTCCTTGGGCTGCTCGCGCACGACGATCACCCCGTCGAGGGCTCCGAAGTTGCCGCTCGCCCGCGCGAAGAGATGGCTGCGCACCTGGTCCAGCAGCGTGCCCCCAAGCGCGATCTGCCGCCCCACCCCCGCCCCGAAAGCGGTCTGTGTGTCGGAATTGCGGCGAATGTCGGCGAAGCGGGTTTTGGAAAGGTCGCCGGCCAGCGCGTGCAGGTCGACCGGCTCGCGCACCACGCCGACCCCAACCAGCCGCGCCCCGGTCGGGCCCAGCGACTCCTCGATCGACCCGGAGACGTCATCCGGGAGCTCACCCAGCGCGACCACGCCGATCCGCTTGCCGTTCAGCTGGTCGCGGACGAGCACGGGGTAGACGCGGTCGGCGAACTCGTCGGCCCGGCCAAGCTCGCCGCTCAGCTCGTCGGCCCGGTCGCGGGCATCCTGGAGATTGTCACTGAGGCTGTTCTCGAGGTCCTTGCGCGTCTCCGTGACGACGTCGCCGCCGAACTCGGCTCCGATCAGGATGCCGATCGCCAGGGCAAGGAAAACCGCAATCAGGGATGTCGCGTGATAGCGCGCGCTGTAACCCATAGGTGCCGAAGCCTAGAGCGGGGGCCTACAGCCCCAACCAGATCTTGATCTTCAGCCAGACCAGCTCGACCAGCTCGCTGAGGGCGGGAGAGGTGACCACGACGATCGCCAGCAGGATCGCGAAGGTCGCCAGGAAGAGGACGGCGGGACCGAACGGCGAGCTGGGCGTGTAGAGGCGGCTCACCCCCTTCGCGTCGACCAGCTTCTCGCCGATTCGAAGTCGGGTGAGGAAAGTGGAGGACATGCCCCCGCGCTTGCGGTCGAGAAACTCGATCAGGTTGAAGTGGGCGCCGACGCTGACGATCAACGCCGCTCCCTTCTCGTAGGCCATCAGCATCGCGACGTCCTCGCTGGTGCCTGCGGCCGGTACGAGCGTGTGCTCCAGCCCCATTTCCAGCAGCCGCTCCCGCCCCGGCGCCCGCCCGTCCGGGTAGGCGTGGACGATCAACTCGGCGCCGCAGCGCAGCGCGGCGTCGCCGGCCGAATCCATGTCGCCCAGGATCAGGTCGGGCTTCATCCCCGCCTCGAGCACCCCGTCGGCGCCGCCGTCGACCGCGACCACGACCGGCCGTACGTCGCGAATGTAGGCGCGCAGGGCCTTGAGGTCGCGGCGGTGGCGGTCGCCGCGCACGACGATCAGCACGTGGCGGTCCCGGAAGGAGGCGCGGGTGGGCGGGAACTCGATTCCGCCCGTCAGCAGGTCGGTCTCCTGACGGACGTGGGCGACGGTGTTCTCGGCGAACTCGGCGAGGGCCTCGTCCACCCGCTCGCGCTGCTGGTCGAGGCGACGCTCCAGCTCGTCGGCTTCGAGCAGAACGCCCCGCACGACCTCCTCTCCGTGGACACGAACCGTACCGCCGTCGATCCGCACCTTGTCGCCGTCGCGCAAGAGCTCGAAGACGTCCTCGCCGGGAGCGTCGATCAGCGCGATGCCGGCGCGGGTAAGCAGCAGCGGGCCCGAGTTGGGATAGCGGTCGTCGGTGGAAAGCGAGGCGTTGATCACCGCCCGCGCTCCCGAGGCGATCAGCTCCTCGGCGGCGATCCGATCGATGTTGACGTGATCGATGACGGCGACGTCTCCGGGGCCGAGCCGTTTGACAAGGCGCTTGGTCTTGCGACCCAACCGGGCGGTGCCGACGATCGCCTCGTCGGCGGATGCCCCACCGCGACGCGAGAGCAGCGCGGGGAGACGACGGCGACTGGCGATAGCCACTGGAGCAGGTTAGCCGCCCTGGCAAGTAGCGGCCCGGCCCTCAGGCGGCGGCCAGCAACTCGCGGGCGTGGCGTGTAGCCGCCTCGTCGGAGCGCTCGCCGCCGAGCATGCGGCGGATCTCCTCGACGACGCCCTCGCCGTCGAGCCGCTACCGTCGCTCGCTCGCCGCCGACGTCCTTCTCCAGCCGGAAATGGGTCTCGGCCAACGAGGCGACCTGCGGCAGGTGGGTGATGCAGATGACCTGACGGCCCTCGCCGAGCGCCCGCAGCCGCTCGCCGACGACACGGGCGGTGTTGCCGCCGACGCCGGCATCGATCTCGTCGAAGACCAGCGTCCCGGCGCCCGCCCCCTTGCCGAGGCCGGTCAGCGCCAGCATCACCCGCGACAGCTCGCCGCCCGACGCCGCATCGCGCAGCGGCGCCGGCTCGAGTCCCGGATTTGGCGCGATCCGCAACTCGACGGTTTCGCGCCCCCCCGCTCCGAAGCCGTCGGGATGGGGCTCCAGCACGACCTGCAGCGTCGCCCCCGGCATCGCCAGGCTCTCCAGCTCCTTTGCGACCCTCTTCTCAAGCGGATCGGCTGCCTTGGCCCGGCCCTTGGAGAGCCGCTCGCCAAGCTCCTCGCGCCGCCGCTCCGCCTCGCCAAGCGCCGCCTCCAGCTCCGCACCGCGCCCCTCGGCGTTCTCCAGGCGGGCGATCTCCATCCGGCATCGCTCGGCATGGGCGAGCACCGACTCGACGCTGCCGCCGTGCTTGCGCTTGAGGCAGTCCAGCGCGTCGAGCCGCTCCTCGATCGTGACAAGCCGCTCGGGGTCAGCCTCCAGCTCCTCGACGTAGTCGCGCAGCTCCGAGGCGATGTCGCCCAACTCCGCTGCCAGCGCGCTCAGCCGCTGAGAGATCGCGTCCAGGCCGGAGTCAACGCCTGCGGCGCCCTGCAGCAGAGCCTCCGCCCGGGCCAGCGCGCTCGTCGCACCACCCCCGTCCTCCTCGACGCCGACCACACCCATATGCGCACCGGCCGCAGCCTCGCGCAGTCCCTCGGCATGGCGCAGGCGCTCGCGCTCGGGGGCGAGCTCGGCCTCCTCGGCGGGATCCGGCTCCACATCCTCGATCTCGGAAAGCTCGTAGCGGAAGAGGTCGAGGTCGCGTTCCCGCGAGCCGTCGCGCTCCCGCAGCCCGGCCAGCTCGGCGGCAAGGCGCCCCCACTCCCGATGGGCCCCCCGGTACAGCCGCCGCGCCTCCAGGTGCTCGGCGCCGGCAAATCCGTCCAGCACCTCCATCTGTGCCGAGGAGATCGTCAACTTGCGATGCTCGTGCTGCCCGTAGAAGGCGAGCAGCCGCCCGCCCAGCAGCTTCAGGTCGGCAGAAGAAGCCGCCCGCCCGACGACGAAGGCGCTGGTCCGCCCGCCCGCCGAAACCCGCCGTCCGACCACGACCTCGTCGGCGCCTTCCGGCAGTCGCTCGGCGATCTCCGCCATCTCCGGCTCGCCCAGCAACCCCTCGGGAAGGTCGAACACGCCCTCGACCCAAGCCTCCTCGGCGCCGGGCCTGACGATCTGCGGCCGAGCCTTGCCGCCCATCAGCAGGTCGAGCGAGTGCGCAAGCACCGTCTTTCCCGCTCCGGTCTCGCCGGTGATCGCATTCAGGCCCTCGCTGAGCCGCAGCTCAGCCCGTTCGATCAGGAGCAGGTTCTCTATCCGCAGCTCGCGCAGCACACGCCCTGTCTAGCAACGGCGGACGACAGACTCCTCCGCCTAGACCGCGAGATGCCCGAACTTCTCGCGAATCCGCTGGTAGAAGCTCGTTCCCGGCAGCTGGGCCAACCGTCCGACACCGTCGGCGAAGCGGACTTCGAGCGCTCCTCCCGCCGCCAGCTCGCCGATGTGCTCGCCGTCGACCGCGACGTCGACCGCTTCGCGGCCGGCCGCGTTGCCGACATGGAGGACGTCGCCGGGCGCGACGACCAGTGCGCGGGCGGTCAGCGAATGTGGCGCGATGTAGCTGACTACGTACCCCTCCACCCCCCAGGCGAGGATCGGCCCCTGGTTGGCGAGGTTGTAACCGGTCGAGCCGGCCGGAGTGGCCGCGACAAGGCCGTCGCAGCGAACGTGGCCGACCTCCTCGCCGGCGATCTTGTAGCTCAGCTCGGCGACCCGGTCGTGGGGGCGGCGGATGAAGCTGATGTCGTTGAGCGCGACACGACGCTCGCCATCGACCTCGACCTCGAGGCCGGGCAGGTCGATCGTGTCGGTTTCGCCCGCCAGCGCGCGGCGGATCCCCTCTGCGGCCTCGTCTCGCTCCACCGCCGCCAAGAAGCCGACGGTCCCGAAGTTGACGCCGAAGACGGGGGCGCCGCTGCGGGCAAAGCGGCGCAGCGCGTAGAGAATGGAGCCGTCCCCGCCGAGCACGAGGCAGAGGTCGGGCCGATCGGGAAGCGGGTCGGCCAGCTCGACTCCGTCCGCTGCGTCACGGTGCTTGGCCAGCTCCTCCGGGGCTGCGATCAGACGCCAGCCGGCCTCGCGCGCCGCTGCGGCCGCGATGCCGACTGCCTCGGTGGTGGCGGGTGGATGCGAATGGGTGATCAGGACGGCAGTCCGTGGCGTGTCGCTCACGGCTCCACCTCCAGGATCGCCCCCTCGAGATCGTCGATCGGATCGGCGTCCCCCCCGCAGCGGACGAAGGTCTCACGGTTGCCCTTCGGGCCCGGCAGGCCCGAGGAGGCGAAGCCGGACACCGCAAGGCCGAGCTCGCGGGCGGACAGCGCTACGGCGAGGATCGCCTCCCGGCGATCGCCGGCATCGTGGACGACGCCCCTTCCGACCCGTTCGCGGCCCAGCTCGAACTGCGGCTTGACCATTGCCAGGATCTCGCCAGCCGGCGCCAGGCAACGTGACACGGCGGGCAGGATCTTGGCGAGCGAGATGAAGGAGACGTCGATCGTCGCCAGGCCCGGGGAAAAGGGAAGGTCGGTGGGTTGAAGCTCGCGGGCATTGAGCCGCTCGATGACGGTCACCCGGGGGTCCTCGCGCAGCTGTTGGGCGATCTGGCCGTAGGCAACATCGAGGGCGACAACCCTCGCGGCGCCACGCTGCAGCAGACAGTCGGCGAAACCGCCGGTGGAGGCGCCGACGTCAAGGCACTCCCGGCCGGCAACTTCGACCCCCAGCGCGCCCAGCGCGTTGTCCAGCTTCTGGCCGCCCCGCGAGACGAAGCGTGGCCCTTCGTCGACGACTAACGCCGCGCCAGGTTCCACCAGCTGGCTGGGTCGCAGCGCCACCGGCCCGTCCTCGCCGATGCGCACCTCGCCGGCTCGCACCGCTCCGGCGGCCGCCGAACGCGAGGGAAACAGCCCCTGCTCAGCCAAAACCGCGTCTATCCGGGTCTTCTTCACCGCTGGAACGGTACAGCCGGCATGCCGGCTCGGCCGTTCGTCCGGCTTATCGAGCGACCCCCCGAGCCGCCGGAACCCAGTTTTTAACCCGATTTTCGGTTCGCCTGGTCTTCTTTGGCGGGTCTGTGATCCCAGTCACACTAAAATCGCACATACGTTCGTATGCTCTCTAAAGGATGCGAGGAAGGTTGACGATGAGCATGCAGAACAAAGACTTCTTGGCTGGGTTCGTCGCCGCCACTATGGCCCCCACCGTTCCCACGATGGGCGCCCGCGGCACATGAGAGCCCACCTACCTCCCACGGATCCACATATATAGAGATACATATCTCTCCTCCCTGTAGTAACCCCAGAAACGCCCCTCCCACCCGGAGGGGCGTTTTCTGTTGCGGCTAGCAGCTAAGCGAGCGGTCGCGGCCAGGGCCTCCGAAGCAGCGGTCCCTGCCACGGCCTCCGGCCAACAGGTCCGCCCCTCGACCTCCGCGGATGAGATCGCGGCCACGGCTTCCCCGCAGCACGTCGCCGCCAGCTCGGCCGAGGAGACGATCGCTGCCCGGGCCCGCGAGTACCTCGTCCGGCCGGCTCCCGGATTTGACTACGTCGTTGCCCCCTCCGGCGCAGATCAAATCCCTGCCGCCGAATGTCAAGATCCGATCGTTGCCGGCACGGGCCAAGATCACATCGCGCCGTGCGGTCCCTCTGAGCACATCGGCTCCGACGGTCCCGACAAGCGTCGCACGCTGGCCGCTGCAGGTCGGCGCCTTCGGCCCCTTCGGCTTCGGCCCGGGGGCCTTGATGACGCGGGTGGTCACGGTCGCAGAGTTGTTGCCGGATTTGGGGTCTTTCAGATCGCTGGCCACCGAGGCGGTGTTGGAGATCTTTCCGGCTTTCTGAGGGGCGAGAACCCGAATTGTGATCTCGGCAAAACTCGGGTTGTAGATCGGACCTGGGTTGTACGTCGGGCCGGCGTTGGACGCGATCGTCCCCAGCGAGCAAGTCACTTTCCTGCCTTTAACGCTGCAGCTTCCCTGGGTGGAACCCGCTGATATCGAGGTGACCCCATTGGGCAGTGTGTCTGTGACGACCACGTTGGTCGCGGCATCTGGACCTGCATTGGCAACCTGGATCGAGTACACGAGTGCGGCGCCGACAGTGACCGGGTCGGGAGAGTCCGACTTTTTCAGTGAGAGGTTGGCCGAGCCGGCAGGCGCAGGGGCGCCTTTGGAGGCGCTCACAAGCACCGACAACAGCCACATGATCGCCAATACCGCGACGGATACTCCGACGACCACCCTGTCCATTGGCCTCTGATCTACTCGAATTCGCACGTTTGCCTCCCTTGCTTCCCGCGTGTGTCCGTAATTGATACCCGGATCACCGAACCCAAACCGGGTAGGCAATCGCTCTGGGTTGCGGTTTTCCGCCTCCCATCCACTTAGCCATATCTCTTCTCTTCCTGTAGTAACCCCAGAAACGCCCCGAGTACTCGGCGGAACGTTTTCTGTTTGTCACCAAAGAGACCGCGGAGGCACCCACTTGAGCGCTTTGGGTCAAACTCAGCCGGCGACCGGTTCGCGGGCTCCCAGCGCAGCCAGCACCCGCTCCGCCACCGACTCCCCGGTCAGGCCGACTTCCTCGCGCAGCTGCGCCGGCTTGCCGTGCACGACGTAGCGGTCGGGAAGGCCGATCCGCAGCACGCGGGCACGCTCTCCTGGCCGGTCGGCGAAGGCGTCCTCGAGGTGCTCCAGGACGGCTGAGCCGAAGCCCCCCGGCAGCACGTTCTCCTCGATCGTCACCACCAGGTCGTGGCTCAGCGCCAGCCGCTCGAGCAGCTCCTCGTCGAGCGGCTTGGCGAACCGGGCGTCGGCGACAGCCGGCTTCAGGTCGTGGCCGGCGAGAATGTCCGCCGCCTCCAGCGCAACCGCCACGCCGAAGCCGTAGCCGAGCAGGGCGACCCGCTCGCCGCCGCGCAGCAGCTCGCCGGTCCCGATCGGAATCTCCTGCGGCTCGGCGGGAAGCTCGACCCCCTCCCCCGCGCCGCGCGGGTAGCGAAGCGCCGCCGGACCGTCGTGGGCGATCGCGGTGCGCAGCATGTGGACCAGCATCGCCTCGTCGCGCGGCGCCATCACGACGACGTTGGGGATCGGCCGTAAGTAGGACACGTCGAAGGCGCCGTGGTGGGTCGGCCCGTCGTCGCCGACCAGGCCGGCGCGGTCCATCGCGAAGGTGACATCCAGCTTCTGCAGGCAGACGTCGTGAATGATCTGGTCATAGGCGCGCTGCAGAAAGGTCGAGTAGATCGCGCATACCGGCTTCGCCCCCTGTATGGCCAACCCGGAGGCGAGCAGGACCGCGTTTTGCTCGGCGATGCCGACGTCGTAGTACTGCGCCGGGACCTCCTCGGAGAGCTTCTGCAGGCCGGTGCCGCCCGCCATCGCGGCCGTGATTCCGATCACCCTGCCGTCGCGCTGGGCCTCGGCGACCATCGCGTCGGCGAAGACTTGCGTGTATTGGGGCGGCGCGCTTGGCGCCGGGGGCGCCTCCAGGCGCTCGGGGGCGATCGACTCGGGAGAGTCGGATTCCTTGACCGGAACCGGCTTCGGGGCGGGGGCGCCGTTGACGATCGAATTGGGCTTCGCCGCGTGCCACTTCTCCATCCCCTCCAGGCCACCGTCCTCGGCGGGGGCGAACCCCTTGCCCTTGACCGTGTGGACGTGGACGACGACCGGGCGGTCGGCGTCGAAGGCCTCGCGGAAAGCCTCGCGCAGGGCGGGGACGTCGTGGCCGTCGATCACCCCCATGTAGGCGAGGTCGAGCTCCTCGAAGAACAGGCCGGGCGCCCAGTAGGCCTTGATCGCCGACTTGATCTCCGGGCCGAGCCGCTCGATCCGCTTGCCGAGGCCGAGGGGCAGCCTGGTCAGCCGGTCCTCGACGCCCTCGCGGGCGTGGTAGAGACGGGGGTTGAGCCGCACCCGGTTGAAGTAGCGCGACAGCGCGCCGACGTTGGGTGAGATCGACATCCCGTTGTCGTTGAGGACGATCACGATCGGGGTCTGCAGGCCGCCCGCCGCGTGCAACGCCTCGTAGGCGACGCCGCCGGTAAGCGCCCCGTCGCCGATCACCGCCGCGACCTTGCCGTCCTCGCCGATTCCCTTGCGCATCGCCTCCTTCAGCCCGACCGCATAGCCGATCGAGGTCGAGGCATGGCCGGCGCCCATGATGTCGTGCTCGGACTCGAAGATCGAGCAGAACGGGGCCAGGCCCTCGTACTGGCGAATCGTCGGCAGGCCCTCGCGGCGGCCGGTGAGAATCTTGTGCGGGTAGGCCTGGTGGCCGACGTCC
>CAZHZI010000071.1:0-10251 GCA_964536955.1 uncultured Conexibacteraceae bacterium
AGCCGGCGGCGATCAGCGCCCCGGCGACGTTCCCGAGGTCGATCTCTTCCCCTTTGGAGATCGCGAAGCCGGCAGGACGCAGCGAGGCGTCGGGCACCGCCTCGGCGAGCGCGGTCGCGCTCGCCACGACGACCGCGTCCTCCTCGCCACGGAGGGCGTCGAGTGCGTCGATGCGCAGCCCGACCAGGTGGGGCGGCGGCGTCACATGCGAGGCGTATCCGGTGCCACGAGAGGGGTAGAGGCGCACGCGGCGCGGCGACAGGTAGGCGCGAAGGTCGGCGGCGAGGTCGCGGGCGGAGCGGTCGTCCGCGCTGACCAGAAGGGCGGGGCGGCCGGCCAGCCCGCGGTCGTCCTCGAGCAGCGCCGCCAGCAGGAGCGGCCGCAGCATCGCGGAGGCGCGCACGGTCACCTCCTCGCCTCCGGCGGCGGCGTCGCGAACACGGCCGGCGAGCGCGTGGACGCGCTCGTTATCCGCAGCGACCTCTAAAAGCGCCCTAAGACTCACAACACATTCTCGCGCTTCGCTCGCGGCGCGAAGAAACAGATATGGACGCTTGCTCGCTCCGCGCTCACGGAGCGAACGGTAGCCCCGGCCCGGACCGCTGCCACTCGACCTGACCCACGCCTTCGTTTTTGGAGCGTCCCTCGACGTCGTCCCATGCGTGGAGCATCCGCTTCAGGCTGGCTACCGCTTCGGGCGGATGGGCCGCGACCTGGGCGGCAAGCTCCATGGCCGCCCCCTCGACGCCCGCCGCGGGAGCGACGCGGTTGACCAGGCCGAGCCTCAGCGCCTCGTCCGCGGCGATCGTGCGGGAAGAGAGCAGCAGGTACTTGGCGGCGGCCAGCCCACAGAGAGTCACCAGGCGGGCGGGGCCCACCGGCACTCCCAGCGCCGCGCCGGGAAAGCGCATCCTCAGATTGGAACCGCCGATCCGCATGTCGCACGCGACCGCGATCTCCGCGCCGCCACCGACCACGTCGCCGTGGCAAACGGCGATCGTCGGCTTCGGGAACCCGACAATGGCGTCGTAGAGGTCGGCGAAGAGCTGCATGCGCCGCACCTTGCCGTGCTCGTCGAGCTCCTCCTTCACGTCGGCTCCAGCCGAGAGGCCCATGTGGTCGGAGGAGGTGACGAGGAGGACCCGCACGGCGTCGTCGGCGCGCGCCACCGCCAGGTGCTCGAGCATCTCGGCGAGCATCTGGGTGTTGATCGCGTTGCGCGAGTCGGGCCGCTGCAGGCGCAGCACGCCCACCCCTTGCTCGTCGACCTCGTAGAAGGTCAGCTCGGTCGGCTCACTCATAGACACCAATTTCGCGCTTCGCTCAGTCGCAAAGAGTCAGATATGGATGCTGCTTCGCTCCGCACTCAGAGGGAACCTAGCTCCTCGACCAACCGCTCGGCCTCGTCGGCGGCGCGGGCGATCAGCGCTGCGACCTCCTGAGGAGATTCGCGGAAGCGCGAGAGCACGTAGGAGGAGACGACCTCGGGATCGGTCGAGTCCGGGCGCCCCACTCCTACGCGGACACGCCAGAACTCGGCGGCGCCGAGGCCGCGTTTCAAGCTCTTCAGCCCGTTGTGGCCGGCCAGTCCGCCACCGAGGCGGGCCTGGACCTCGCCGAACGGCAGGTCGATCTCGTCGTGCAGGACCACCACCCGGTCCAACGGCGCCTTCAGCGAGCCGCGTGCCGGCCCTGCCGAGTCGCCGGACTCGTTCATGTAGGTCTGAGGCAGGAGGATCGCCGCCCGCGGCCCGCCCGCCCGGATGCGCCCCTCGGTCAGCAGGCCGGCGAACTTCTGCTTCGCCCGCGGCAGGTCCCAGCGCTTCGACAGCTCGGCCGCGACCTCGAAGCCCACGTTGTGACGGCTTCCCTCGTACTCGCGCCCCGGGTTGCCGAGGCCGACGATGAGGATGCGGTCCCCCGCCTCGCCTTCGCCGTCGCGGCCACCACGACGGCGGAACAGGGACAGCGGCTACTCCCCTTCGGAGTCGCCCGAGTCGCCGCCCGCGTCCTCGGCGGCCTCTTCGCCGGCGGGCGCCTCGCCCTCTTCGCCGACCAGCTCCGTCTCTTCCTCGACGACCGGCTCGGGCTCCTCCTCTACGCGCGGCGGCGAGAGGGTGGCGATGGTCACCTCTTCAGGGTCGTCGGCGACGAACTTGACGCCCTCCGGCGCGTTCACCGTGGAGAGCTGAAGCGTGTCGTTGATCTCCATCGCGGAGACGTCGACGACGATCCGGTCGGGGATCTCGGCCGGCAGCGCTTCGACCGTCACCTCGCGGGTGACATGCTCGAGAACGCCCCCTTCTTTGACGCCGGGGGCGCCCTCGGCGCCCTCCAGCTCGATCGCGACCTCGGCCTCGATCGCCTCGTCGAGCCTCACCTCTTGGAGGTCGATGTGCTGAAGGTCGCCACGCACCGGATGAAGCTGCTGCTCCTTGACGACGACCGGCACCGCTTTGGCGCCCTCGACCTCGAGATCGAACAGCGCGTGGCCGTCGGCCAGCACCGTGCGCACCTCGCGCTCGGCGACCTGGAATGCCTGCGCGTCGGAGCCGCCGCTGTAGACGACGCCGGGCACCATGCCCCCGCGCCGCAGGCGGCGGGAGGTCCGGGAGCCGAACTCCGCGCGGGGAGCCGCCTTAAGTGTTTCGCGTCCACGAGCCATCGGACGGGAGAGGATAGAGAAAGAGGCCGTATGGGAACCTTCGCCCATGGCTGACGACGCGAGGATCCCCAAGGGACGAGTGCGTCGCTCGGCGAAGCTCGGCTCGATCGTCGGTGTGCAGGGAGCCCGCTACGCGGGGACCAAGGCGGCGAACGTCGGCCGTTCCGAGGAGGGCGGCAAAGAGCGGCTGGAGCAGCGCCACATGGAGACGGCGATGAAGATGGTCGGCGCGCTGGGGCAGATGAAGGGCGCGGCGATGAAGCTAGGCCAATTTGCCTCCTTCATCGACACCGAGTTCATCCCCGAGGAGTACCGCGAGATCTACCAGGACCAGCTGGCGAAGCTGCGCACGGACGCGCCGCCGATGCCCTGGGAAAAGATCGAGAAAGTGCTGCTGGAGGAGTACGACGGCGAGCCCGTCTCCGAGCTGTTCGCCGAGTTCGACCAGGAGGCGTTCGCCGCCGCCTCGATCGGCCAGGTCCACCGAGCCGAGCTGATCGACGGCCGCAGGGTGGCGGTGAAGGTCCAGTACCCGGGGATCGCCGAGGCGCTGGACGCCGACCTACGCAACGCGGGGACGCTGGTGCGACTGGCCCGTGCCATCGCCCCCGGCCTCGACGCCAAGGCGATCGCCCACGAGATCCGCGAGCGGGTCATGGAGGAGCTCGACTACGAGTACGAGGCTCAGAACCAGCGCACCTTCTCCCGCGCCTACCGCGACCATCCCTTCATCTACGTGCCGGACGTGGTCACGCGGCTGTCCCGGCGCCGGGTGCTGGTCACCGAGCTTGTCGAGGGGATCGGCTTCGAGGAGATAAAGGAGTTGCCACACGAGGAGCGCAGCCGCTTCGGCGAGATCGTCTTCCGCGGCAGCTTCGGCTCGATCTACCACCTGCAGCATTTCAACGCCGACCCCCACCCGGGCAACTACATCCTGATGGAGGACGGCCACGTCGCCTTCATCGACTTTGGGATGACGAAGAAGCTCGACCGCGAGCAGATCCTGCTCGAGCAACGCGCCGTCGACGCCGCCGCCCGCAACGACCCGGAGGGGCTGCGCGAGGCCCTGCACGACCTCGGTTTCGTCAAGACCCCCTCGAAGCTGGACGCCCAACGGCTGATGGAGCACGTCACCTCGATCGGCGGCTGGTACCTGGAGGACCGCGAGATCGAGATCAGCGCCCGGCGGGTGATGAAGATCATCGAATCCACCCACGACCCCCGCTCGGAGTACTTCGACCTGATGCGCCGCGAATCGGTGCCGGCTGAGGAGCTGATGGGCCGGCGGATGGAGATCGGCGTCGTCGCAGTGCTGGGACAGCTGCGGGCGAAGCGCAACTGGCACCGGATCATGCGCGAGTGGGTCTACGCCGACCCGCCGGCGACGGAGCTGGGCGTGCAGGAATGGGAGTACTTCGAGGGAAGAGGCGTGATGCGAACCCCAGGACTGGCGGGCACGGCCTAAAGGAGAGTGGCGATGAGCAGGATGCGGCGCGGTTGGCAGCTGACCAAGAAAAGCTGGGCGCTGCTGAGGGAGCATCGTGCGCTGATTCGCTTCCCGCTCTACGGCGCCGCGGCGACGATCCCAATGGCGGTGATCGTGCTGGGGCCGGGCCTCTATCTGATCGACGACGGCGAGGCGGCCTTCGGCGGGCCGCTGGTAGTGATCGGCTTCTACCTGCTGGCAGTGATCGGCATCTTCTTCAGCGTCGGCTTGGCCGCGGTGGCGGACATGATCTTCCGCGGTCAGGAGGCGACCGTCGGCGACGGGCTCGCCGTCGCCCGCAGCCGCCTCAGCCAGATCTGCGGCTGGGCTTTGGTGGCGACCGTGGTCGGGCTGATTGTCAGCTTCATCCAGAACCGCGCCGGCATCGGCGGAGCGGTGGTGGGCCGGCTGCTGGACATCGGCTGGTCGCTGGTCACCTTCCTCGCCGTGCCGGTGATCGCATTGGAGGGCACTGGCCCAATCGAGACGCTGAAGCGCTCCGCCAGCCTCTTCAAATCCCGCTGGGGCCAGCAGGTGACCGGCAACATCGCGATCGGCGGCGCCGTCTTCCTGCTCGGCGTGCTGCCGTCGGCGATCCTGATCGCGATCGGCATCGCGATCTGGTCCTCGGCGAGCTTTGCCGGCGCGCTGCTGGTCGTAATCGGCGCAATCGGACTGGCGATCGCGATGCTGATCGCGCGGGCGCTGAGCGGCATCTTCGGCGTGGCGCTCTACCGCTACGCGCTTGACGGCGAGGCGGTCGGGGGCTTCACGGCAGACGAACTGGAATCGGCCGTCAAGACCAAACACGGCCGCAACGCGCCACCCACGGCGACGCCCGGCACGATCTAGGCTCGGCGGCGCATCGGCCCCCTGAGCCGTGGCGCCACTCCGAGGGCACGAATGCCTGAGCTCGAAGTCCGAAACCTGACCAAGCGCTACGGGAAGACCGTCGCGGTCGACGATCTCTCCTCTACGGTGGAAGCCGGTCGGGTGACCGGGTTCCTGGGCCCTGGGTCTGGCTCGGGGAAGCGCTGTTCGCCGGGCTCTACGTCGGGCTCGCGCCCTTGGAGGAAATTCGCCTGCTTCTTCGTCCTCTCGACGATCCCAGAGCTGCTTCCCGGCGACATCGGCGACTACTTCCCAGCGCAAGCGCTCGGGTCGATGCATGGACTGCCGGACGCCACCGAAGAGGGTCTCGCTCAGGTCGCCGGCGGGCTCGTCTTCTCCGGTTGGGTAGTTGGGCTGGCCCTCGCGGGCACCGTCTTGATCCGCCGCGACGTCACCGAATAGAAGGCACGAACCGAGTCGACGATCAGAGGCGCGCGAAGAGGCGCGGATCGTTCGAGCAGAGGCCGGTGACTCCAGCCTCGAGGAGCTTTCGCATCCGGGACAGGTCGTCCACCGTCCAGGCGATCAGCTCGACGCCGGCGAGGCGAGCGACGCGGGCGAGGCGGAGGGTGATGAGCGGGTGGTAGACCCACATCGACTCGACCCCCAGCTTGGGAAGCTCCCGCGCGGCAAGGCCCGGCAGGGTGCGACGCATAGCCACCAGCGCGCCCAGCATCGGCGCCTTCGCCCATCGTTTCGAGGCCCAGTCCCTGGTCACTTTGGGATAGGTCCAGCCACGGCGCAGATCTGGCTCCAGGTCGCGGATGCGGGCGAGGCTGGACAGCTCCATGGTCGAGACCATCGCCCTCTCGACCAGGTCGCGCTCGCGCAGCGCCGCGACGACCTCGTCCTCGCGCCCTGGAAGCTTGATGTCGAGATCCACCTCGACCCTGTCGAGCGGCGGCATCGCGAACGCGTCGAGCGCTTCTCCCAGGGTCAACGGCGTTCGGCGCTCCGCGTCGTGCCAATCGTGGGCGACGACAAGAGGCGTGCGCTCCTCCGTCGCGATGCGGGGGTGGCCGTCACGGCGCCAGAGCACGTCGAGCTCGATCGTGTCGGCGCCCGCCTCGACCGCGGCGGCGAAGCTCTCCAGGGTGTTGCCGGGAGCGATCAGGTCGGCGCCCTTGTGGCCGACCAGCCGCAAGCCGTCGGGCATCAGAAGAGCTGGTTCTCCCCGGCGAAGATCTCCGAAACCGAGTCGTCGGTGAAGATGCGGCGAATCGAGTCGGCGAACGTGCCGGCCGTCGAGATCACCGTGATGTTGTCCGGCGCGCCGGGGCGCAGCGGCAGCGTGTCGGTGACGACGATCCGCTCGATCCCGGAGTTTTCGTAGGCGAGCCGCTCGTAGGCGGGACCGGAGAAGACGCCGTGGGTGGCGCAGGCGATCACCCGCGCCGCGCCCTCCTCGAGCACGGTCCGGGCGGCGGCGCAAAGCGTTCCGGCGGTATCGATCATGTCGTCGACCAGAACCGCGGTGCGCCCCTTCACGTCGCCGACCACGTAGCCGATCTCGGCCACCTGCTGAGCGGGCCGCTCCTTCTCCATGACGGCCCAGTGAGTCCCGATCCGGCGGGCGAAGTTGCGCGCCGTCTTGACCCGCCCTGCGTCGGGGGAGACGATTACCAGCTCGTCGGTGAGGTGCTGGTCGGCGAACCACTGGGTCAGCATCGGCATTGCGGTCATGTGGTCCACCGGGACGTGGAAGAAACCCTGCACCTGTCCGGCATGGAGGTCCATGGTGAGGACGCGGTCGACGCCGACGCCCTCCAAGCACTTGGCGACGATCCGGGCGGAGATCGGCTCCCGCGGGGCGGACTTCTTGTCCTGACGGGCATATCCGTACCAGGGCATGACCGCGATGATCCGGTGGGCGGAGGCCCCCTGCGCCGCGTCGATCATCGTCAGCAGCTCCATCAGGGAGTCGTTTGGGGTCATCCCCGATTGCTCGCTGGCGCAGGTGGACTGGACGAGGAAGACGTCGGCGCCGCGGATCGACTCCTCGTAGCGGCAGTAGACCTCGCCGTTGGCAAAGGTCTTCAGCGTCACCTGGCCGAGGTCGAGGTCTAGCTTGCCGGCGACCCTGGAGGCCAACTCCGTGGAACTGCGGCCACCGAAGACCATCAGGCGCTTGGAGTAGTCGTGCGGGATCGCGGTCGGCGCCGCCTGGGGTTCCTCGATCGTGCTCACGATTCCTTTTCCTTCATCTCAGCCGCTTTGCGCTCGGCGTAGCCCTCGATGTTCCGCTGGTCGTTCTCGCTCACCGCCAGAGCCCCGTCGGGCACGTCTTCCGCGATCACGGCGCCAGCGCCAGTGTAGGCGGCGTCGCCGACATCTACCGGGGCGATCAGCATCGTGTCAACGCCGATGCGCGCGTTGCGGCCGATCGTCGTGCGGCTCTTGCGAAATCCGTCGTAGTTCGCGGTGATCGTGCCGGCGCCCAGGTTGCTGCCGGCGCCCACCTCGGCATCGCCGACGTAGGCCAGGTGAGGGACCTTCGCGCCGACGCCGATCCGCGAGTTCTTTACCTCGACGAAGGTGCCGACCTTCGCGTCGCGCTCGAGGTTGGCCCCCGGGCGGAGGTAGGCGAAGGGTCCGACGTTGCAGCCGTCGGACACCTCGCACTCGACCAGGTAGGAGTGCGGGGCGTGGACCTCGGCGCCGAGGGTCGTGTCGATCAGCGTGGTGAGCGGGCCGACGACGGAGCCAGGGCCGACCTCGGTGTGTCCACGCAGGCTGGTGCCGGGCTCGATCCGCGCGTCGGCGGCGATCTCGACATCGACGTCGACCCAGGTCGAGCCGGGGTCGACAAAGGTGACGCCGGCCCGCATGTGAGCATCGAGAATGCGGCAGCGCGCCTCGGTTTCGACCGCGGCGAGGTCGGCGCGATCGTTGACGCCCATCGTCACCGCGAGGTCGTCGGCGACGTGGGCGGCGACCGTGTGCCCTGCCTCACGCAGCGCCGCGAAAACGTCGGGCAGGTAGTACTCGCCCTGGGCGTTGTCGTTGGGGAGTGCGGAGAGGGCGGTGGCGAGGGGCGCCGCATCGAAGGCGTAGGTGCCGGCGTTGATCTCGCGGATATCCAGCTCCTCGGCGCTGGCGTCGCCGGCCGCTTTGGCCTCGACCACCCGCTCGACCTCGCCTGAGGTGGTGCGGACGACGCGGCCGTAGGAGCCCGGCTCATCGAGCTCGATCGTCAGCATCGTCGCGGCGGCGTCGGAGGAGGCATGGGCCTCGAGCAGGCCGGAGATCACCTCGGCTGAGAGCAACGGCACGTCACCGGAGAGGACGAGCACAGTGTCGCTGTCCTCGACCAGCGGCAGGGCCGCGCGGATGGCGCCGCCCGTCCCGTCGGGTTCGGGCTGGGTCACCGTTTCGACGCCATCGGGGAGGCCGGCGGAGATGTCACGACCGGGAGAGACGATCGCCACGACTCGCCCGGCGCCGGCCTCGCGAGCGGCGAGGATCGGCCAGCCGACCATCGGTCGCCCGCAAACGGGATGCAGCATCTTCGGCACGGACGAGCGCATTCGGCTGCCCTCGCCCGCCGCCATGACCAGGACCAGAGGCGAACTCACCCCGGAATCGTAGACGCGGTGGGCGGGTGCTGCCTCTGAGGGCCGTGAGCGGGCGGGTCCTGTCGTGGAGGAAAGGCGGGCTCAGTCGGCTCGGGAGAGGTCCCGGCCTGCCAGTGCTACGGCGGTCAGGGTCCAGCCGGCGAAGATCAGGTCGATGCCTACCAGGAGGCCGATCGCCCAGTCGGCGGAGCTGGGGAACTCGGCGAGGACGAGGACGCCGATCAGCAGGCCGGCGAAGCCGTTGAGGCCGACCAGGCCGGCGCCGGCCTGTCCACGCCCGGCGAAGGCGACGGCGATCCGGGTTAGTCCCATGAAGAGGAAGTAGATGCCGAGGACGAGAGTCAGGGTGAGGGTGCCGTTGTCTGGCTCGACGATCAGCCAGAGGCCGACGACGACGGTCAGCAGCGCCCAGAGCAGCCGCAGAACGACGGTCCCGATCGAGTGTGCGCTGAAGGCGGCGGCGACCAGGAAGGCCCCGGCGATAACGAGGATCCAGCCGATGAAGATCGCCGTCCCGACCGAGGCGACGGCGGGCACGAGGATCGCCATGCAACCGACGAAGGTCGCCAGGATCCCGATAACCATCAGCCCCTTCCAGCCCTGCGCAAGCCCCTCGCGAATCTCCGGATCCATCTGCACATCTCCCGTTTCCATAGCGATGAACCTAGGTCTCCGTCCGGACGCAACCAATCGCGACGAGCCCCCCGTTGACCATGCGATGGATGGGAAACGGGGGACGCGTGGCGCGTGCCGCTAGGCTCGGGGCCCGATCCGGGGTGGTGTAATTGGCTAGCACGCCAGGTTTTGGTCCTGGAAGCGGGGGTTCAAGTCCTCCCCCCGGAGCTCTGCGCCCGCTTGCCGACCGCCCAGAGGGCGAGCGCGGCGGGGGCAAGGAGCGAGGCGAGGGAGGCGATCTCCGCGATTGCGTCTGCTGCCCCGAAGCCGTCGAGATGGGTCGCGTGGAAGAAGAGGTGGAGTGCGGCGACCAGCAGCCAGGCGACGCAGACGGCGCGGACGAGCTCACGCTGCAGCGTCCATGCCGCCCAGCCGAAGAGGGTCGCGAAGCCGAGGTACAGGCCACCGACGTCGGTGATCAGGTGCTCGTTGTACGGAGGCAGCAGATCGACCCAGTGGGCGAAGAACGGGAAGTCGGCGTAGAAGGTGCGTGGGGCCACGGTCGCGGGCACGCCGATGCTCGCGGTGGCGAGGACAAGCATTGCAAGCGCCGCGCGCGCGAGCGGCGGTGACCTCATGTGGCGGCTCCGTGGCCCTGCCGGGAACCGCTCGCCAGCCATTCGCCGAAGGTCGGGCTGCCAGCTCCGCAACCACGAGCGAGCCGACGACCCCCGTTCCCCCCACCACCGCCACGCGCATCGGGCTGCCTCAATCCTCCGAAGACCTGGGGACCTTGCCCGCCTCGGCGCCCGGCTCGAGGGCGGGGCCGCGGGGGGAGGCGATGCCTAGGACCCGCATCGCCTTCAGGCCGAGGCCGAGCTTTTCGCGGCCCTGGGTGGCCGAGACGTCGTGGCCGCAGAGCTCCTTGGCGCGCTCCAGGCGGTAGCGGATCGTGTGGCGATGGGTGAAGAGCTGTTTGGCGGTCGCCGCCACGTTGCCGTCGTTGTCGAGGTAGGCCT
>CAZHZI010000072.1:0-10218 GCA_964536955.1 uncultured Conexibacteraceae bacterium
CAGAGGCAGGCCTGAAAGAGCTGCTGGAAGCCGGGGTGCACTTCGGCCACCAGACGCGTCGCTGGAACCCGAACATGCGCCGCTATATCGACGGCGAGCTGGACGGGATCCACATCATCGACCTTCTGCAGACCGAGGACCTGCTGGAAAAAGCCCGCGTCTTCTGCGGCGAGCTTTCCAGCGGCGGAGGGACCATCCTCTTCGTCGGCACCAAGAAGCAGGCGGGCGATGCGGTCAAGGAATGGGCCGATCGCTGCCAGATGCCCTACGTCAACCAGCGCTGGCTCGGCGGCCTGCTGACCAACTTCAACACGATGTCGGCACGAATCGCCCGCTTGCACGAGCTGACCGGCTGGCGAGAGGAGGGCAAACTGGATCTCCTCCCCACCAAGGAGCGGATGGGCATGCAGGCGGAGCTGGCCAAGCTCGAGTTCAACCTCGGTGGCGTTCGCGACATGGAGCGTTTGCCCGATGCCGTCTTCGTCACCGACCTGAAAACCGAGGAGATCGCCGTCCGCGAGGCGGCTCGCCTACGGATCCCGATCATCGGCTTGGTCGACACCAACTGCGACCCGACGCCGGTCAACTACGTGATTCCCGGCAACGACGACGCGATCCGCTCCTGCGGGCTGATCATCGGCACGATCGGAGCGGCAGCCGAGGCCGGCTCCAGCGCCTGGCGGGTGGAGGACGAGCGTCGCCGCGCCGAGGAGGCCGAGCGCCGCCAAAAGGAGGAAGAGGAGCGCCGCAAGCGGGAAGAGGAAGAGAAGGTGCGCCAGGAGGCCGAGGAGGCCGCGAAGAAAGCCGCCGAAGCGGAGGCTGCGGCGCAAGCCTCAGAGCGCCCGGCCGCGGGTCCTGTAGCCGGAGAGAAAGCACCAGCGGAGAGCGAGTCGTGAGCGTTTCTGCCGCTGACGTAAAGGCGCTCCGGGATCGCACCGGAGCCGCGATGATGGACTGCAAGGCGGCCCTCTCGGAATCCGACGGCGATCTCGATCGCGCGATCGAGATCCTTCGGGTCAAGGGCCAGGCTTCGGCCGCCAAGCGGGAGGGACGCGGCACCAACGAGGGAGTCGTCGCCTCCTACATCCACGCCAACGACAAGGTCGGCGCGATGGTGGAGGTTCAGTGCGAGACCGACTTCGTGGCCCGCAACGAGGACTTCAAGGTGTTCGCCTACCAGGTCGCCCTACACGTCGCGGCCACTGCGCCCAAGTACGTCTCCTCAGAGGAGATTCCCGAGGAGGAACGGACAACCGAGCGGCGCGTCTTCGAGGAGAAGGCGAAGGAGGAGGGCAAACCCGACGACGTGGTGGAGAAGATCGTCGAGGGCCAACTCGCCAAGTGGGCGAAAGAGGTCGCGCTGCTCGATCAAGGCCACGTCAACACCGACAAGCACGAGGGCAAGTCGATCGAGGAGCTGCGCCAGGAGCTGGCCGCCAAGACCGGCGAGAACGTACGCATCGCCCGCTTCGCCTACTTCCGCGTCGGCGAGGAATAAGGTCATCGCCGAATGACTCCTCCCGAGCCGAGATTCGGGCGCATTCTGCTGAAGCTCTCCGGCGAGGCGCTGATGGGCGACCTCGACTACGGCACCGACGCCGTCGAGGTCGACCGGATCGCCAAGCAGGTGGGGGCGGTCCGCGAGCGCGGAGTGGAGGTGGCGGTCGTGGTCGGCGCCGGCAATATCTACCGCGGCCTTGAGGCCGCCGCGAAAGGGATGGACCGCGCCACGGGCGACTACATGGGGATGCTGGCGACCGTCCTGAACGCGCTTACGCTTCAAGACGCCCTCGAGAGGCTGGGCGAGCACACACGGGTGATGTCGGCGATCGACGTCAAGGAGGTCGCCGAGCCCTACATCCGCCGCCGTGCCATGCGCCACCTCGAGAAGGGACGCGTGGTGATCTTTGCCGCCGGCACGGGCAACCCGTTCTTCACTACCGACACCGCGGCCGCCCTGCGAGCGCTGGAGATCCACGCCGAGGCGATACTGATGGCGAAGAACGGGGTGGAGGGCGTCTACGACGCTGACCCGGCGACCCATCCCGAAGCCGAGTTCATCCCCGCGATAACTCATCGCGAGGCGATCGAGCGAGGCCTCAAGGTGATGGATTCGACGGCGCTCTCCCTCTGCATGGACAACGACCTGCCCATCTACGTCTTCAACATGGGGGACGAGCACAACATAGATAGGATCGTCTCCGGCGAGAGGGTGGGCACGCTGGTCTCCGGCAAGCCCACCGAGAGCTGAGGACGAACCGGTGGAGCTGATCGACGAACTGCTCGAGGACGCCAAGGGGCGCATGGCCAAGTCGGTCGACTCGAGCCGTGGCGAGCTGGCCACCGTGCGCACCGGCCGTGCGTCCCCGCATCTGCTCGATCGGATAACGGTCGACTACTACGGCACGCCGACGCCGCTCAAGCAGTTGGCGAACGTGGCGACCACCGACGCGCGGTTGCTCACCGTCACTCCCTACGACAAGTCGTCCGTCGGGGCGATCGAGAAGTCGATTCTCGACTCCGACGTCGGGCTGACCCCGAGCAACGACGGAAACGTGATCCGCCTCCAGATTCCCGAGCTGACCGAAGAACGCCGTCGCGAGATGGTGAAGGTCGTGCACGGAGTCGCGGAGGAAGGGCGCGTCGCGATCCGCAACGTCCGCCGGGACGTGATGCAGGACCTGCGCGAGCTGAAGAAGGAGGGAGAGGCGGGCGAAGACGACGAGCGTCGCGCCGAGGCCGCCCTCCAGAAGCAGACCGACGAGGCGATTGCGCAGATAGACGCGCTGCTCAAAGGCAAGGAAGAGGAAATCCTGGAGGTGTGAGTGCCTCCGCGCGGTACGTAGCGATCATCACCGACGGCAATGGCCGCTGGGCGCAACAAAGGGGGCTGTCGATCGTCGAGGGGCACCGCGCCGGCGCCGACGTCGTCAAGGCACGGCTGCGCGACGCGGTCGACCTGGGAGTCGAGGAGCTGACGGTCTTCTCCTTTTCGACCGAGAACTGGTCCCGGCCGGCCGCGGAAGTGGACGGGCTGATGCGGATGTTCGGCGAGCGGATCGACGCCGAGACGCCTGAGCTGGACGAGGAGGGGGTGCGGATGCGCTTCATCGGCCGCCGCGAGGGTGTCGAACCCGAGCTCGTCAAGCGGATGGAATGGGCGGAGGAGACGACTCGCGACAACGAGCGGATCACCCTCTTCATCGCCTTCAACTATGGAGGCAGGGCGGAGATCGTCGATGCGGCGCGAAGCTTCGAGGGGGGCTCCGAGGGAGAGTTCCGCCGTCACCTCTATGCCCCCGAGATGCACGATCCCGACCTCCTGATACGAACCAGCGGCGAGCAGCGGATCTCCAACTACCTGCTCTGGCAGTGCGCCTACTCGGAACTGGTCTTCCGCGACGAGCTCTGGCCGGACTTCAGCCGCGAGGCGCTGGAAGCCTCGCTTCGTGAGTTCGACGCCCGCCGGCGCCGCTTCGGGGCGAGGGCCTAGCGATGGATTCGGATCGGAAAGGGGAAGGGGAAGGGGAAGGGGAACGCCCCGGGCGCCGGCCGTTCGGCCTCAGCGCCGGGGAAGACCTGTTCGAAGGCCTCGACGACCCGGTCGTCGAACGGCCCACGCGCCCGGCGCCACGCCAGCGCCGCCGCCGCGGGCTGCGCGGCGAGACGGCGAAGAGGATTCTCGTCGCAATTCCCTGGATCGCCTTTGCGATTGCCATCACCGTCGCCGGTGGGCTGCCGTTCGCGGCCGCGATGATCGCGATCGGCTTGATCGGCCTGCGCGAGTACTTCGCCATGGCGAAGCAGCTGCGGCCGATCCAGATCGCCGCCTACATCGCGATCGTGGCGCTGGTCCTCGCTGCCCACTTCGGCACCGCCTTCAACGTCCTGCTGATCGGCGCGGCGATCTTCCCGCTGCTCTTCGCCTTCGGCGCTGACCGTAAGCACCGCGACGGGATAACGGTCTCGATGGGCGTCACGCTGCTCGGCATCGTCTGGCTCGGCATCCCACTGGTCCACGCCGTGCTGCTTCGCGGCCTCCCCGACCACGGAGCGGCGCTGCTGGTCGACGTCCTCGTCGGCACCTTTGCCACCGACACCGGCGCCTACGCCACCGGCCGCATGTTCGGCTCCCACAAGATCACCCCCAGCCTCTCGCCGAACAAGACGCTGGAGGGCCTGATCGGTGGCTTCCTGATCGGCACGATGGCCTTCTGGTTCGCCGGTCTCTACCAAGACTGGCTTTCCGGGGTGGACGCCCTGATAATCGGCGCCGCGGTAGCGGCGATCGGCCCGGCCGGCGACCTATTCGAGTCACTGCTGAAGCGGGACCTGGGCAAGAAGGACACCGGGACCTTCTTCGGAGCCCACGGCGGTCTGCTCGACCGGCTGGATGCCGTCTTCTTCACGATCGTGGTCGGCTATTACCTCGCCGTCCAGCTGGTCTATTGAGCTACCTAGACTGCTGTAGATGAAGAAGCTGGTAATTCTTGGCAGCACCGGATCGATCGGCACCCAGGCGCTGGAGATCGTCGACGCGTCCAGCGAGATGCAGGTCGTGGGGTTGGCGGCCGGTTCGAGCTGGGAGCTGATGCTGGACCAAGCCAAGCGGCATGGCGCACCCGTGGTCGCTCTCGACGATCTCGATGCCGCCGAGCGAGCACGCAGCGCCTGGAGCGGCAGGGTCCTTGCCGGGGAGGAGGGGATCCGCGAGCTGATCGCGACGTCCGGCGCCGACCTCGTCCTCAATGGAATGGTCGGGGCGGCGGGGCTCGGGCCGACCGTCGTCGCCCTCACGGAGGGGATCGACTTGGCGCTCGCCAATAAGGAGTCTCTCGTGGTGGGCGGGGAGCTGGTGATGCAGCTCGCGGAGGCCAGTGGCAGCGTGATCACCCCGGTGGACTCCGAGCACACGGCTCTGCATCAGCTCATCGCGGGGCAGCCCCCGGGCAGCGTCGAACGTCTGACCATCACCGCCAGCGGAGGCCCGTTCCGCGGGCGAAGCCCAGGTGACCTTGCCGGTGTCACCGTCGAGGACGCTCTTGCGCATCCCACCTGGGCGATGGGAGGCAAGATCACGATCGATTCGGCGACCCTGATGAACAAGGGCTTAGAGCTGATGGAGGCCCACCACCTTTTCGGCACGCCGTACGACCGGATCGATGTAGTAGTCCACCCCCAGTCGCTGATCCATGGCTTGGTGCAACTGGCTGACCGCGCGACGTTGGCCCACATTGGCCCCCGCGATATGCGAGTCGCGATCTCATATGCCCTTCATGGAGGTCAGAGCGTCGACCTGCCACTGGAGCCGGTCGACCTCGTTGCAGAAGGAGCCCTGACCTTCGAGCCGGTCGACCTGGACGCTTTCCCGGCCCTGGGCCTGGCGCGCGAATCGGCGGTTACCGGCGGAACCGCGCCCTGCGTGCTCAATGCCTCCAACGAGGTTGCGGTCTACGCCTTCCTCGACGGGCGCATCCCCTTTACCGGGATCGCCGCGGTGATCGAGAGCGTCCTCGAAGAGATCCCGTCGACGGCGGTCGGCCATTTCGACGACCTGTTCGCCGTCGACGCCGAGGCGCGCCTTCGCGCCGAAGACCAGGTCAGGGGGTTGACACCGGCATGAGCTGGGTCCTCATCTTCCTCGGCTTCTCTTTGCTGATCGTCCTGCACGAGCTCGGCCACTTCGTCGCGGCGAAGGCGACCGGGATGCGGGTCGAGCGCTTCTTTCTCTTCTTCCCGCCGAAGCTGGCCTCGGTCAAACGGGGCGAGACCGAGTATGGAATCGGCGCGATCCCGGCGGGCGGCTTCGTGAAGATCAGCGGCATGAACCCGGACGAGAAGCTGCCGCCGGAAGTCGAGCACCGTGGCTACTACCACCAACCGGTCTGGAAGCGGATTGTCGTGATCGGGGCGGGCCCCGTGGTCAACATCTTCCTCGCCTTCGCGATCCTCTTCGTGGTTTCGCTGAACGCCCGTGCCGTCACCCAGACCGTCGGCGACATCGTCCCCGGCTCCCCCGCCGCGACGGTGCTGCAGAGCGGCGACACGATCCTCGCCGTCGACGGGAAGAGCTACCCGAGCGCAGACAGCGAGGCCCGGCTGACTCGTTTCGCCAATGACGTTGGCTCCCATAGGTGTGCCGGCGGGCAGGTGAGCGGCTGCAAGGCGGCCACTCCGGTGACGCTGCGGGTACGCCGCGGCGGGCAGGTGAGAACGATCAGCGTTCGCCCCGAGTACGACGCGGCGATCGGGCGTACGCGGATCGGCTTCTCCTACGGCTCCGAGCCCGCCGACCTCGGCGCCGGTGGCGCGGTCGACCGCGCCACCGGCTTCATGTGGCTGGTCACGCATAAAACACTGACCGTCTTCGCCAACCTCTTCGATGCCGAGCAGCGCAAGCAGGTCTCGGGCATCGTGGGGGTCAGCGATGTTGCCAATCAGACGATCAACGAGTTCGGTGCGACGGAGGCGCTGATCCTGCTGGCGGTGGTCAGCCTCTCGCTCGGACTGATCAACCTCTTCCCCTTCCTGCCGCTCGACGGCGGCCACATCTTCTGGAGCCTGGTCGAGAAAGTCCGCGGTCGGCCCGTTCCCTTCCAGGTGATGGAGCGAGCCGGGGCGCTCGGCTTCGTGCTGGTGATCATGCTCTTCGTCCTCGGCCTGACCAACGACATTGGCCGACTCACCGGCGAGGGCTTCAGCGTCCGATAGCGGGCCTGCGAACTACCCTGAACGAGCAGGAGGCAGGTGAAGGGTCGATGCCGCCGCCGCTGCCGGCGCGCACCCTGAAGGTGTGCCGCCTGAGCGCGAGCTTCCTGGTGGTGAAGGGCGAGCTACACGGCCTATAGGGCTTCGCGTCGAGCTTGCACTGGAAGTTCGCGCTCGCTTCGTTCGAGCCGAAGCGAAAGGTGGGGGTGCGGTCGCGGGTTCGCTTCGAAGGCCGGCGCCCGAGGACGGTGTCGGGCGCGCCCGCGGAGGGGACCCGCGACTCCGCGCGTCCGCGTCCGCATGCCTGCTCAGAGGGGACGATCGAGTTCGGGCGTGGATTCGGGAAGACGGCCGAGAAGTCCAGGGCGCTGTCGTCCCGGTCGTCGGCCTCCTCGAGCAACGTCGGGCAGCCAGGGGAGAGGAGGCGCCGCAACGCCATCCCGTCCGGAATACCCTCGGGGGCTGCCGGCGATCCGGCCGCTGAAGGCAGCGAGCCGCCGAAGCCGCCCCAGGAGACGCAATCGAGCGACGCCCAGCAGACCGCGCCTCCAGCCGGATCGACCAGGTTTGGCGCCAGCCCCTCGTCGGCGAGGATTCCGAATCTGGATTCGGCCGCCGCCGTCGCCATCGTGAACGTCATCTGGTTGCGTCCATCTCCCACGTCGGAGCCGAAGGTCGCGGTCCCGACCGTGGCGCCGCTCGAGTTGTGGAAGGTCACCGAATGGCCGGCGACGAGGTTCTGGCCGGAGGCGTAGGCCTGGAACTCCACGTACTCGGCATCCGGCTGCGCGGTCGGCCCGGGGAACACCTCGCGAATCTTGACCAGGTGGAACTCGGCGGAAGCGGAGGGCGCCTGCACCGCAGCCAAGGACAGGGCCGCCACCGAGACTAGGACGACGAGGGGGCGGCGCCTCATCGCGGTCGTTTGCGTTTTGGCTTCTTCACCCTGAAGCCGCTTCTCGCCGGAGAGAGATCGGTCAATCCCGCGGCTACGGCCCGGATCCGCACTGAGTGAGGACCGAAGGAAAGAGGCTTCGTCGTGAACGGAGAGGCGCAGGGCCTGAAGCTCGCGCCGTCGACCTTGCACTCGAAGCCGGACCCGGGCACGCTCGACCTGAACCGAAAGGTCGGGGTGCGATCCTGGGTCGACGCTGCCGGCTTGCCCGTAATCGTCGTCTGCGGCGGCGAGGGTGCAGGCGGACCGGGGGGTAGGAGGGGTGGGGCTTGGAGCAGGCCCGCGACCGAAACCGCCCAGCTGAAGCCGGCCGGCGTGCTGTCCGTATTGCCGAAGCCATCGGTGGCCCGAACCTGGAAGCTGTGTGGGCCATCGCCCAGGTCGCCGTAGGAGACGCCGGCGGGGGGACAGGTCACGAAGGCCGCGCTGTCGAGCTTGCATTCGAAGGTCGACCCCTGTTCGGTCGAGTGGTAGGTGAAGAAGGCCGCCGGGCTCCCACTGGGATCCGGCGGCCTTAAGTCGATCGTGGTGTCCGGGGCGGTCGTGTCGCCGAGGGAGTTGTCGACGGTCCAGCTGAATTCGGCCGGGCTTCCCTGGTTTCCGGCAAGGTCGGTCGCCCTGACCTTGAAGGTCCAGTCGCCGTCGGCCAGCGGGGAAGGGTGTTCGGCGTCGGGATAGGTTTTCCCGGCGGAAGGGCAGGGACTGAAATCGTCGGCATCGCCGCCGGGGGCCAGGCTGCACTGGAAGCTCGAGCCGGTCTCGCTGGAGCTGTAGGTGAAGGCGGCGCTGTTGCCGGGGCTGGGGTCGGCGGGTTTGCCGCCAACCGACGCAGTCGGGCCGATCGTGTCGATCGTCCAGAGATGGGTCGCCGGCGTCCCGTCGGTGCCGTTCGTCGGATGCACGGCGCGAACCTGAAACGTGTGACTCGCTCCGGCCCCGCCCGCCAGGCCCGAATAGCCCTTCGGCGACGCGCAGGGCGTGAAATCCGGCTCGGCGTCGAGCCGGCACTCGAAGGTCGCCCCACCCGGGGGGGTAGCCGTGAAGGTGAAGTCCGCGCCGGTGCTGTTGGTCCGCGCCGGCGGTTTCGGCGGTGTGATCGACGTGTTGGGCGTGGAGCAGAGCGCCTCAGTCGGGGTCGTCGCGTTGTTGCGGGGGTTGGGTGTCTGCTGGCTGAAGTCGCTGGCGCTGTTGTTCGTGTCGTCGCCGGACTCCAGGTATGTGGGACAGCCCGAAACGGCAATCGAGCGGTGCAGCGCTTTCCCGGCCGTGACTCCAACGGGCGACGCAGGCGAACCGGCGGAAGAAGGAAGCGATCCCGTGAAGTCCCCCCACGAGACACAGTCGGGAGGGAGCCCGTCCCCCCAGCAGACGGCGCCGCCGGATGCGGGAACGTTGAAGCTGGGATCCGCGTGGTCGTCCGGAGCCACCCCGAACGTCGCCTGAACGCCGGTATCCCCGACCAAGATCGTGTTGTTGCCGTGGCTGCCGTTGGGAACGCCGCCCGAGAAGACGAACGTGTCGATCACCGTCCCGGTGGCGTTGTAGAGGATGACGTCGTGTCCGCCGACGAAGTTCTCCCCGGCGCCCAGCATCTGCAGGACGACGTAGCTGTCGTTGCTGGAGCCCGGGTAGACCTCGCGGACTTTCATCAAGTGGAAGCTGGCCTGCGCGGCGATTGGCAGGATCAGCGCGGCCGCGACCGCGGCTGCAACGACTGCGAAAAGGCGCCGCCCTCCCATCGCATGGGTCTACGACCGGGTTCGGGCAATGGTTCAAAGCCGGATCGCACGGCGTCCCCGGTACGCTTGCTCGATGGCCTCAAAACGCCAGATCTTCGTCGGAGGCGTGCCGATCGGCGGCGGCGCGCCGGTTGCCGTGCAGACGATGACCAAGACCGAAACCTCCAATCTGGCGGCGACGATGGAGCAGATCCACAAGGTCGCCGACGCAGGCGCGGACCTGGTCCGAGTCGCGGTGCCGCGCGCCGACGACGCCGAGGCGCTGAAGACGATCGTCAGGGAATCGCCGATACCGGTGATCGCCGACATCCATTTCAACCACACGCTGGCTCTGAAGGCGATCGACGCCGGCGCACACTGCATCCGGCTCAACCCCGGCAACATCGGCGGCCGCGAGAAAGTCGCCGAGGTGGCGGTCAGGGCGACAGAGGCCGGCGTGCCGATGAGGATCGGCGTCAATTCCGGCTCCTTGCCCAAGCATCTCCACGAGCTGGAGCGCGAGGCGCCGGTCGAGGCGCTGGTCGCCGCCGCCGTCGAGTTCGTGGAACTGATGGAAGGTCTCGACTTCGAGAACTTCAAGGTCTCGATCAAGTCGACGAACGTGCCCAACACGATCGCCGCCAACCGCCTGCTCGCCGAGAAGATCCCCTACCCCCTGCACCTGGGGATCACCGAGGCCGGCACCAAATGGTCGGGCTCGCTGAAATCCTCGGTCGGCCTCGGCACACTGCTTGCCGACGGGATCGGCGACACGATCCGGATCAGCCTCTCGACCTTCCATGCCGAGGAGGAGGTGAAGGTCGCCTGGGAGCTCCT
>CAZHZI010000073.1:0-9828 GCA_964536955.1 uncultured Conexibacteraceae bacterium
TGGCCGGCGTCGAGCCGCAGGGCGATGCCGCGCAGCCGCTTGACCTCGCTGCGCGAGGCGGAGAGATGGGCGACCAGCAGCGCCGCCTGGCCGGCCTCGTCGCTCAGCGCGGGGTCGCTCGCCGCCGCCCGGTTGAGCGCATCCCGAAGCCGCCGCGCCCCTCCCAGGCCGTTGCGCCGCAGGTCGGGGAGCAGGACGCTGAGGCCGGACTCGAGCGTGCGCGAGCCCAGCCTGGCCTGGCGCTGCCCCGCGGTCAGCCGCCCGGAGGCGTCGACCAGCCGGTCGATCGCGCCCACGGCTCGGATGCCGCCCTCCACCGCCCGGCTGAGGCCGCTCGCGATCGTTATCGCCCCCACCTGCGCCCGACCGGACCCCTCGCCCAAAAGCCCCGCGCCGGCCGTGGCTCGGGCGAGGCCGCTGCGGATGAGGGCCACGCCGTCCTCGACCTGGGCCAGCCGGGGACCCAGCTGACGCAGCTGGTCGACCTGCCCGCCTTCTCCGTCGTCCCCCACGAGCCGGCGTCCCAGGTCCTTAAGCGGCGCCACCCGGCGAGCGATCTGGTCGGGGCCGATCACCGCCTGCACGCCGGGGTCCTGCGCGATCTTCCGCTGCCAGCGCGAAAGCGCGGCGAGGCGGCCCTCTTCGGTCATCGTCCCCTCATCGGTGGAGGCGACGAGGATGAACGGGGCGTCCCATCCCGGCCCGATCGCGCGGCTGACCAGCTCGGCGTCGCGACGAGCCTCGTTGTCGGTCGGCAACTGCTCGACGCTGGGTGGGCCGGTCTTGAAGGCAAGCGCGGGGGCGGCCAGGATCAAGACCACGCCGCCGATCAGCGCCGCCGCCAGCAGCGGACGACGCAGCGCCGTGTCGACGGCGGTCATCAGACGCGAGCGGCCGTTCGCCGGGGGGCCGATGCGCCAGCGGTCGATGTTGGGGCCGATCAAGGCAAGAAGGGCGGGGGCGACCAGGGTCGCCACGATGACGCTGAGGATGACCACGACGATCACCGTGCCGGCGAGGGAGACGAGCAGGGCGCCGGGCAGGATGAAGATCGAGACGAACATCGACAGGAACAGGGTTCCGCCGGCGAACACCGTGGTGCGCCCGGCGGTGCGGCGGGTGGTCTGCGCGGCGTCGAGCGGGTCGGCTCCGTCGGCCAGCTCCTCTCGGAAGCGGGAGACCATCAAGAGGGCGTAGTCGACCCCCAACGCGAGGCCCATCATCGTGCTCACGGTGAGGGCGAAGCCGTCGATCGAGAGCCAGGAGGAGACGAGCGTCAGGACTCCGCGGGAAGTGAGCACGGTGATCGCGCCGAAGGCCAGGGGTATCAGGGCGGCGAGCGGCGAGCGGAAGACGAGCAGGAGCACGAACAGGAGGACCGGCAGGGCGATCAGCTCGCCCCGCTCCGAAGCGGAGATCGACTCCTCCTGGATCGCCCGCGAGAGGCTCGCGAAACCGGTCTGGGTTGCGTGCAACGGCGGCTTTACGTCGGTCTCGAGGACTTCCTCGAGGTAGGGCACCGTCTCGCGCACCGCCTCCTCGACTCCGACGTGGAAGTCGGCAAGGACAAGCGCTCGGTCCGGGCTCGGCCGCAATCGCGCGACGCTGCCTTTGTCCCACGGGGAGATCGTGGTCACCGCCGAGTCGCTGCGCAGCTCCCGAATCAGCTCCGGGCCCTGGCGGTCGATGGCGGCGGCGGGGCCGCGCAGGAGGATCGCGAACGGCGCCGAGTCGCCGAAGTACCGCTCCAGCATCTGCTCCCCGCGCGAGGACGCGGTGCCGGGCACCTCCAGCGAGGTCGGTTTCAGCCGATCTTCGACGTTCAGGCCGAGCACGCCGAGGCCGAGGATCAGGACGAGCGAGATCCCCAACACCCAGCGCGGACGGCGAAGCGCCAGCGGCCGGCTGGCTTGAGTGCCCCTAGGCAAACGCCCCTTCGCGCATCGCCAGGATCATTGCCTCAGGTGAACCTCGAGGGCTTGAACTTGCAGTAGTTGAAGCCGAAGCCGGAGACCAGGCTGTTGGCGAGGTTGGCGTTGCGGGTGAGGCGGACGACCTCTGTCTGGGCCTTGAATTTGTTGTGGTCCTTGAGCGCGGTGGACACCTTGCGAAGCAGCGTGGCCTCGGAGGAGACATAGCCCAGCCATTTGCCGAGCGTCGCTTGATCCTCGGGGGGCTGAGCCGTGGCTTTCAGCTGTTTGACCGTCTTCTCCAGCGCGGTTGCGGCGCGGGCGAACTGCTTGGCGGCGACGGCGAACTTGCCCTCCTTGACGTTGGTGCGGGCGCCTTTGAGGATTTTGGCGTTCGCCTGGGTATTCGCCTTGCAGATCGGCTCGACCTTGGTTGCGTACTCCTCGCGGGTGGGGTCGGCGCCCAGCGCCAGCGGAGCTGCGACGAGCAGTGCTGCGGCGAGGGTCGCGGTCAGCTTGGCAACGCTCTTTCGGTTGTTGGTCCGCATCGCGGCCCTCCCTTTCGATCGATTCGATTCTTGATTTGAAGATTTTCTCATTACTTTGCGGTTCTCATGGGGCGCTGGAGCCGCTGATTGTGGCGACCTTCCAACTTGTCCCCTCGCGCTCGAGCGGCAGATAGGCGGAGCCGGCCTTCGGCGTCGAGTAGAAGACGTAGCCGCGAGCGCCCTCGATGCGGGCATCCTGGACGCTCACACCATGGTCTGTTGCCTGTAGTTGGGCGGGCGAGGTCTTGAAGAGCGAGCCGAGAATGTCAGGACAGCCCCCGCCGCTCAAGCCCCGACGCTGCGTGGCGAGCCGGGCGACCTGGGCACGAACCTGCTTGGTGAGAAGAGCGCAGGCCTGCTTCCAATTTCCGTTCGCCTCGGCGGCAAGGAAGTTCACGGTCAGCCGCGAGATCGCCGCTCGATCCGCAGGGCTCGCCGCGGCGCCGAAAGCGGCGTGGCGGGCGGCAGCCGTCGAGCCGGATTGAGAGCCGCCCCCGTCGCCGCACCCCGCAACGGCGAGCGCAGCGAGGCCGAGCGGCAACAAGGAGGCGATAAGCGGCTTCATCGAGCTATCCGGCCTGCTCCGGCCTCAGCGTGTAGGCCTCGACCGCCCCGACGGTCCAGATCCCGCCATCCAGGTACATCGGCATGTCGGCGGAGAGCGTGCGGGGGGTTTTGTAGATGACGAAGGCGCGGTTGCCCTCGCCGCGGCGGATGCTCGACACGTCGATTTTCGCCGCTTCGGCACGCGTGGACGGCGCCGAGCGGCCCATCACCGCGCCGAAGGCGGCGGTACATCCCGCATTCCGGGTGTCTGGATCGTTCGCTTTGGACGCCAGCTCCTCGAACTGCTGCCTCAGCGGGCTGTAGAGGCGCGCACAGGCCGTCGCCCAATCGCCCTCAGCCTTCGCGGTCAGAAACTGGGCGAGGGCGAAGGTGATCTCGGTCGCCTCCTCGCCGCTCACCTCCTCGCCGAAGGCCTTGATAGAGGAGTAGGAGTTGCGCTGAGCGGTCTCGTGGTCCTGCGCGTCGGGCGGCAGCGTCTGCACGGCGCCGGTCCCGGTGACGATCGCGCCGGGGAGCTTGTCGGGGTCCGTGCTCAGGTCGACGGTGCCGGACGAACCGCCCTGGCTCCCTGACGAACCGTTTTCTTTCTTAGAAGACTGTCCCTTCGAGGCATTCTTGCCGGGGCCGGCGGCTGGGTCCTCGGCTCCCTTCGTGCCGGGTTTGTCAGCGGCGGCCCGGTCCGGGGTCGAGGCAGCGGTCGAGGGGGGCTTGTCGTCTCCGTCGTCGCCGCAGCCACCGCATCCCGCGAACGCGGCCGCCAGGACGACGAGGAGGCAAAGGGCAAGCGCCCGCCTCACTGGCCGGCCCCCTGACCGGGGCCGGGCGACATGCTCACGTGCCAGGCCCCCTGCTCGTGCAAAAAGGCGAGTTTGCCGCCGTTGTTCAAATCGGCCGTCGCAGTGGGAGGTTTGACCTTGGTGATCTCGGCCACGGTGAGGTCGGGGTCCTTCGCCTCAAAAAGCGGATTCTTCGCTGGACTCCAGACCACCAGGCACTCCTTCTTGCCGTTGCTCTTCCCCTCGCCCAACCGCTGCACGATGCTGGGCGCGAGGATCTTGCAGAAGGCCTTGGTGTCCTTGGCGGCCACGATCGCGTCGAAGCGCTCCGCGACGGCCTCGATCTGTGCGGCGGCGGCGTCCTCCTGCTCCTCCGCCTTGGAGGGCTCGTCCCCGCAGGCGCTCAGCGCGAGCGCCGCAAAGAGGACCGAAGCCGCCACCCCCGCCGCGCGCATCGCCTATCCCTTCACCGTGCAGGTTCGGATCGCCGAGTTGTCGACGTCGACGCCGTTGCGGAAGCGATAGGTGACGCGAGCCAGCTCAAAGGAGACTTTGCTGAAGCCCGAAGGCGCCGGGCAGCTCGCAAGCAGGAAGCTCCGGCGCTGCCCGTTGTGGGTGTAGGTGCGGTTGATGACCATCTCGAACCCGGTCAGGAACCCGTAGCCGGCGGCGATCTTCGGAAAGCGCGCCTTGAGCACGGTGCCGAAGGCGCCGCTGGCCTTGTGAATCGACATCGGAATCAGGAAAGTGCCCTTCAGGGGAGCCTTGGTGTGGACGTGCATCAGGATGCCCCGGGGGGCGTTGAAGAGCAGGAGCGGGGCGGTCGAGCGCCCACGGCGCCCATCGGGGAAGCGAAATGCAGAGCGCACCGTGCCACGGCCGACCAGGGCCTTTCGACAGGAGCCGAGCGCCTCGGCGGTGGTGAGGCCCTCCATCTTTCGCTCCGGGCAGCGCGGCAGGCCTCGTGCCTGGATCTGGCCACCGCGGGAGAGCCTGACGAGCATCGTGTCGAGCGCCGGTGTGTCGGAGGCGTCGAGATTCTCGAACGTGCCCCGGAAACCGACCTTGACCGGAACGGGCGTGGAGCGCGGCAGCGTGGAGGGCTTGAGGCCGGCATCGAAGGAGACGAGCAGGTTGCCCTGCTCGACGAACTCCGCCTGGGCGATGGCCGAGACGCCGCCCGCGATCGTCAGCACGGCGGCGATGACCGCGAGCTTTGCGCGCATGATCGTCGGCACTAGTCGTCCACCCTTTCCGCCCTACTTCGACTTTCCCCGGTGCCCCGCCAGCACACGGAAGATCCGAATCGCCGGCGTCAGCTCAAGATTACCGGCAGAATCGACCGCGTACACCTCGAAGCGATGGCGACCCGCCCTCGCCTTGATCCGGCGGGGGGAGCCGCAACGCCTGAGGGGACCTTTGTCCAGCCGGCAACGGAACGTCGAGCCCGGCTTCGAGGAGGCGAAGCGGAAGACGACCCTGGCCGGCTTCTTCGATTTGAGGGGGATGCGCTTCGGCGGCGCCGAGGTGAAACGGCTGTCGGGCAGGGGCGCCGCCACGCGCCAGGTGTAGGTGGCGGGAGATCCATCGACGTTGCCGGCTCGATCGACCGCGCGCACCGCGAAGGTGTGAGGGCCGTTGCGCAGGTTCGCGTAGCCGATGCCGAGGTCCGGGCAAGCCGTGAAGGGGGCGCCGTCCAAGTTGCACTGGAAGCTGACCGGCGCCTCGTTGGAGGTGTAGGCAAAGAAGGCGGAGTCTTTGGTGCTTTGCTTGGCGGGAGAGAGGAGGATGGTGGTGTCGGGGGCCGTGAGGTCGGTGAGGGCGGTGTTGACCGTGAAGCTGTGCGTATCCGGGCTGGAATCCTGGTTGCCAGCTTTGTCCGTGGCCCAGACGCGGAAGGTGTGGACTCCGTCGAGCAGGTTGGAGTACGTCTGCCCCGCAGCCGGGCAATCCACGATCGCGCCGTCGTCGAGCCGGCAGCGGAAGGTCGAGTCGGACTCGTCCGAGGCGTAGGTGAAGGCGGCGGAGACGCCGCTGGACGGCTCCGGCGGGGTCGAGACGATCATCGTCTCGGGCGCCGTGGTGTCGATCGTCCAGGTGTGCTCGTCGGGCGTGGCATCCGGGCCATCGGCGCCGATGGCGCGGACTCGGAAGACATGCGGCCCCTCGGCCAGGGCGTTGTAGGCGATCGATTTCGAGTTACAGCTTTCGGTTTCCGGGCCGGAGAAGCTGCCGTCGCCGTCGAGCTCGCACTCGAAGGTCATCGTCGGCTCGCCGGGAAGCCCGATGAAGTCGAAGGCGGCCGAGGTGGAGTTGCTGGGGCTTTCCTGCGGCTGTGCGGAGATGATGAAGGTGTCGGGGGGATCCGCGAACGCGGCTGGGGCCATCACGGCCAGCAGCGCAAAGCTCAGCAGACAGGCAAAAACCGCGCTGCGCGCTGCGCGGAATGAAGCGCTCTCGTTCCTCGGTCCCTGCACCACGTCCTCCTCCTACAGCTTAGGTGGCTCCTGCCTACCTACTCAACCCCGAAGCGCCAGCGAAGATGCGCGCGGCCCGAGCGCCCGTCGCGCCTGCCCGTCGCGCCTACTTCTTCCCCTTACCGGGCAAAACCAGCCTCACAACCCGCGTCCGGCGGGCCTTGTTGCCCGCCTTGTCCCGAGCCACTGCGCTGATCCGCAAGATCGCTCGTCCTTCGGCGCGCAGGCTCGCCCGCGCGGCCCGGATCGCAGCCTTGGGAAGCCGCAGGCTCACCGCCGTGGGCAGGGAGGCGGCAAGGCGGCGTTTTACCGGGGCTGTGCGGAACTTGGCGGCCGGGCGCTGGCGAGAGCCCGCTTTGCCCTTGCGCGCCTGCTTGGGCGTTTTGGCGAGCAGGGTGCCGCGGGCGCGGGCCGTGCAGCCTTCCTTGGGGCAGAGCATCGTGACCTTTACCTTCGGGGCCAGCGGAACGCGGCGCAGGGCGCGGAGTCGAAAGAGGGGCGGGGTGGTATCGAGCAGGGCGATCGACTGGCTCGTGCGCGCGGCCGGCGATCCGTTGCAGGAGGCCGTCTGGCCCGTGAAGAGGAGATCGGTGGAGCAGCCTTCGTTGTCGATCACCCGCAGGGTCACCTGATAGGTCTCGGAGTTGTTGTAGGTGTGCTCGATCGTCGGGACCGACGTGGTCTCCGACTCCCCGTCTCCGAAGTTCCACTCATAGGCCACGATCTGCCCGTCGGCGTCGGTGGATGGGGACGCGTCAAAGGCGATCGGCTGACCGGCGCGCTTTTTGGCCGGCGACGCGGTGAAGGATGCGCTCGGCGCCTGGTCGGGGACGATCGCCACCCCGGCGGGGGAGTTGCCCACTCCCACCTGGCCGACGACCACGTTGGCGGTGGTGTCGAGGATGGAGAGGCTTGCGCCGGCGCCGTTGGCTACGTAGACGAAGCGCCCGTCGGGGGTGGCGGCAACCCCAAGGGGGCCCTCGAAGCCGGGGGTCGGCGGGCCGATCCGGACGTGAGTGGCGGCGTCGATGGCCTGCACGGTGTTGGTCGACTCGCTTGCCGCATAGGCCAGCCCTGCAATGGTGATCGCGACGCCGCTGGGGTTGGAGCCGACCAGGATCGGCACGCCGTGGATCCCTCCGGTCGTGAGGCTGAACACGGTGACTGAGCTGGAATCGCCGTTGGTGACGAAGCCGCGCGTTCCGTTGGGGGTGATCGCGAGCCGGGCGGGACCGAGGGCGTTCGGGATGGTCCCGATCAGGGCGCCGGTGGCGGTGTCGACAGCCGCGATGCCGCCCCCGTTCTGGGCAATCAGGGCAGCGCGACCGTCAAGGCTGACCGCCACCCCCTCCGGGTCTACGCCCAAGGGGATCGGGGGAGCCGGCAGGGAGTTGGTCTGGGTGTCGATGGCGTAGAGGCTGTCGGAGGCGGTGCTTGTGACGTAGGCGCGACGCCCGTCGGGGGAGATAGCGATTCCCCTGGGGTCGCCGCCGACCGCAATCGAGCCCACGACCGAGTGGGTCTGGGTGTCGATCACCGAGACCGAGGCGGAGCCGGCGTTCGTGACGTAGGCGCGGCGCCCGTCGGGAGTGATCGCGACGTCGCTGGGCATTGCGCCGACCGCGATCGGGGGGGCGACCGCCTGGTTGGTGTCGGTGGAGATGACGGAGACCGTGCCGTCTGTTTGATTCGTGGCGTAGAGGGTGCGCGCGCTGGCGGTGGCGCTGAGCGAAAGAGGTGCTAGAAGGCACAAGAGGAACACCGCACAGCGGCCCACGGGCTTGTGCCCTTCCCCTGCCGCGCTCATCGTGCCTGTAAGCATCATCCGTCCCGTCCGGAGAGCCCACACCCCCCCCGGGAAACCATCGTAGTCGAACCCAGGCCGCTCGTCAGAGGACGAAGGAGGGCCAAAGATGTCAACGCCCCGAGAACAACCCCCCGCGCGCCCGCACCACCCGGAAGATCCGCCGCTGGGGCACGGCCTCCTCGTTGCCCAGAGCGTCTACCGCGTAGACCTCGAAGCGGTGTCGCCCCGCCTTGGCCCTTACTTTGTGAGGCGATTCGCAGGGCTTGAAGGGCTTTTTGTCGACCCGGCAGCGGAAGGTCGAGTTCGGCTTGTCGGCCTTGAAGGCGAAGACGAGCGTGCGCCTCTTCTTGCCGGGGCGCAGGAACGAGGCGCCTGGGGGCGCTTGGGTAAGCCTGCTCCTGGGAAGCGGGGCTTTGACAGTCCAGGCGTAGGAGTCGGGGATCGAGTCGGTGTTGGCGGCGCGATCGGTGGCCGCGACGCGGAAGGTGTGGGAGCCGTTGCGCAGGGCGGGATAGGAGATTCCGCTTCCCTCGCAGGGCACGAAGTCCTTGCTGTCGATCCGGCACTGGAAGGTCGAGCGGGGCTCGCTGGAGCGGTAGGCGAAGGCTGCCGAAGAGCGTGGGCTCTGGATCGGCGGCTGGGCGATGATCGTCGTATCGGGCGGGAACACGTCTCCCAGCGTCGTGTCGACGTTGAAGACGTAGGTGGCCGGCGTGGGGTCCTGGTTGGTCGCCTGATCGGAGGCCCAGACCCGGAAGAGGTGGGGGCCGTCTGAGAGGTTGAAGAAGGTTTTGCCCGGGGTGCAGGGCTGGACCGGGCCGAGCTGCTCGAGCTGGCAGAGGAAGGCCGAGAGGGGCTCGTTTGACTGAAAGGCGAAGCTCGCCGCAAAGCCGTTGGAGGGCTCGGGGGGAACCTGGGTGATCGTGGTCTGGGGGGGAACGGTGTCGACCTCGAAGGTCCAGGAGGCGGGCGTTGGGTCGGCGCCCCCTTGGTTTATCGCCCGGGCGCTGAACTCATAGGCGCCGTCCGGTAGGGGGCCGTAGGTGTTGCCTGCATTGGGGCACTCGGTGAAGGGGGCTCCTTGGAAAGAGCATTCGAAGCTGACCTCGTATTCGGGAGGCACCTCGCCGAAGGCGAAGGTGGGAGTCGTGTCGTTGGTGGGGTTGGCGGGGGTCTGGTTGAAGATCGTGTTCGGCAGACAGGGGGTCTCTGTGATCGGGGCGGAGTTGTTGCGGGGAGGCGGGGGCAGGGACCCTATTGGGGGCCCAAGAAAGTCCACATAGCTGTTGTTGGAGTCATCGGAGCGATCGAGCCAGGTCGAACAGCCCGTCAAGATGTTGCGGGCATGAAAGCTCGATGCATCGCGGTTTAGATGCTGAGGGTTGGGCAAAGAGGCGCCGATCGGGGTCGTTATGAGGGGGAAGGACCCCCAGGCCAGGCAATCGGGCGGGTAATCCCCGCTGATGCAGAGCGCTCCCCCACCCGGGTCGAGGCTGGCGGAGGCGCCCAGGTCGAAGTCGGGCGCCGGGAAGCCTCCCTGAGCTGCCGCCTGCTGGGTGGCGAGCAGGATCGTGCGCTGACTTTGGCCGTTGGCGACGTCAGAGGGGATCGTGTAGGTGTCGGTGACGTTGCCGCTTGGGCCATAGAACGTGAGCAGCTCCCCGTCGAGGTCGTTTTGCCCGTCGACAGTCATCTGCAACATCACGTACTCGGCCGCGGGGTCCCCTCCTACCCCAGGCGATA
>CAZHZI010000074.1:0-9807 GCA_964536955.1 uncultured Conexibacteraceae bacterium
CGGGCGATGCCCGCCCGGACCACGACACGACGGCCGCGGTGGCGTAGCCGTCGAGCACCACCGGCAGCTGCCGGTGTGCCGCCTCGCCCACGGCGCCGGCGAGGGCCGCGAACTCCAGGCCGCCGACTGCGAGCAGCGCCTCGCGAGCGCCGAGCGGCGCACCGTGGCGGGCGATCGCGGCTTCGACCACTGCTCGCTTGCGCTCGAGCCCGGCGGTATCGAGGCCGGTGCCGCGGCCCACGGTCTGGGTAGCGGAGGCACCCGTCAGCGTGGAGACGAGAGCGGCGGTCGTCGTCGTGTTGCCGATCCCGATCTCGCCCAGGACTAGGCAGTCCGCTCCTCGATCGGCGAGCTCGGCGGCGAGGTCCGCACCGGCCCGCAGCGCCGCCTCGAGCTGATCGGCGCTGAGCGCCGGGCCCTCGGTCATGTCAGCGGAGCCGGCGGCGACCTTGGCGTTGCGAACCCCGGCCGGAGTCGAGCTGAGCAGTCCGACGTCGGCGACCAGGAGGTCGTGCTCCCCACGGCGTGCGAGGACGCCGATCGCCGTCTCTCCGCGGGCCGCGGCGGCGGTGACCTGGGAGGACACCTGCGAATCGAAGAGGCTCGTCCCGTGCCGTACGTGCCCGTGGTCGGCGCTGCAGACCAGGACCCCGGCGCGGAGGCGCGAGGGTGGCGCTTGGCCGGCGATCGAGGCCCAGCGCTCGAGCATCGCCTCCAGTGCGCCAAGGCTCCCGGCGGGCTTGACCAGCCGGTCTGAGCGATCCCGGGCGGCGATCGCCGCGGCTCGATCGGGACCCGCCGCCGGCCTCTCGACGGTCTGCCCGGACTCGGTCTCCTGCCAGCGCTCGCGCATCACCACCGCGTCGAGCGGCGCCCGCGCCGACCACCCCGCGGCCTCGAGGCCAGGCCGCACCGGGCGCTCGTCCGGCCAGCCGATGCAGAGGTAGGCGATCGGGGTGACACGAGCCGGGATCGCGAGCACCGCCCGCATCTCGTCGGGGCGGTAGAAGCTCACCCAACCGACTCCGAGCCCCTCCGCCCGCGCGGCCAGCCAGAGGTTCTCGATCGCGCACGCAGTGCTGTAGACGTCGGTCTCGGTGATCGTCGCGCGACCGAGAATCTCCTCGTCCGGGTCGCCGTGGTCGCAGCAGACGCAGACGCCGAGCGGCGCCTCCACGATCCCCTCGACCTTCTGGTCGAGGAAGTGCGCCGCGCGCGCCGCGAAGCGCTCGCCCTGGCGCAGGCGCTCGCGCTGGGCGAGGCGACGGACCTCGATCCGAGTCTCGAGCTCGCCGACGACGATCAGCCGCCACGGCTGCATCAGGCCGACCGACGGGGCTTGGTGGGCGGCCCTGAGGACGCGGTCGAGGACATCGGCGGGAACCTCGTCGGGGCGGAAACGGCGGATATCGCGGCGCTCGGCTATGGCCCGGTAGACCGCCTCGCGCTCGGCCGTGCCGTAGCGCCAACCACGCGGGTCCGCAGCCCGCTCGGCAGCCCGTGAGGCGTCGAAGCCCTCCGGGCTGGGCGGTCGGTTGAGGCGATCCCCGGCACTCACGCGGCGGAACCATAGAGCCGCCGGCTCCCCATGCGATTTCAGCCACTAGTATCCCGCCTGTCAGCGTGGCGGTGCGAGGAACCCGGTTGAAATCCGGGACGGTCGCGCCACTGTGACCGGGGAGCGAACCCCATGAAGCCACCGGGCCAGTCGGCCTGGGAAGGCGGGGAGAGCGGAGATCCGGGAGTCAGGACACTCGTCCGCCGCGGATCCTTCGACTAGAGACGCTCGATCCCAGGGAGGTACGCAAGTGCACGTGTTCGGCCCGTTTTGCCGTGGTGTCGCTCTCGGTGTGCCCGCGGCGAGATGAGGCGATTGGTTCTCGTGCGCCATGCGCCGACCAGCGCCACCCGTGCCGCGGCCTTCCCTCTCGACGAGCCGCTCGACGGCGCGGCGATCGCCGCCGCACGCCGCCTTGCCGACGCCGCCCCCTCCCACGCCGAGACGCTGTCGAGCCCCGCGCTTCGCTGCCTTCAGACCGCCCGTGCGGCGGGACTCGATCCAGGCCTGGAGCCCGAGCTCGCGGAGTGTGACTTCGGCTCGTGGGCCGGTCGCTCGCTGGCAGAAGTCCACGCCAACGACCCCGAGGGGGCAACGGCATGGATGGTGGATCCCGATGCCCGGCCGCACGGTGGCGAGAGCCTGTCCGCGTTCGCCGCGCGGGTGGCGGGCTGGCTCGACGCGCAGGCTGGGGGCGACGGGTGGACGTTCGCGATCACCCACGCGGGCGTCGTCAAAGCGGCTCTGGTTCACGCCCTCGGCGCGCCGCTCGAGACTTTTTGGCGGATCGACGTCGGCCCGCTTTCGGCAACCGAGCTGCATGCCCACAACGGGCGCTGGACGCTGACCCGCGCCAACGCCCCGCTCGCGGATCGGGATGCGCGGTGAGCGGCGCGGCGCTGATCGGCGGCTACGGCGGCGACCTCCTTCTGGGCGATCCTCGCCGGCGTCACCCGGTCGCCGGCTTCGGACGAGCGGCGCTGGCGCTGGAGGAGCTGACCTATGCCCCGTCGCGTTGCCGCGGAGTCGTCTATGCCGGAACATTGGTGGCGCTTGCAGCGTTCGCGGCCGAGATCGCGGCACGCGCCGCAGCACGCGCCGGCGTCGGGCGCCATCTCGTGCTGGTCGTGGTGACCTGGGCAGCGCTGGGGGGACGCTCGCTTAGGTCTGAGGCGCAAGGGATCCTCGCGCACCTCGAGCGCGGCGATCTGGATGCGGCGCGAGGATCGCTGCCGGCGCTGGTCGGGCGCGACCCGGCGGGCTTCGACGAGGGACAGATCTGCCGCGCCACGGTCGAGTCCGTTGCCGAGAACACCTCCGACGCGGTGCTTGGCCCGCTGGTGTGGGGAGCCGTCGCCGGGCCCGCGGGGGTGGTCGCCTACCGGGCGGCCAACACCCTCGACGCGATGGTCGGGCACCGCAGCGAGCGCTACGAGGAGTTCGGCTGGGGGGCGGCCCGCCTCGACGACCTGATGAGCTGGGCCCCCGCCCGTTTCGGCGCCGCGCTCGCGGGCCTCTGCTCACCCCTCCTCGGCGGCTCGCCAGCGGCGACCTGGGCTGTCGTACGCCGTGACGGCCCCGCGCACCCGAGCCCGAACGCCGGCCGCATGGAGGCCGCGTTCGCGGGCGCCCTGGAGCTGCGGCTGGGCGGCCCGCTCAGATACGCGGGTCGCTTCGAGGACCGCCCCCCACTCGGCGACGGTCGTCAACCCCGCGCCGCCGACATCCGCCGCGCCGTGCGGCTGTCGCTCGCGGTCGGCACGCTCGCCGCCGGCCTTTGCGCCACCGCCCGCGGCGCTCGCCGGCGGGGGGTCGGGAGATGAGGGGCGCGCTGCTCGTCTGCGGGACGCACTCCGACGCGGGCAAGTCGGTGCTCACCGCCGGCATCTGCCGCTGGCTACGACGCGCCGGGGTTCGGGTCGCCCCGTTCAAGGCGCAGAACATGGCGCTGAACTCGGTCGTCACCCTCGACGGCGGCGAGATCGGCCGTGCCCAGGCGATGCAGGCCGCGGCCGCTGGCATCGAGCCCGAGGCGGCGATGAACCCGGTGCTGCTGAAGCCCTCGGGCGAGCGCCGCAGCCAGGTGGTCGTGATGGGGCGGCCCCACTCCGAGGCCGACGCCCGCTCCTACCAGGACCTGAAGCGCGAGCTGGCGCCCGTCGTCGCGGACGCGCTCGCCGACCTCCGCGGGCGCTTCGACGTGGTCGTCTGCGAGGGCGCCGGCAGCCCGGCCGAGACCAACCTTCGGCGCGACGACCTCGCCAACATGGGCCTCGCCCGCGCCGCCGGCCTGCCGGTGCTGGTCGTCGCCGACATCGACCGCGGTGGCGCCTTCGCCTCCCTGCTCGGCACCCTGGCGCTGCTCGACCCGGCCGACCAGGCCCATGTCGCCGGCTTCGCGATCAACAAGTTCCGCGGCGACGAGACTCTCCTGGAGCCGGCCGTCGTGCGGCTCGAGGAGACGGCCGGCCGGCCGGTGCTCGGCGTGCTCCCGTGGCGCGACATCCCCGGCCTCGACGCCGAGGACTCGCTCGGCCTCGCGACCGCCGGCTCGGCGGGCTCCGCCGCGGGCGAGACGCTCGACGTCGCCGTGGTCCGCCTGCGCTGGCTCAGCAACTTCACCGACTTCGACGCTCTGGCGAGCGAGCCCGGGGTTCGCGTCCGCTACACCCGCTCCCCCCTCGACGTCGAGCGCGCTGACCTCGTCGTCCTGCCCGGCACCAAGGCGACCGTCGTCGACCTCGAGGCGCTGCGGAGCTGGGGGCTCGACGCCGCCCTCGCCGCACGGGCCGCCGCCGGAGCCCCGCTGCTCGGCATCTGTGGCGGCTACCAGATGCTCGGCGAGCGAATCGCCGACGAGGTCGAGTCAAGGCAGGGAGAGACGGCCGGCCTCGGCCTGCTCCCGGTCGCAACCGAGTTCCAGGCCGACAAGCTGCTGCGCCGGCGGGCCGGCAAGTGTCCCTGGCTCGGGAGCGACGCCAGCGGCTACGAGATCCGGCACGGCCGGGTCTCCCGCCACGGCGGCGAGCCGCTGCTCGAGGACGACGCCGGCGAGACCGAGGGCTGCCGGGCCGGCGGCGTGCTGGGGACCTCCTGGCACGGCCTGCTCGAGCACGACGAGCTGCGGCGATCGCTGCTCGGCTGGGTCGCGAGAGAACGCGGCCTTCGCTTCCGTCCCGGGGCCAAGGCGTTCGCCGAGGTCCGCGAGGAGCGGCTCGACGCACTCGGCGATCTCGTCGCCGACCACCTCGACACCGAGCGCCTCGCCGAGCTGATCGAGGGCGGCCCACCACCCGGCCTGCCATCCGTCCAAACCGAGGTGAGCACGTGCTTGCCCTCCTGACCCTTCCCGAGGTGACCCCTTGCTGCACTTCCTGACCACCGCCGACACCGAGATCCTGGCGACCGCCGAAGCGGTCAGGCGCCTGCCCGACGACTTCCCGGAGGTGCGCTGCGCCAACCCGGCCTGGGCGACCGACCACGAGGCGCTCCTCGACGAGGTCCTCCCCGGCGCCCGGGTCGTCCTCTGCCGGGTCCTCGGCGGGCGCCGCGGCTGGCAGCAGGGGTTCGACGCGCTGCGGGGGCGCTGCCAGGAGGCCGGAATCGCCCTGCTGGCGCTCGGCGGCGAGTCGGAGCCCGACGCCGAGATGACGGCGCTCTCCCTGGCGCCCGCCGGCGCCGTCGCGCAGGCCGGCGAGTACCTGCGCCACGGCGACATCGAGAACGTCGAGCAGCTGCTGCGCTTCCTCGCCGACACCTTCCTGCTCGAGGGCTACGGCTTCGAGCCGCCGCGGGAGCTGCCCGAGCTGGGGGTGTACCTGCCGGGGAGCGGGGACGTGTCCCTGGAGGAGGCGAAGGCCGGCCACGACCCCGAGCGCCCCACCGTGGCCGTCTGCTTCTACCGCTCCCACCGGATCACCGGCAACACCGCCTTCGTCGACGAGCTCTGCGCCGCGGTGGAGGAGGCCGGGGCCAATCCGCTGGCGTTCTGGAGCTACAGCCTGCGGCCTGACCCCGAGGGGCGGGTGCCGGCGTTCGAGCTGCTCGACGGCCAGGTCGACGCGCTGATCGTGACCATGCTCGCCAGCGGCGGCTCCGGCGCCGCCGACCAGGCGCACGCCGAGGGCGAGGGGGTCGGCGAGCAGTGGCAGAGCTGGGACTCGGCCGCGCTCGAGTCGCTCGGCGTCCCCGCAATCCAGGCGGTTTGCGCGACCGCCTCGCGGGCGAGTTGGGAGGCCTCGGACGCCGGCCTCTCCCCGCTCGACGCCGCCACCCAGGTGGCGATCCCCGAGTTCGACGGCCGGCTGCTCGGCGGCGTGGTCTCCTTCAAGGAGCGCTTCGCCGAGGACTCGCCGGTCTCCACCCCACTCGCCCGCTACGTCGCCGACCCCGAGCGCTGCGCCCGGGTGGCCGGGCTGGCGGTCCGGTGCGCGCGGCTGCGTCATACGCCGCCATCGGCCCGCCGAGTGGCGATCATGCTGACCAGCTTCCCGACCCGCCACGCCCGCGTCGGCATGGCGGTCGGCCTCGACACGCCCGCCAGCGCCCTGCGCCTGCTCGACGCGCTGGCGGAGGACGGGATGCGGGTGGAACGGCGCTTCGAGAGCGGCGACGAGCTGATGCGGGAGCTGATCGAGACCGGCGGGCACGACCCCGACCAGGTCACCGACGAGCAGCTCGAGCGGGCTTCGCTTCGCTTCCCGGTATCCGAGTACATGGAGTGGTACGAGCAGCTGCCTGCGTCGCTGCGGGAGTCGGTCGAGGAGCGCTGGGGACCGGCGCCGGGTGAGCTCTTCGTCGACTCCGGCGACTTCGTCATCGGCGGCCTCGAGCTGGGCGACGTGCTGGTCGCGATCCAGCCCCCGCGCGGCCACGGCGAGGACCCGGTGGCGATCTACCACGACCCGGAGCTGCCGCCGACCCACCACTACCTCGCCTGCTACCGCTGGATCGACCGGGTCTGGGGAGCGGACGCGATCGTCCACCTCGGCAAGCACGGCACGCTGGAGTGGACGCCGGGAAAGATGCTCGCCCTTTCCGCCGGCTGCGCCCCCGACGCAGCGCTCGCCGACACGCCGCTCGTCTACCCGTTCCTGGTCAGCGACCCGGGCGAGGGGGTGCAGGCGAAGCGGCGCGCGCACGCGGTGATCGTCGACCACATGGTGCCGCCGATGACCAGGGCCGGCGTCTACGACGAGCTGGCTGAACTGGAGGCGCTGCTCGACGAACACGCGCGGGTCGAGGTGCTCGACCCGGCGAAGCTGCCGGCGCTCGCGGCGCGGATCTGGTCGGCGATCGAGCGGGCGAACCTGCAGGCCGACCTCGGCATCGGCGAGCGCCCGGAGGACCTCGGCAAGCTGGTCGAGCACATCGACGGCTACCTCTGCGAAGTCAAGGACATCCAGATCCGCGACGGTCTCCACGTGCTCGGCGCCGCCCCCGAGGGGGAGCAGCTGCGCGGCCTTGCCGCGGCGATGCTGCGGCTCGGCTCCGGCTCCGTGCCGGGTCTGCGGCGCGCAGTCGGGGCGGCTTTCGGGCTCGAGGAGCCGGAGTTGGTCGCGACCCCCGGCGAGCGGATCGCGGCGCCGCCGGCGGAGCTGGTGGAGCGGTTCCCCGGGCCGGCGGCGAGCGCCGGCGACGTCGTCGACCGTCTCGAGGACGCCCAGGGAGCGCTGCTGGAGGCGCTCGAAGGGCGCGGCTGGGACCCGGCGGCGGTGCCTGAGATCTGCGCCGCCGTCCTCGGCCGCGGGGACCAGGGCGTCGAGCGCGCCCTCGGCTTCGCCTGCACCGAGCTGGTGCCGCGGCTGGGCCGCACTCGCGAGGAGATCGACAATGTGCTGGCGGCGCTGCACGGCCGCCACGTTCCCGCCGGGCCCTCCGGCGCCCCGACCCGCGGCCGCCTCGACGTGCTGCCGACCGGGCGCAACTTCTACTCGGTCGACCCGCGAGCGGTCCCCTCCGAACTCTCCTGGGAGGTCGGACAGCGCCTGGCCGAGGCGCTGCTGGACCGCCACCGGAGCGAGACCGGGGAGCTGCCGAGAATGGTCGGCGTCGTCGCCTGGGCCAGCCCGGCGATGCGCACGCAGGGCGACGACGTCGCCGAGATCCTCGCCCTGCTCGGGGTGCGACCGACCTGGAACCGCGAGTCGCGCCGGGTAAGCGGCTTCGAGGTCGTGCCGCTGGAGGAGCTGGGGCGGCCGCGGATAGACGTCACCGTCCGCATCTCCGGCTTCTTCCGCGACGCATTCCCCCACCTGATCCGGTTGATCGACGATGCCGTCGCCGCGGTCGCCGCGCTGGAGGAGCCGCCGGAGATGAATTTCGTCGCCGCCCACGCGCGCGAGGACGCCGAGCGGCTCGCCGCCGAGCTCGGGGACGGAGCCTGGCGGCGGGCGACCGCGCGGGTCTTCGGCTCCAAGCCCGGCGCCTACGGGGCCGGGCTGCTGCAGCTGGTCGAAGCGCGCGACTGGCGCGACGACGGCGACATCGCCGAGGTGTATGAGGCCTGGGGAGGCCACGCATACGGCCGCGACCTCGAGGGCGCCCCTGCGCGCGAGGCGATGCGCGACTGCCACGCGAGGATCGAGGCGGCGGTGAAGAACGTCGACTCCTCCGAGCACGACATCCTCGACTCCGGCGATTACTTCCAGTACCACGGCGGCATGGTGGCGACGGTGCGAGCGCTGAGCGGCCGTGACCCCGCCGCCTATCTCGGCGACAGCTCCGACCCCTCGCGGCCGGCGACCCGGACCCTGGCCGAGGAGACTCGGCGGGTGTTCCGCGCCCGCGTCGCCAACCCGCGCTGGATCGCCTCGATGATCCGCCACGGCTATAAGGGCGCCGCCGAGCTGGCGGCGACCGTCGACCACCTGTTCGGCTACGACGCCACCGCGGGCGTGGCGGAGGACTGGATGTACGAGCGGGTTGCGGAGCGCTACCTGCTCGACCCCGACGTCGCCGAGTTCATCTCGCGGTCCAACCCCTGGGCGGGCCGGGCGATCGCCGAGCGGCTGCTGGAGGCAGCCGACCGCGGCCTCTGGGCGGAGCCGGAGGACGAGACGCTGGCGGCGATCCGCGAGCGCTTCCTCGCCCTCGAGGGCGAGCTCGAGGAGGCGGGAGCATGACGGCGGGCTACCCGCTGAGCGCAATCGTCGGCCAGGAGGACCTGCTCGACGCGCTGCTCGTCAACGCGGTCTCGCCGGAGGTCGGCGGCGTGCTGGTGCGTGGAGAGCGCGGGACGGCGAAGTCGACCGCGGTGCGGGCGCTGGCGCCGCTGCTGCCGGAGGTGATGGCCGCCGAGGAGCAGTCGTTCGCCTTCGCTCCCGGCGAGCTCGCCCCGCAGGGACCGGTGCCCGCCGACGCTGTGGCGGTGTCCCGCCCCGGGGTGCTGGTCGAGCTGCCGCTGGGGGCGACGCTCGACCGGCTGGTCGGCTCGCTCGACCTCGGCCGGGCGATGGACGGGGAGCGCACCTTCGAGCCCGGCCTGCTGGCCCGCGCCCACAACGGGATCCTCTACGTCGACGAGGTCAATCTCCTGCCCGACCACCTGGTCGACGCGCTGCTGGACGCCGCCGCCTCGGGGGTCGCCCGGGTCGAGCGCGAGGCGGTCTCGGTGACCCACGCGTCCCGCTTCCTCCTGGTCGGGACGATGAACGCCGAGGAGGGCGAGCTGCGCCCGCAGCTGCTCGATCGCTTCGGCCTCGGCGTCGAGGCGCGGGCGCCGCGGGTCCCGGCGCAGCGGGCCGAGATCGTCCGCCGCCGGCTTGCCTTCGAGCGCGATCCGGTGGCCTTCGCGGCTTCCTGGGAGGAGGGCGAGCGGGAGCTCGCCGAGCGGATCGCCGGCGCGCGGGAGCGGCTGGAGTCGGTGCGGCTGGCCGACTGCGAGCTATTGCGCATCGCCGGCGCCTGCGCGCGCCTCGGCGTCGACGGAGTTCGCGGCGACATCGTCACCGCGCGGGCCGCGCGGGCGCTGGCCGCGCTGGAGGGGCACGAGGAGGTCGGCGAGGAGCAGATCCGCCGGGCCGCCCAGCTGGCGCTCTCCCATCGCCGCCGCCACGATCCGCTCGACGGCGCGACGCCTGACCCCGAGGAGATCGAACGCGCGCTCGACAGGGAGGGGCCTGAGGACGAGCCTCCCGGCGGCGGCGATGGCAGCGCGCCGCGCAACGGCGGTGGCGAGCCCTCGGCGGGCCAGAGTGAGAATCGTGGCGACCGGCGCGATGCGCCCGAGCCCGCACCCTCCCACCCCG
>CAZHZI010000075.1:0-9724 GCA_964536955.1 uncultured Conexibacteraceae bacterium
GCTCGGCCGGCAGGCCGACCACATGGGCGGTCCGCTCGGCGATCACCGCCATGTCGGCGGCGCCGGTGCCCACGTCCTCGGCGGTCACATAGCGCCCCTGGAATGACTCCACCGTGTCGCCGAAGTCGAGCAGCATCCGCCGGCGCAACTCCCCCGACGGCCGCTCGGACCTCGGGGCGCAGATCACGCCCTTGCCGCCTCCGAGGTCCAGTTGGGCGGCGGCGGCCTTATAGGTCATCGCCCGCGCCAGCCGCAGGGCGTCCGCGACGCCATGCTCGGCGGCGTCGTAGTGCCACATCCGCACCCCACCGAGCGCCGGGCCGAGGGCGGTGGAATGAACCGCGATCGCGATCGTGGCGCCGCTGCGCGGCCCCGAGACGACCCGCAGATCCTCGTAGCCGGGGGGCATCACTCCGACCCCCCCTGCTCCAGGGCTTCCTTCATCTCGGCGAGGAACCGGGCCGCCTCAGCGCCGTCGAGCGCCCGGTGGTCCCAGGACATGCAGAGGTAGGACATCGGGCGGATCGCGATCGCCTCGTCTCCGTCGCGCTCGACGACGACCGGTCGCTTGACGATCGCCTCCAGGTCGAGGATCGCGACCTGGGGTTGGTTGATGATCGGCGTCGCGAGCACCGCCCCGAACTGACCTGGGTTGGTGATCGTGAAAGTTCCCCCCTGAACCTCGTCGGGATGCAGCCGCTTCTCGCGTGCACGGGTCGCCAGATCGCCGATCGAGGCTGCCAGGCCCTCGAGACTGAGCCGTTGCGCCCGCCGGATCACGGGCACGATCAAGCCATCCTCGAGGGCAACGGCGATACCGAGGTTGACCTCGTCGTGGTAGACGATCTCCTCGCGGTCGATCGATGCGTTGAGGATCGGGTGGCCCTCCAGGGCCGCGACGGCCTCTCTGGCGACGAAGGCGAGGTAGGTGAGGTTGACGCCGCGGCGAGCCATCGCCTCGCGCAGCTCCTGGCGCCGACGGGCGATGCGCGAAAAGTCGACCTCGACGATCGTCGTGCAGTGCGCCGAGGTGCGGCGGCTATCGAGCATGTGGCGGGCGATCTGCTCTCGCATCGGCGATATTCGCTCGCGCCTGGTGGGCCCGATCAGGTCCTCGGCCGAGGCTGCCGGCTGCGACTCGGGCTGGTAGGGCGACTCGATGTGCATTGGCCGCTCCTCCAGCGCCTCCTTTGCCCCGCCGTTCTCCAGGAAGGCCATCAGATCCGCCTTGCGTACCCGCCGGCCGATGCCGGTGCCTTCGACCTGCTCGAGATCGAGCCCGTGCTCCTCGGCGATCCTGCGCACAACTGGCGAGTAGAACCTCGAACGATCAACCTCCGCTGCCTGTTCCGAGCGTGAGCCGGAATCGGGCGGTCGCTCCGGGGACCGATCGGACCGTGGGCTCGGCGACTCCCCCGGATGCGCCTCGCCAGGCTCCGCGGCAGTGTCGAGCTCGGCGAGCGGCGTTCCCACGGGAACCGTCTCGCCGGGTTCGATCAGGATCCGCTCGAGGCGGCCGGAGGCGGGAGACGGAATCTCCACGTCGACCTTGTCGGTGCTGACGTCGCAGATCGACTCGTCGGCCTCGACCCAGTCACCCGGGCGCTTGCGCCACTCGAGGATCGTCCCTTCGGCGACCGAGACCCCCATCTGCGGCATCGAGACCTTGACGATCGAGGCGTCAGTACGCGAGGAGCTCACGGCACCCCTCCTTCATGTCGTCGAGCTGGGGGAGAACCGCCTGCTCGAGCGGGGGGCTGAACGGAATCGGGACATCTGGCGTCGTCAGGCGACGGATCGGCGCGTCGAGGTCCTCGAACGCTTCTTCGCCGATCAGCCCTGCCACCTCGGCCCCGGCACCGCAGGCGCGGGTCGCCTCATGGGCGATCAGCACCTTGCCGGTTTTTCGCGTGCTGGCGAGAATCGCCTCGCTGTCGAGCGGGCAGAGGGTGCGGAGATCGATGACCTCTATGTCCTCATCGAGCAGGTCGGCCGCCTCGAGGGCGAGATGAACGGAGGAGCCATAGGCGATCACCGTCATCTCCGAGCCCTCGCGGGCCACCCGCGCCTTGCCGATCGGCACCGTGTGCTCACCCTCCGGGACCTCCCCCCGCACGTGGCGATAGAGCGCCTTGTGCTCGAGGAAGCAGACCGGGTTGGGATCGCGGATCGCGCTCGCCAGCAGCCCCTTGGCGTCCTCCGCGGTGGCAGGCGTCAGCACCTTCAGCCCTGGCGTCTGGAGGAACCACGCCTCGGGGTTCTGGGAGTGGAACGGGCCACCGGAGAAGCCCCCTCCTGACGGCAGGCGCACGACGATCGGAACCGCGACCCCCTGCCGGTAGTGCAGCTTCGCCGCAACGTTGACGAGCTGATCGAACCCGCAGGAGATGAAGTCGGCGAACTGCATCTCGCAGACGGGACGCATGCCCTCGATCGCGGCTCCGGTCGCCGCGCCGACGATCGTGTTCTCGGCCAACGGCGTGTCGAGTACGCGGTCCGCGCCGAACTCCTCGGCGAAGCCGTCGGTCACCTTGAAGGCGCCGCCGAAGGCGCCAATGTCCTCGCCAAGGCAGAACACCGACTCGTCACGACGCATCTCCGTTCGCAGCGCGTCGGAGATCGCCTCGAGATACGTCATCTCGGCCATCACTCTGCCTCCCAGCGCGACCACGGCGCCTCTCCATCGCCCAGCGGCTCCCACCGCTCGGCGAACACGCCCTCGGTCGCGATCGCGGGGTCCGGGGTCGGGGACGCGAGCGCCTTCTCGGCGCAGTCGGCGACGTAGGAGCGAACCTGCTCGCGAATTTCGGTGACCTCGTCCTCGGCGAAGCCGAACTCGGAGGCGAGCCGGGCCGCGTAACGCTCGATCGGGTCGCGCTTCTCCCACTCCTCGAGCAGCCCGTCGGGCACATAGCTCATGTCGTCATGGGCGCCGTGCCCGTGCATGCGCATCGTCTGGCACTCGATCAGGGTCGGTCCGCCGCCGCCGCGGGCGCGCTCGACGGCGCCATGCGCCGCCTCGAACACCGCCTCGACGTCGTTGCCGTCGATGCTCACTCCCGGGAAGCCGTAGCCGGCGCTCCGCTGGACCGGGTCCACCGCGAACTCGAGCTCGTTGGGCGTCGAGTAAGCGAACTGGTTGTTCTCGAGGATGAAGACGATCGGCAGCCGGTGGATTCCGGCGAAGTTCATCGCCTCGTGCCACTGTCCGTTGGCGGTTGAGCCCTCGCCGAAGAACGTCATCGCCACGCGAGGCTCGCCCCGCATCTTGAAGGCGAGGGCCATCCCGTTGGCGACCTGCGCCATGTCGGGCAGCATCGAGACCATCCCGACGCAGCCGAGCTCGCGGTCGCCGAAGTGCATGTTGCCGTCCTTGCCGCCAGTCACTCCGCCCGCCCTGCCCATGCAGTTGGCGAGATATCGGTCTGGAGTCACGCCGCGCACGAAATGCGCTCCGAGGTCGCGATGGAGGATGCACAGCCGGTCACGCGGGCCGAGCGCAAATGCCGCTCCGACCGCAATCGCCTCCTGTCCGCGGCCGTCGTAAAAGGACCCGGGGACCTTGCCCTGTTTGTAGAGGGCCAAGCTCCGTTCCTCGGCGCCCCGCATCATCGCCATGTAGCGGAACAGCCGCGCGCGATCCCCACGGGTAAGCAGCGCACGGTCGACTGGAGCGGTGGCATCGCGTACCGCGCTCGGGTCGCTGAGCGTCATCTCTTTCGCCTCTCGGTTCTTGCCGGACTTCGGGATCGCCTCCGCCCGGGCAGGTTTGCCGCGACTTCGGGATCTCCGGAGAGCCGCGCCTATGGCGAGGGGAGCCGAGGGATCTTCCTCTCCTCCCTATGTGTCGTTTGCATCTTACCCGGGTCGGCGGGCCGCTCAAACGACATTTGCCCGGCCAGGGCTTCGCTTGCTCTTCGTCGATCGCGGGTAGAGACGCTTTGAGATGTCTACCTCCTCGAGACTTCATGATTGAGGTGAGGCGTGCGGCAGCTAACCAGGGAGCGTCCCGCCCTTGCCGCCTTCGGCGTGCTCGCGCTAATGGTGGTGGTGCTGGTCGGCGCGGAGGGGCTCCATGACGTCGCCCAAACTGGACTCAATGGCCTCACGCTGGGCACCATCTATGCGCTCGGCGCTGTCGGGCTGACGCTCGTCTACGGGATTCTGCGCCTGGTCAACTTCGCCCACGGTGACTTCCTCGCCTTCGGCGCCTATATGGCCTATGTGGTGAACGTCACCTGGGGGATGCCGCTCGCTGCCGCGATCTTCTTCGCGATGGTGAGCACGGCATTGCTGGGGTTGCTCTGGGAGCGGTTGATGTGGGGCCCGATGCGGGCCAAAGGCGCGGGCTTCCTACAGCTGATCCTGATGTCGATCGGCCTCGCCTTCCTGCTCCGCTCGGCGATCCAATGGTTCTGGGGGACCGAGATCCGCACGCTCGACGTCAACGTCACCGACAGCGTCAGCTTCCTCGGACTGAGGATCGGGCAGACGGAGCTGATCGTGGTCGTCGTCGGCATTCTCGTACTCGTCGCGGTCGGGCTGATGGTTCGCTTCAGCCTGCTGGGGAAACGGATGCGCGCTCTCTCCGACAACCTCGACCTGGCGGAGACGGCCGGCATCGACACCCGCCGCGTGATTCTTTACACCTGGCTCTTCGCCGGCGCCCTCGCCGGCCTCGCGGGAGTGCTTTCGGGCGCGCTCACCAACCTGCGGCCGGAGCTCGGCTTCGAGCTGCTGCTGCCGATCTTCGCCGCCGTCATCCTCGGGGGCATCGGCAACCCTTTCGGGGCCCTCACCGCCGGACTCGTGCTGGGCGTGGTGATCGAGTGGTCGACGCTGGTGGTCGAGCCCCGCTGGAAGGTGACGTTCGGCTTCCTCGGGCTGATCATCGCCCTCGTCATTCGCCCGCAGGGGATCTTCGGCCGCGCGAGGATGGTATGAGCGCGCCGCCCCTCGCCTTCACCCTCGAGGCCTTCGCCGACGTCGGCTTCTGGAGCGGCGTGCTGGCGATCGCCGGCATCTACGCGGTCGTCGCCCTCGGCCTGCAGCTGAACGTCGGCTACACCGGCATCGTCAACTTCGGCCAGGCGGGCTTCATGGCCGTAGGCGGCTACTCGATGGCGATCCTGGTGCTGGAGGCGGGCCTCTCTTTCTGGCTGGCGCTGCCGGCAGCGGTTCTGATCACGATGGCGTTCGGGGTGCTGATCGGCCTGCCCTCGCTTCGCCTGCGCGCCGACTACTTCGCGATCGTCACCTTGGCGATGGCGGAGGTGGTCCGGTTGACGGCCCAGAATGCGCGCGGCGTCACCGGCGGCAACAAAGGCCTCTACTGCGAGTTCGAAGGCGCCAACCAGACCTGCTTCGACGACTCCTGGCGCTCCGTCTCCGACTGGATCCTCGGCGTCGTCGACGGCTTCTGGGCCGATCCCGAGCCGCTGCTGCCGCTGCTGCTCGTCGTCTGGACCACGGTCGCAATCGGCGTCGTCGGCCTCGACTACCTGCAACAGACGCCCTGGGGGAGAGTCCTGAGGGCGATTCGCGAGGACGAGGACGCCACCCGCGCGCTCGGCAAGAACACCCTCCTGTACAAGCTGCAGTCGCTGGCGATCTCGGCGCTGCTGGGCGCCTTCGCCGGGTTCTTCCTCGCGCTCTTACTGGCCACGATCCATCCCGACGACTACGAGCCCATCGTCACCTTCTTCGCCTTCGGCGTGCTGATCCTCGGCGGCCTCGCCAGTTACCGCGGTGTCGTGGTCGGGGCGATCCTGCTCTGGGTCCTTCTCGAAGGCACGCGCTTCGTCGAGCTGCCGATCAGCGAGGAGAAGACGGCGGCGCTGCGCTTTGCGATCGTCGGGGCGGTGCTGATCGGCCTGATGGCCTTCCGGCCGCAGGGCATGTTCGGCAAGCGCGAGGAGATGGTCCTTGGCGACTGAGGCCCGCAACGGCGAGGCGCTGCTCGAGGTCGACGGCATCGTCAAGCGGTTCGGTGGCATCCGCGCCGTGGACGGCGCCGGCTTCGATATCGGCGAGGGCTCGATCACGGCGCTGATCGGGCCCAACGGCGCCGGCAAGACGACCCTCTTCAACGCGATCACCGGCTTCCAGAAGGTAGACAGCGGCTCTGCCCGCCTCGGCGGCTACGAGATCCTCCATCTACCCGCCTACGCGATCGCCCGCCGGGGGATGGTCCGCACCTTCCAAATCACCAGGGCGCTGGCGGCGATGCCGGTGATCGACAACATGATGCTGGCGGCGAGCGGCCAGCCCGGCGAGCGCTTCCGCAACCTGATTCTGCGCCCCGGCGCCGTGCGCCGCCACGAGCGCGAGGTTCGTGCCAGGGCGGGAGAGCTGCTCGAGGTCTTCGACCTCGGCGACCGCGCCGGCGCCTACGCCGGCACCCTCTCCGGCGGCCAGCGAAAACTGCTGGAGCTCGCTCGGGCGCTGATGACCCAGCCGCGGCTGCTGCTGCTCGACGAGCCGATGGCGGGCATCAACCCCACCCTCGGCCGTCGCCTGCTCGACCACATGCAACGGCTGCGTCGCGAGCAGGGGATGACCTTCCTCTTCGTCGAGCACGACATGGAGGTGGTGATGAACCACTCCGATCGGGTGATCGTGATGGCGGAGGGCAGGGTGATCGCCGAGGGGGTGCCGCACCAGGTGCGCGAGGACCCGGCCGTCCTCGACGCCTACCTCGGAGGAACCGCGTGAAGGGCGACGTCCCGGTGCTCCTCACCGAGGATCTGGTCGCCGGATACGTGCCGGAGGTCGACATCCTCAACGGCGTCTCAATCGCTGTCCGCGAGGGCGAGATCGCCACCGTCGTCGGCCCCAACGGCGCCGGCAAGTCGACCCTGATCAAAACCATCTTCGGCCTGCTGCGACCGCGCCAGGGCCGGGTGGTCCTGCGTGGAGACGAGCTGACCGGGCTCGAGCCGCACGCGATCGCCAGGCGCGGGATGAGCTACGTGCCGCAGCTCGACAACGTCTTCCCCAGCCTCAGCGCCGAGGAGAACCTCGAGCTTGGCTCGCTCGAGCGCACCCGCACGCGGACCAGGATCGCCGAGATGTACGACCTCTTCCCGCGCTTGGGCGAGCGGCGCCGGCAGACGGCCGGGACCATGAGCGGTGGCGAGCGACAGCTGCTGGCGATGGCTCGGGCGTTGATGCCGGAGCCACGGGTGCTGCTGCTCGACGAGCCCTCCGCCGGCCTGGCGCCCGCCTTCGTCGATACGGTCTTCGCGAAGGTGCGCGAGATCAACGAGACCGGCGTCACCGTGGTGATGGTCGAGCAGAACGCGCGCCGGGCCCTGGCGATGTCGGACCTCGGCTACGTGCTGGATCTCGGTCGGAACCGCTTTCGCGGCCTCGGCCGAGAGCTGCTCGAGAACGCCGAGGTGGCCGACCTCTACCTTGGTGGCACCGCAAGGATCGACGAGGGCGCAGCCTAGTCCGACCTCACCTCCACCGTGTCGAGTTTGACGAGCTGGTCACCTTTGAATTCCGAGATGTCGTAGATGTAGCGGCTGAGGTCGCCGTTCTCGTCCCAGTCGATCGGGCCCGACGCGCCGTCGTAGTCGATGTCCTGTCCATTCTGCAACGCTTCGATCGCCTGCGGCAGCTGCTCGAAGGTGTACTTCGCCCCACCGGGTCCGGTGACGTCGACGATCGCGTCGGCGATCGCTTTGCCGTCGCTCGACCCAGCCGCTACGGCGGCCAGGTAGCAGAGGATCACGTCGTCGAAGGTGGGCGCGTCGAACAGGTTGCGGGCCGCCCCGGGGGCTTTCCTGAAGAGCCCGTCGAAGGCGTCCGGGGCGCCGCCGGAGAAGGCTCCCGGCGCCGTGCCGAGCATCCCTTCGGTCCCCTCGGGGCCGAGCAGCTCGGTCAGGTCGGTCGAGCTGAGGCCGTCGGTGATGAACGTGCTCGTCGGCTCCCAGTTGCCGGTCCGGGTCAGTGCGGGCCCCACTTTGGCGAAAGTTTCCGGGAAGTCGATGATCACGAAGTTGTCAGGGTTGCCCGACGTCAGCTGCGCGGCCTCGGAGTTGTAGCTGGGCTGTTCGGGGTCGTAGACGACTTTCTCCCCGACCGTGGCGCCGCGCTCCTCCAATTCGGCTTCAAGTGAGTCGGCGAAACCCGTGCCGTAGAGATCGTTGCGGGCGCCGATGTTGATGGTCTTGCCCTGCAGGCTGTTTAGCTCCTGCTCCATGCGGTCGGCCAGCGCTTTGCCCTGCAGGCCGTCTGGCGGGGCCGTGCGGGCGAAAAGGCCGTCGTCCTCGAGGTCCGAGAGGGCGTCCGCGGTGGAGGCCGGCGAGATCAGCATCACGCCCTCGGGAATCGTCACCGAGCGCGCGACGGAAACCGTCGCGGTCGAGGCGTAGTCGCCCGATATGCAGGTCGCCCCGTCGGTGATCAGTTTCCGCGCCGCCTGAACGCCGCTTTGGTCGTCGGAGGCGCCATCCTCCGTCGCCAGCTCCACGGTGTGGTCGACGCTGGCTTTCTGGATCGCCGCGTCGATCTGCTGTACCGCCAGCTCGCCGGCCTTCTGGCCGGCCGGACCGTAAGGGGAGAGATCGCCGGTAAGCGGAACCAGGTTGCCGATCACCAGATCGAGTTTCTCCGCGCCGCCGCCACCTCCGGCGCCCTCGTCGTCGTCATCTCCGCAGGCGGCCATGCCGAACGCAAGCACTAGTGTGGTCATGGTCGCCGCCACTGCAAACCTTGGTCGGTTCATGAGACACCTTCCTGGGCCTACTTGGCGCTCGATCCCTCTGGCGGGGGTTGCCTTGCCGAGGGTTTGCCATCCCGCTACCCGAACACGCGGGTTTGAAACCCGCGTCCACTCGCCTCGACGGCGCTCCCCCCAGATCCACAAGCAGGAAGACCGCCCCGACGGAATCCCGGTCGTGGGGCGTAGGTCGCCCTCCCGTACGGTTGTACGGCTTATGTGACCGCACGGGTTCAGACACCCAGCGAAGGAGAGACCGAGATGGCAGCACGGATAGTCGTGACGGAGTTTGTGTCGCTCGACGGCGTGATGGAGGCGCCGGGAGGCGAGCCGGGGTTCAAGTACCCAGGCTGGACCTTCGAGTTCGAGCGTGGTGACGATGGAAACCAGTTCAAGTTGGACGAGACGAGGCAGGCCGACGCTCTGCTGATCGGCCGGCGAACCTATGAGAGCTTCGCCGGCGCCTGGCCGCAGCGTGAGGGCGAGTTCGCCGACAAATTCAACTCGATGCCGAAGTTCGTCGTCTCGACGACGCTTGGAGACCCGGAATGGAACAACACGACGGTCCTCGATGGCGGCGACGCGACGGCCGAGGTACGCAAGCTCAAGGAGGGGTTCGACGGTGAGCTGCAGGTGCCGGGCAGCCACCAGCTCGTCCAGGAGCTGATCGAGAACGACCTCGTCGACCAGATCAACCTGATGGTCTTTCCCGTGATCCTCGGGACCGGCAAGAAAATCTTCGAGGAGAAGCCCGAGCGACGCAACCTGCGGCTCAGGGAGTCGAAGGTCGTCGGTGAGGGCGTCGCCGTGCTGATCTACGAACGGGCCGCCTGAACGTCGCTCCGGCGCGTGTCTGCACGACTCCTGAGAGCTTAGCCCCGCGCGATCAGCGCCCCCGTCACCTCCTGCCACCAGGCTCGCTCGGTCGGGTCGACGGCGGCGTCGCGGTCAGCCCGGCGCTCGCACCAGCGGGCGAGGGCGCGGCGGCCGCCGATC
>CAZHZI010000076.1:0-9711 GCA_964536955.1 uncultured Conexibacteraceae bacterium
GCGCCGCCAGCTCGGCCACGGCCGCGGCGGGCGGATGCGGATCGAGACCGACACGGTCGAAATCCGCTCCGGAGCGCGTCACGGCCGCACCCTGGGCAGCCCGATCGCCGTCCTCGTCGCCAATCGCGACTACGCCAACTGGGAGGAGCGGATGAATCCCTGGCCGGTCGACGCCGAGGTCGACGAGGTCCACCTGCCGCGGCCCGGCCACGCGGATCTGGTCGGCGCTCAGAAGTACGGCCACACCGACATTCGCAACGTGCTGGAGCGGGCGAGCGCCCGGGAGACCGCCGCCCGCGTCGCGGCCGGCTCGCTTGCTCGGAGCTTCCTCACGACGCTGGGGGTCAGCGTTCACAGCCACGTGATCCAGATCGCCTCGGTGAGGGCGGCCGAGCGCCCCGACCTCGGCCCCGACGACTTCGCGGGGGTCGACGAGGATCCGGTCCGCTGCCTTGACCCCGAGGCGAGCGCCGCGATGGTCGATGAGATCAACCGCCTGCGCAAGGCCAACGAGAGCCTCGGGGGGAGCTTCGAGGTGCGCGCCTTCGGGCTCGTCCCCGGGCTGGGATCCCACATCTCCTGGGAGGACCGCCTCGACGGGCGGTTGGCGGGCGCGGTCGCGTCGATCCAGTCGGTGAAGGGCGTCTCGATCGGCGAGGCGTGGGAGGTCGCCGGCCGGCCGGGCTCCGAGGCACATGACGAGATCTTCTGGTCGCAGGAGCGCGGCTACTACCGCGAGACGAACCACGCCGGCGGTCTCGAGGGCGGGATGACGAACGGACAGCCGCTCTCGGTGCGGGCGGCGATCAAGCCGATCTCCACGCTGACCAAGCCGCTGCGCTCGGTCGACACCGAGACGAAGGAGCCGGCGGGGGCCCTGCGCGAGCGCACGGACTCGACCGTGGTGCCGGCCGCCGCGGTCGTCGCCGAGGCGATGGTCTGCCTCACCCTGGCCCGCTGCTACCGGGAGAAGTTCGGCGGCGATCACATCGACGACGTGCTGGCGGCGGTGGACGCGTACAGGAAGCGCATCGACTTCAAATAATGGCCGCCTCCCTGGTCTTCATCGGCTTCATGGGCGCGGGCAAGACGGCCGCCCTTGCCGCTGCGCGGCGGGCCGGTCTGCAGACGACCGAGGTCGACGACTTGATGGAGAAGGAGCTGGGAATTCCGATCGCCGAGGCCTTCGAGCGCAACGGTGAGGATGCGTTTCGGGCTCGCGAAGCTGAGGTGGTCGGCTCGCTGCTGGAGGAGGCCGACGGCGGGGCGATCGCGCTCGGCGGCGGCAGCGTCCTCTCCGAGCGGATCCGCGATGCCCTTGGCCCCCACATCGTCGTCTGGCTGCAGGTGGATGTCGAGGAGGCCTGGCGACGGATCGCCGGCAGCGACCGCCCGCTCGCCCGCAACGCCGAGGACGTCACTCGGCTGCTGGCCGAGCGGCAGCCTCTCTACGAGCGGCTCGCCGACGCGATCGTCCCCCCCGGCGACCGCGGCACGCTTGGCCGCGCCATCGCCTCGATCCAGGCGCTTGCCGACCTGCCCGATGGAGTCCGCATGCTGTGGGCGTCCAGCCCATCCGGCGAGTACCCCGTCTATATCGGCCGCGGGCTGCTGGATGCAGATTGGTGGCCCTTGCCCGGCCGCCGCTTCTGCGTCACGGACACCGCCGTCGCCGCGCTCTATTCCGACCGCGTCGCGCCGCCTGTCGCCTGGGTGGAGACCGAGCCGGGGGAGGGGGCAAAGACGATGGCGGAGGCCGAGCGGGTTCTGCGCGAGCTGGCCCGCGCCGGGATGACGCGCGAGGATCACCTCGTCGCCCTCGGTGGCGGAGTCGTCGGCGACCTCGGGGGCTTCTGCGCGCACACCTACCAGCGCGGCGTTCCGGTCGTTCAGGCTCCGACGACGCTCGTCGGCCAGGTCGACTCCGCCTACGGCGGCAAGACCGGCGTCGACCTGCCGGAGGGCAAGAACTATGCCGGCGCCTACCACCTGCCCGCGGCGGTGATCGCCGACACCGGCGCGCTGGAGACTCTGCCGAGCGAGGAGCTGGCCGCCGGCTTCGTCGAGGTGTTGAAGACCGGGTTGCTTGCCGGCGGCGATCTATGGGAGCGGGTGCGAACTATCGAGTCGCTCGCCCCCCTCGCTCTCGACGACGTCGTCTTCGCCTGCGCCCGCTACAAGTGCGAGGTGGTCGCCGCCGACGAGCGCGACAGCGGCCTGCGCGCCGCGCTCAACCTGGGGCACACCGTCGGCCACGCGATCGAGGCGGCGGGCGGTTACGGCCGCTATCGCCACGGCGAGGCGGTCGGGCTCGGCTTGCTGGCGGCGCTGCGCCTCTCCGGCGCCTCCGCGCTCCGCGACGAGGTCGAAGCGATCCTCGTTCGTCACGAGCTGCCGGTCGAGCTCGACCCCGCGATCGAGGTCGAGGCGGTTCTCGATGCGCTGCAGCGCGACAAGAAGCGGACCGCCGCGGGCGTCGGCTTCGTCCTGCTCGCCGAGCCCGGCATCCCACGGACGGGGCAGGTCGTCGACCCGGATAGGGTTCGCCGGGCGGTGGAGGAACTGCACAGATGACAACCGCCCACAACCGCGTCGCCGTGCTGCACGGGGTCAACTTCGATGTGCTGGACAAGCGGGACCCCGAGGTCTACGGCGGCCTCTCTCTCAATGAGCTGGAGATGAAGATCAAAGCCTGGGCGCACGAGGTGGGCCTGGAGACGCTCTTCTTCCAGACCAACTCAGAGGGCGAGTTCGTCGAGTACCTGCACCGGCTGCCGGAGGCGGCCGACGCAGCGTTGGTCAACGCCGGCGCCTGGACTCACTACAGCCGGGCGATAGCCGACGCGCTCGACGTAGCCGGCCTGCCCGCGGTCGAGGTTCATCTCTCCGACGTCGAGTCCCGCGAGGCCTGGCGCCGGGAATCGGTTTTCGACGGCATGGTGCTGGCCAAGATCTCCGGCAAGGGGCTCGACGGCTATCGGGACGCCCTGGACGCCCTGGCCCGGGAACTGGGCACTCTGGAGGACTGATGCCTGGGCGGGGTGGTCGCCTCGACGGCCTCCTGGCCGAGCGCGAGCTCGACCGGATGCTGGTCACGAACCTGGTCAACGTCAGCTACCTGACCGGCTTCACCGGCACCAACGGAGCCTGCGTCTGCGGGCCGGACGCCCGCCTCTTGCTCACCGACTTTCGCTACACCGAGCGCGCCGCCGAGGAGGCCGAGGGCTGGGAGGTCGTGACCGTCGAGGGCGACTGGCTGGGAGGGATCGCCGAGCGCCTCTCCGGGCGGGTCGGCTTCGAGGACGACCAGATGTCGGTTCGGACCCGCGAGCGGCTGGGGGAGGTGCTCCCCGATGGAGTCGAGCTGGTCGCGGCCGGCGGCACGGTCGAGAAGCTGCGGCGGGTGAAGGACGCCGGCGAGCTGGCCTCGATCGCCGCCGCCGCCGAGCTGGCTGACGGCGTCTGGCGCTGGAGCCTGGAGCGCGGCATGGCCGGCCGCACCGAGCGCGAGGTCGCGCGCGCCGCGGAAACGCGGATTCGCGAGCTGGGCGCCGATCCCTCCTTCCCCGCGATCGTCGCTGCCGGCCCCAACGGCGCCCTCCCGCACGCCGAGCCCGGCGAGCGAGAGATCGAGCGGGGCGAGTTGGTGGTCTTCGACATGGGGGCCAGGCTGGACGGCTACTGCTCCGACGGCACTCGCACCTTCGCCACGGGAGAGCCCGGCGACGAGGCGCGCGCCGTCTATGAGACCGTGCGCGAGGCGCAGGCGGCGGCGCTTGACGCGGTCACCGCCGGCGCCGGCGGCGAGGCGGTCGATGCCGTCGCCCGCACACTCATCGAGGAGGCCGGGCACGGCGAGCGCTTCGGCCACGGGCTGGGGCACGGCGTAGGCCTCGAGGTCCATGAGGCGCCCCGTGTTTCACACCGATCCGAAGACACGCTCGAGGCGGGCGAGGTGGTGACGATCGAGCCGGGGATCTACCTGCCCGGACGGCTCGGTGTGCGAATCGAAGATCTGGTGGTCGTAACCGAGAATGGGCACCGCAATCTCAGCCGTCTTCCCAAAGAGCTACAAATCGTCGACTAAATGCCCGATGACACAAGTCACGATTTAAGTCCCTACCGGCGAAAAGCCGATGAATCCATTGTGTCGTCGACAGCGAGCACACTCCAGGCCATGCCGGGGGGGATCGGGCAGAACCCCGAAAACTCGATGGAGTCCCTCGCGGCCATCCACGAGGAGGCCCGTCGCGAGCGCCTCTTGGACATGGAGATGCGAGTGCGCCGCTATCGCACGGCCTGCTTCGCGATCCTCGCCATGGCCCTGGCCGCGGTCGGTCCACAGGTGGGCTGGGGATGGATGGCGCCGCTTGCCGTCGGGTTCTTCGGCTTCGTCGTCGCCGACCGCTTCATGCGCAAGAGCAAGCACCCGCAGATCTGGATCGCCGGGGCCTGGGGCACCCTGCCTCTGCTGCTCGCCTTCGCGGTGACCGCGACCGGCGGCCCGACCAGCCCCGTGGCGATGTGGTTCGCGCTCCCCGCCGTCACCCTCGGCGTGCGCTTCGAGCCGTGGGGCATCGTCGTCGGCACGTCCTACATCCTCGCCCTCTTCCTGCTCAGCGCGGTTGCCGTCGACCCAGCCGGGGCAGCCGACAACAGCCAAGCCCTGGTCGCTGCGGCAGCGCTGATCCTCTGCACCGTCATCCTCTCCGGCGCCCTGGTCGAGTCCGACCGGGCCCACCGTCGCCGTTCGACTCTCGATCCGCTCACCGGCCTCTTCAACCGCAACGCCCTGGAGCAACGCCTCGCCGAGCTGGACGGCCAGCCCTCGAACGAGGCCGAGGGCCTCTCCCACGCGCTGCTGCTCTGCGACCTCGACCACTTCAAGCGGGTCAACGACCAGATGGGCCACGCCGCCGGCGACGCCGTCCTTCAGGACGTCGCCTACGTGATGCGCGCCACCCTGCGTGCCGGCGACTCGATCTACCGGGTCGGGGGAGAGGAGATCCTCGTCGTCCTGCCCGGCGCCAGCCGGGAGGACGCGGTAGAGATCGCCGAACGCCTGCGTGTCGCCGTGCGCGAGCGCCGGCCGGTTGGCGTGGAGGTGACGGTCAGCATCGGCGTCGCCGTCTCCCAGGCGGACAAGGTCAACACCGACGACCTCATCGCCCGCGCCGACGCGGCCCTGTACGCCGCCAAGGCCGGCGGCCGCGACACCTACCGCGTAGACGACACAATCAGCTAGCGACTGAGGTCGACGTCGGCCGCCAGCCGAGAGGCGAAGGCGGCGATCAGCTCGATGGTCGCCTCGACGTCGGCGAGGTCGACCATCTCGACCGGCGAGTGCATGTAGCGGAGGGGAATGGAGACGAGGCCGGTGGGAATCCCGGATCGGGAGATCTGGATCGCGTCGGCATCGGTGCTGGTGCCGTGGCCGCTGGCCCCGACCGTGTGCTCTATCCCAGCCTCCTCCGCTGCCTCGACCAGCAGCTCGAAGACCTTTGGCGAGAGTGTCGACCCTCGGCCGATCGCGGGGCCGGAGCCGAGCGGGTGGCTGCCGACCTCCTTCTCGTCTATGCCGGGGGCGTCGGTGGCATGGGTCACGTCGACCGCGATCGCGATGTCCGGCCGTACCTCGAACGCCGAAGTGCGGGCGCCGAACAGGCCGATCTCCTCCTGCACGGCGGCGATCGCCGCAAAGCTTCCGGTGACGCCACCACGCTCGTGACAGCGGCGCAGCGCCTCCAGGGCGACGTAAGCGCCGAGCCGGTTGTCCATCGCGCGGGAAACCAGGCGGTCGCCGAGCAGGCGAACCGGCTCGGCGGCGATCACCACGGGGTCGCCGATCCCCACCAGCTCGGCCGCCTCCTCGCGGTCGCCGGCGCCGACGTCGATGTGCAGGCCTTTCAGCTCCACCACCTTTTTGCGCTGGTCGGGGTCGAGCAGATGGATCGGCTTGCGGCCGACCACGCCCGGCACCAGGCCGTCCCTGCCGCGCAGCTCGACCCGCTGGCCGACCAGGATCTGCGGGTCCCAGCCGCCCACGGTCGCGAAGTAGAGAAAGCCCTTCTCGTCGATGTGGGTGACCACCAGGCCGATCTCGTCGATGTGGCCGACGACGGCCAGCAGCGGCGCCCCCTCGCCGATCCGGGCGATCGACGAGCCGAGCCCGTCGGCGGAGATCTCCGCGAAGGAAGCCGCTTCGCGCCACACCTCGGCTGCCGGCCCTTCGTAGCCCGAGGGCGCGGCGCTGTGCAGCAGCTTGTCGAGAAGCTCAGGCGTCTCCATCACGGCTCCTGGCAGTCTAGGTGGAGGCCTGCTCGACGGTCTCCGGGCGGCGCACCCGCTGGCGCCCTTCTCCGTAGTTGTGCGTCTCGTAGACGATCATCGACCAGATCAGCGCGTTGACGATCGCCAGGCTGACCAGCGCGGGCAGCTCAACCGCCACCGGGACCAGGGCGAAGAGCACGACCGCAAGCAGGAGGCGCTGGCGGTTGATCGTGTGCACGTGCCGGTAGCGGAAGGCGACGTGTCCCAACAGGTAGATGGCCAGCCCACCCAGCAGGGCGAAGGCTATCTCGGCGGTGAGGTGGTCGCCGACGTGTCCGATCGTTTTCTTCATGCCGAGGGCGACGAGAACGATCCCGGCGATCATCGGCAGGTGCAGGTAGGAGTACGAGTCGCGCGCCATCGCGTTCTGCACCTGTCCCTCCTCCGCGTCGACCAGGCGGCGTTCGGCGACCAGTGCCACCACGTCGAAGTAGACCCACCACATCGCGGCGGTCAGGGCGACGCCGAGCACGGCCGCGGTGACGATCCCGGCGTCGAGGACGCCCGCAGCGCCGAAGCCGATCGCGACGATCGACTCGCCGAGGGCGATGATCACTATCAACCCATGGCGCTCGGCGAAGTGGTTGGGGGACAGCTTCCACCCCTGGGTGCCGATCAGGTAGGGGCCGGCCATGTCCAGGAAGAGGGCGAGTGCCCACAGCGACCCCTGCGCCAGGCCGTCGAGGAAGGAGGCCGCGACCAGCAGGCCGACACCGACCGCGGTGCTGGCGGCCAGGCCGAGCACCGAGTGGCGCAGCGCGTCGTCGTCGGGGCTGGCGAGCATGAACAGGGCGATGTGGGCGGCTCGGACGAAGCCGTAGGAAAGGGCAAAGGCGAGGGCAAGCTCATCGAAGGCCTGGGGAATGCAGAGGCCGACGACCAGCAGCCCCGCCATCGCGGCGAAGATCACCAGCCGCACCGCGCCCTCCTCGGGGTCGATGACGCTGGTCAGCCAGGCGTAGCCGACCCACGACCACCAGACCACGCCCAGCACCAGCAGTCCCTGGGCCAGACCAGACCAGGTGGGGTGGTGCGACATCAGCGCCGTGCACTGGGTGATCGCCAGCACGAAGACGAGGTCGAAGAACAGCTCCAGCGGCGTCACCCGCTCGCCCTCGCGCATGACGGCTGTCAGTCGTGACACCGGCGTCCCGGTCGAGGCGGCCATTCCGGCAATCCTTGCAAGTCCGTCGCACCGCGCCGGTCGGATAGCTTTCCGGCGATGGGCGGGACAGCGCTGATCACCGGAGCGTCGAGTGGAATCGGCGAGGCGACCGCAAGGCGGCTCGCCGGCGAGCCCGACACCGAGCTGATCCTGGTCGCCCGTCGCGAGGAGCGCCTCCGCGCCCTTGCCGAGTCGTTGCCCTGCCACGCCACCTATCTCGCGGTCGACCTCACCGATGCGGAGGCGCCCGAGCGGATTCGCGCCCACGTCGCCAAGCGCCATACCCGCCTCACGCTGCTGGTCAACAACGCTGGCGCCACCTGGCGCGCGACCTTTGCCGAGGGTGGCTACGCCAACGTTCGCCGCCATATGGAGCTGAACTTCGACGCCGCCGTCCGCCTCACCGAGGCGCTGTTGCCGCTGCTGCGGGCAGCCGCCCCCAGCGCGATCGTCAACGTCGCCAGCACGGCCGGCCGCGTCTCCCGCCCCGGCACCGGCGCCTACTCGGCCAGCAAGTTCGCCATGGTCGGCTGGTCGGATTCCCTCTACTCGGAGGAGCGACCGAACCGCGTCCATGTAGGCCTGGTCCTGCCGGGCTTCATCGCCACAGAGGGTTTTCCGGCGACCGAGCTGCGCGAGAAAGCGCTGACCCGCTGGATCGTCTCCAAGCCGGAGAAGGTCGCCGAGGCGATCGTCGACACCGGACTGCGCGGCAAGGCCGAGCGCTACGTCCCCCGCCCCTACGCGCTCACGGCGGTCCTGCGCATCCTCGCCCCGAGCCTGGTCCGCCGCGCCCTCTCGGGCGGCACCGCTTCGATTCTCACCACCAAGGCCGGCGACCCGGCCCCCTGACCGCAGAACTCGTTTTGCCGAGTGCCGGCGCGGGTACGAGAAGGCGGCAAGGCCGTTGGGCCGGAACCCATGCAGGATCGCTTCCTATCCATTTATCTGAACGACCACCTGGCTGGCGCGATGGTCGGCGTCGAGCTCGTGCGGCGGCTGCGCTCGAGCAATCAAGGCGGCGAGCTGGGTCGTCTCCTCGACGAGCTCCACGGGGAGATCGAGGCCGAGAGGGAAACCCTTCGCCGGCTGATGCGCCAGCTCGACATCGAGGAGAGCAAGGTGAAGCCGGCTGGGGCGTGGCTGATGGAGAAGGTGGGCCGGCTCAAGCTGAACGGACAGCTGCGCGGCTACTCCCCACTCAGCCGCCTGGTCGAGCTGGAGGGTCTTTCGATCGGCATCGCGGGCAAGATGGAGATGTGGCGCGCCCTGGCGCACACGTTCGACGAGCCGGTGCCCGGTTTCGACTTCACCGCCCTGGCGGAGCTGGCCGCGTCGCAGCGCGACAGGCTGGAGAGCCACCGCCTCGCCGCCGCCACCATCGCTTTCTCGGGCGAGCCGGCTCTCGGGGGCCGCGGCCCCGGCTGAGCCAAGGGGCGCGGCAGGGGGCCGCTCTTTAGGATTCGCCGCCGTGATCTCCACCAATCAGTTCAGTAACGGATCAACCTGCACATCGCAGACTTCCGGCTCTGCACGATCGGCAGGAGCGTTAGCCGCAGCTTCTGCTTCTCGCGCGAAGCAGCAGTGTTTCTAGGCCGGTCTAGGACACGTAGGCTTTGCGCACCATCGCGGCTGTCCATCGGTTCGTACCGTGGGCCGGCGGGACACGCTTTCTGTTCAGGGTCTCGGCGATCTCGGCGAGGGACTTGCCTTTCGCGAGCAGCGTCCGGATCTGCTTCCGCCATTCATAGTCCCGCTTGTTGCAGTAGATGTGGGCAAGTCGAACGTTCTCGGAGCGGAGATGCCCGCCGTCCGACTTAAGGGTCGGGTAGTGGTCGGGCGAGGGCGCCCACTTCTTGCGTGGCGTCGTGATCTCATCGAACGCGGCGCGCCCCTTGTGGTGGTAGCACTGCGGCATCTCGCACTTCACGGCGAGGAGCTGGCCGCGCTCGGCCATCTGCACGAGGACACCTTTCACACCGAGCCTGCGGAGCTCGTCCGCGACCGACCTATCCGCGCCGCCGCCAGGTGCTGTCGTCGCCATCGAGTCACCCTACCTCGTGTAGCCGCCCAATCGAGCCTCGTGCATACGTCGCGCAGAGCGGTGCTTCCGCGGCTGACGACGTCGCCTCCCAAGCCTTCGCCCGTCCAGTATCCCGCAGGCGATCCCAATCGGAATGTCGCTCTCGTCGACGTAGCTACTGCTTTCGCGTGAA
>CAZHZI010000077.1:0-2602 GCA_964536955.1 uncultured Conexibacteraceae bacterium
TCAGATTCATGGTCGGGGCGACTGGATTCGAACCAGCGACCTCTTGAACCCCATTTCAGCCTGACCGTGCTCAGGGTAGCGGATTCGTGCTCATTCGTCGTCCGCTGGCGTCCGTCGTTGACCACCATTGCGCGGGGCGTAGGTGGTCAAAGTGGTGGTCAAACTAGGCGAGCTCGCGCCGCTTCTGCTGCGCCGACAGGATGGCCCGATCTTGGAGCTCGATCAGGCGGTTCATGCGTCCCATCGCATCAGGCGCTCCCTTGCCGCCGAAGAAGAAGATATCCCGCGACAGGGCGAGGATCTCGCGGGTCGCGACCTGATCCGGGATCAGGTCGAAGTCGGCCTCCCACAGCGCGTCGAGCTCCCGCAGGCGCTGCTGGGCCTCGCCGATCTCCCCGCTCCCGAGTGACTTGACTGCGAGGTCCTGCCAGGCCATCAGCTTCTTCACCGCCGCCTCGAGAGCGGTGCGGTCAGCTACTCGACGTCTCGCCTCGCCATCCCAGCGATGCTGCAGGACCAGGGGCACGAGGCCGGAGACGAGGCCGACCAGGCCGCCGGCCAGAACGAGCCAGACCGATTCCGTCACGCCGGCAGTCTAGGGGCGGGGCGACCCGGCGGTTAGGACCGGGCCGCCCCATGCGATCAGGCCGGCCAGCTCCACGGCCGGGTCCTGCCCGTAGCCCCGGAATCCACGCGCTAAGGGCACGAGCAGAGATACGCCCGACGGAGGTGCTAGCTCCGCCGCGGTGCCTGGTACAGCAGCGTTAGCGGGACCTCTTCGTAGTCCTCCGGATGCGCGTTGATCGCCCCGACTGCCTCCGGATCATCCGGGAGATTCGTCGGCGGCCCGGTCATCGACCCGTCCGGCGGGATCCGCCACGCCGAGCTGGCGCGGGTCACGGTGCCAGCCGGCTCACGCTCGATCCGATGGTGGTCGCCAGTCCTGACATGCCGGACCCATGCGACTTCACTCATCGGACGCGGCAGCCTTCGGCCCCTCCGCGCCGCACTCGCCGGAGAGGTCGAGCTGCTGCTCCCTCCGCGGCGCGATCACCTCACTGCGGACCACTCCGCATCGGGCGCAGATTGCGGCGACCAGGCCCACGCCAGCACTGTCGCCACTGCTCCCCATCGTCGAACCCACAAACCGCCAGTCGTGTTGCACGAGCGTTCCCTCCTTCGTCGGATTGTGTAGGGGCGGGCATCTCCCCTATTGCTGGGTGAAGGTGAAGCTCCAGTCACAACCGGAGCTGGCATCGACGTAGTAGTTCGCGTCCTCGACCTGGTACAGGTACGTCGACCCCGACTTCGGCGTGCCGTCATCGAGCAGCTCGCTGGCCAGCGTCTCGAACACGCTCACGTCCGTCGATTCGAGGGTGGCGCCGTGATAGCAACCGTGGTCGGTGTCCGGGGTGGCCGTCCAGCGCACCAGGTAGTCGCCGCCGTTCAGGTGGAACTTGCGTGACGTCTCGATGCCCGAGCCGCTGATCGTGACGGGCGCCTGGTGCTGGCCACCGCCGCCGTTTCCGCCATTCGAAGGGCCCGATGCGGCCTGCTGCTCCGACACGATGTAGCCGACGACGACGATCCCGCCGACAATCAGCAGCAGCAGGCCCCAGTTGACGTTCGACTTGCGAGGCTCGGCATTCCATTGAGGATGCGGTTCCTGGCTGGCCATGATTCCCTCCCTCTCAGCCCACGCCGGGCAAGCATAGGCGCGGGCATCGAGTGTGGGAAGGCCGGGGTCGCCTGCACGCTACCGATCGCCGCGGCCGTCGCCGTTCGGCCGCCCCCCGCGATCTTAGGCCGAAGTCACCAGCGCCACGTCATCGCGCAGCTCGTCCGGCCCTTGCTCGAGCAGGTGCGCCGGCACGGTCGGATCGTCGGGGTTTGCCAGGCGTCGTAGACCGGCCTCCAGGACGGCCACGGCAGCGTCGATCGCCGCCTCTCGGGCCGCCTCGTCGGCTTCATGCTCGACCTCCTGGATCCAGCGCAACTCGGAGGCGCGCAGCTCATCCTCGTCCTCATGCCGCCAGGGCCGGGTCGCGGCGTAGACCATGGCGCCGATGCCATCGTCGAACTCGACCGAGGCATGGGGAGGGTTCCCCGAGCGATCAGCCTCCATCCGCTCGAGCAGGACGTCGCGCATCGTCCGGGTAGGGGTCGCTGTGGTCACGGGTGTACCTCCAAAGGTGATGGCCGCCGGCCCGGATCAGCGGGACGACGGCCAAAGAAAGTTGCCGCTGATCCGGCAGGAGCAGCCTACACCCGGCCCGGCCAGCAGCGCGGAGCGATTTACACCGTTCGCGCGGGAACGTCGCACGATGCGGCTCATGTCCCCCGATGCGGGGTATGCCTCACGACGCGCGGTATGCCCACCGCGCGCCTGTCAGCCGGGGGCAGGATCCTTCGCGGGGTCTCCCGAGCGCAGGTGTAGAGCCGCTGCCGCTGCCCGGCGATCAGGAAAGCCTCCTCGCTCGCCCAGGGCGTCGAGGACGTCCTGAAGCGGTGAGACGAGCATCCCGGCCACCTCTCGCGCGATGGCAGCGCCCAGCGCATCGGCTTCGATCTCGTCCTCCCACCCGAAGCCAGGTTGGTTGAT
>CAZHZI010000077.1:2702-9606 GCA_964536955.1 uncultured Conexibacteraceae bacterium
CGCCCAGCGCATCGGCTTCGATCTCGTCCTCCCACCCGAAGCCAGGTTGGTTGATGAGCAGGTGGGCTAGCTCGTGCAACAGCGTCGCCTCGAGCCGGTGGAGCGGATACTGCTCGCCCCCAATCCCGTCGCGGTAGATGGTCACGACGCGGTCGCCGCTGTCCCAGTCCTGCTTGCCTGAGCCGCGGAGCCGGCCATGCGTGCCGCCCACGGTGAGCCGCCAGCGCCAGTCGGGCGCGACGGCCCGAGCGATCTCCACGAAGTGCGCCGTCTCGGCGGCCTCAGCCTCCATTCGGCGACGGTACTCCAGACCGCGGGCGTGGGCGGCATCCCGTTGCCGATCGGCCTCGATCTGAGCGCGCCCGAACTCGGTCGTTTCGTCCCAGCTCATGCCGACCGGATGGCGCCGACCGCCTGGCCAGCCAGGTCCACTCCGAGGCGGCCATTGTTCGGCTGCCCCGCGGCGCTCTGAAGACTGAAGCGCCACACGCCGGGCCCGTCGACCCATTGCGAGACGACGAGGCTTTCCTGGTCGTCGGTCAGACCGCTGATACTCACGACGAGGGTCCAGGTCGTCCCATCCAGGCGGTAGATGCCGAGATTCACGTCATGCGAAGCCGGGAGGCTCTCCTTTTCCACGCCGAACGTCAGCCCATGCCCGTGGGCCGGGGTCGAGTGGGTGTGCGCGATGCCGTGCTGGTGCACGGCGATGCTCTCGAAGTGCGCATGCCCGCCGTGAAACGGACATTGCGCCAACGTCACCTGCAAGTCGGTGTTATCGCTCGAGCTGGCGCTCGAAGCGCCCGACGTCGAGCCGCCACCCGAACTGGCCGCCGTCGCTGGCGCGAAGAACTCGCGGAAGTTGATGTAGATCGTCGCTTCGACCAGGACGTAGACTCGCTCACTGATAACTGCGAGCACGTCCATCGTGTCGGTCGAGTCGATCACGTCCGCGCCGTTCCAGTTGATGGTGACCAGCGTCCCCTGAGGCTGGCGGCTGCGGACGCCGAGCTGCGAGCGCACCCGGTTGATCTTGTCGTTCAGGTAGAGGGCCGCGTCGCCCATCTCGGATTCCTTTCAGTGGAGGATGATCGGCGTATTCACCGGCTGAAGGCGCGGGAGCCGACGGCGGACCGCCAGCCCCCGCGATAGAAAGGCCGCCGCTTGCCAGACGGCGAATCAATGCCGCCGCCGTGTGCGATGGGAGGGTCATCGGCTCGGGGCGTGCTCGTCGGAGTAGAGACGGACGCGCACCACGTCATCGCTCTTGAAGGCGGGCGGCTCGGCCGCGCGGAGTCTCGCCCCGGCGATCTTCGGCAGCGCGCCATCGAAGCCGACGAGCTCACGCTGGCGTGCGTAGGCGTTCACGGACGCCTGCTCCTCGGCCGTCAGCTGCGCGAATCGGTCCGGCCACTGGACCTTGATAGCCAGGAGGTTCTCGAACTCCTGCGCCAGGATCCACTCGCGCCGGAGCGCTTCCTCCCTGAGGGCGGCGCTGGCCTTGCCTTCGAACATCTCCGGCGTCTCGCCCGACTGGACGCGGCCCACGATCGCCCGCCTGGAGGTCAAGACCCCATCGACGAACTCGAGGAACGGCGGGAAGCGCACCAGCCCGTGCGTCAGGGGCCAGGGCGCGTTGTCGCCGACCGGATCCCGGCCCGTCCGGTACACGCTGGGCAGCTCGCCGGCCGCCTTGAGGATGGCCCGGGCCTTGACCAGCTCGTCGCCGAGCGAGTTGGCGTAGGCCATCTCCCCGGTGACGTCCAGGTAGAGCCGGGCGGCAAGGGCCAGGTCGACCATGACGGCCTCGGTGAGGGCGGCCAGGGTGTCGGTCACCTTGGCGCTGGCCTCCACCTGGCGCGGGTTGTACTCGACTATGAAGGTCCAGGCCCATTCGATAGAGCGGGCCTGCCGGGCGTCGGCGGCGGCCTTGACGAGGGCTGTCTGTTCGTCCTGTGCCGCGCTGAGGGCGTCCTGCGCCTTGCCGGCGGCGCGCTGAAGCTGTCCGAGGTCGGGGGTGGTCACTTCGATGCTCCTTCCTTGGTGGGCGGGGTCCACTTGCCGGTCTCCACGGCAGCGGCCCTCATGTGGCTGTAGAGCGCCAACGGAAGCCCGGAGACGTGCATTGCGGCCGTCGTGGCATCGAAGGCGACGGGATCCCGGTCACGGGCGGCCAGGGCGTCCTCGCTCGCCGGATCCGGGACGAACTGGCGGGCCTCGGCTTCGAGCCGTCGGCGGGCCGGGTCCTTCGGCGGCTGTAGCGGGCTCATTGCGTCGCTTACCGCGCTCTCAAGGCCGGCATGCGGCGGGGTGGCGGCGGCGATCGCCTCGAGGTGCGCGAGACGTTCGCGGAGGGCTCGGATCTCGGCCACTCCGGCGTAGGTGTCATCGGTCACGGTGCGAGCTCCCTTCGGGTGCGGGATCCGGAGGGGCCGATCGGCACGATCTCGCCATTGCTGTTGTATCGGGTGGTCATGGTGGGTCTCCTTCGGTGGGTGGACTGAGCTGTTCATAGAGCAGCCGTTGACGTTCGGTCGCGCCGGCGATCGCGGTCTCGATGGCGGCCTGGCGCCGCCGATACTGGTCGGCGGTCGGGTAGTCGTAGCCCATCGCCCCATCGAGGCTCACCTTGTCGCGCTCGGCCTCCAGGCTCGCCAGGCGTCGATCGAGGCGGCGCAGCTCGGCCTCAGCGACGCGGCGGCAGGCGACGGAGCAGTACAGGGACGGCCGGCCGGTTGCCGGGCGCGTGAGGGTGTTCCCGTCGATCGGGCAGCGGTTGGTCATGGCTTTCTCCACCAACATTCGGGTCATCTGATTCCTCTTCGGCACGTACAAACGGGGGGCGCGGTCTTCCGGTAGGAGTGAATCCGCGTGTGCCCTATCCCGGTGGTCATCGCTCGGCCTCCACCGCGACCACGCAGGCCCGGGCAGCGTGCCCGCGTCGGCCGCGCGTCACGCTCGCGGATGGCAGGCATGTCGCAGGCGGTGACCCGACCGCCGGCGATCAGGTACGCGTGGCCGACGCCGTCGAAGCTGGCGCGCCATGAGACTCGGCGCTGGCGCTCCGCAGGTCGAGCAGGTGACCGGCCCGCGACGGGCCGGCGGCGCTTCATGGCTGCGCTCCCGCCTGGGCCAGCAGCTCTTCCTCGGACTCCTCGACGTCGCGCGAACGACTGCGCAACGGGGACCGGGCATCTTCTATATGCCGTTGCCCGGTTTCCCGGTCACTGAGTGACAACTGCGCCTCGACCGGGAAAGCACGCTCATTGCCCAGTGATTCCCGGTTACCCGGTCCCTCGATGGGGAAGAGGCCGATTGCGCCCCGCAGTCCGCCCTTGCGGCGCTCGATCAGACCGGCCGCCTCAGCTGCCTCCGCGTAGTTCTGCGCCGTCCGCTTCGTCACCCCGATCACCGCGCCAAGCTGCGCGGCGCTGAGTCCGGGAGCCGCCGCGATGGCAGCCAGCACGTCCTCGAGCGGCACCTTCGGCCCGGCCGGTGCATCGGCGTCAGCTGCGTCGACCAGCAGCCCGCCCGCCTTGGTGGCCACGATGCGACGCTCGGTCCTGACCCGCTTGCGGATGGTGAGGCGCGCCTGTGTGAGCGAACTGCCGACATTCTCCTGGAGGACCAGCACGTCGGCCCACCGGCCCCACTCGCCGATGACGTCGGAGATCCGCCGCTCGCCGCGTCCCTGCGGCTTCTTGAGGTGGACCGTCAGGACGATGGCCAGCGCGGGGTACGCCGCCAGCATCAACCGCAGGCGCCGGAAGAGCGCGCGGATCTCCTCGCCCCAGGGGTCGATCTTGGTCGCGCTGCTGGCCGTGTCGAAGATCAGCAGCAACACCCCGCGGACGCGCATCCACTCCACGATCCACGCCCGCCAGTCGTCGTCGTCGAGGGCTGGCATCCCGCCGGCGGCCGTCATCAGGCTGAGGCGGTAGTAGCGGCCAGCCAGGGCGGCCCGGGTGAGGCCCAGCGACGCAAGGACGGTCTCCTCGCGGTCGTAGTCGTCGTCAGGGTGCATCTCGCTGAGGACCAGGACGGCGCCGGTCTGCAGTACCGGCCAGACGGCCAGCGCCCCACCACCGGCTGCGGTCCGGATGGCCAGCTCGCCGCTGACCGTGTAGCTCTTGCCCGAGCCCTCTTCACCGGCCCACACGACAATGCGGCCCGGGCGCAGCAAGTCCTCGGTGTACATCACCCCGCCGAGCGCCGAGAGGGCAGCCAGGCCGCGGTCCTCGGGCTCGGGGAAGCCGAGCTCGGCCCGCTTGAGCGCGTTGGCCCATTCGTCACCGTCCGCCTGCCACTCAGGGCTCGGCGCGTCGGCCTCGTTCGGTTGCCAGGGTGCCAGCTCATCGGCGCCGTTAGTCGGACCTGCTGCGGGTGCAGGACGCGGCGTGGGGCGCGGGCGGCGCGCGTAGGCGCTCATGGCGCCGGTGGCCATTGCGTGCGCAGCCTGGCGGTGATGGCCCGCCACGACTGGTCGGCGAGCAGCTGCCCGGATCTGTGCATGAAGGCGTCGCGGCGGAGGCGCCAGGCCTCGCGCCGCCAGTCGGCGCCCAGGCGAAGCCCGAGCGCGTCGGCGAGCTCGCGGCGTGTCACGACCTGGGCGGCGCGCACCAGCAGGTCGATGGCCTCGCGGCTCGCCTGCTCGCGCTCGGGCCGGGTCGGCTCGGCGGTGCTACGATCGACCGCGGTGGCCGGCGATGTCAGTGTCATCGTCGCTCCTGGGTCGGCTCGGTTGGTGATGCCGGGCCGGCCTTTTGCTATGGCCGGCTAGACGGCGGCGGCGAGGCTTGGGGCTGCGGCCGATCGCTCCTGGATGAAGGCGTCCAGGTCGATCTCGCGCACCCTGCGCGCGCGCCCGATCGTGATGCTTCGCAGCTGCTGCGAAGCGATCAGCTCGAAGGTCATGGATCGGCCGAGCCGCAGCCGCTCGGCGGCCTCCTCGACTGTTAGCAGACGCTCCAACCGGGTGCTCCTCTCTTGCAGTTCGCGCAAGTGCGCTGTGTTATGCTGCGGACCGTAGAGCACCAAATGAGGACAGTCCAATGGCGAAGAGGGCCAAACCCGGGTCAGAGCCGGCGGTTGTCGGCGCGAATAGCGGGCATGTAGAGGTCAAACCGCAGACGACGCGGGGAGGGCGCACCGATCCCGATATCAAGAAGGCACTCGACCACCTCGCCGCCGACGACACCGCGACTGCGGCCGGAATTCATCGAGCGCTGGAGCGCCAGTTCGGCGCCGGCGTCCTGAGTGTGAAGACCGTGCAGGCGATGGTGCGCCGCGTGCGTCGACGCCGGTCGAGTCGGCCTTGGACGATGGCCGATGCCACGGCGGACGAGGCGGCCGCCGTCTTGCCGGTCCTCGGCGAGCTGTTGCGATCGTCCGGTGAGCTGGGGCGATGGGCAGAGCGGACTCTCACGGCGGACGAGGCAGCCTGGATCGTGAAGCTCCGGCGAGCGGTCCCCGACCTCCCCCCACCGGACACCCTCAGATTCGCCAGGCGTTATCTCGCGCGCGCCGCGGCGGGCGAGCCAACCTTGGACCTCGATCGCGCACTCGCCACGGGCGGCTGGCGCGACCTCGAGGCGGCCGTTGCCGCGTACTACGGCGAAGGCGACATGTACCTCAGCAAGGAGCGGTCCAATGACTAGGCGCATCAGCGGCGAGGGAATGGTCCGGCAGCGCGACGACGGCCGCTGGGAGGCTCGCTATCGCGCCTCAGATGGTCGGAAGCGGTCGATCTACGCGCGGACCCAGCGAGAGGCGATCGACCGACTCCGGACCGCTCTGACGGCGCGGGAGCGCGGGATCCGTCCCGTCGACCAGCGCATCACGGTCGGCGCCTTCCTGGAGGATTGGCTCGAGCACCAGGTGAAGCCATCGCGCCGACCAGCCACGGTGGAGAGCTACGCCGGCGTCGTCGAGCGCTACCTGGTCCCAGCCATCGGACGGATCCCGCTCGCCAGGCTCGAGCCCGAGCATGTCCAGGCGATGCTGGCCGGTCTCGAGGGCCTCCGTGGGCCGCTCAGCGACACCAGCCGGCGGTACGTCTACTCGGTGCTCCGCATTGCCCTGGGCAGGGCCGTGAAGATGGGCCGTTCCACGCGGAACGTCTGCACCCTGATCGACCGGCCGGCAGTGGTCCGGCGCGAGCTCCATCCCCCCACCGGCCCGCAGCTGCGCGCCCTGCTCGAGGGCGTCGCCGGCGATCGCCTCGAGGCGCTGTACAAAGCCGCTGCTGGCACGGGACTCCGCCAGGGCGAGCTCCTAGCCCTCCAGTGGTCCGACGTCGACCTGGAGCGGGCTGAGCTCACCGTCCGTCATACGCTGCAGCGGGGCACCCGCCTGCCGGCCGAGCCGAAGACGGAGCGGGCCAGGCGAACGATGCGCCTGCCGGCGGCGGTGGTGGCCAGCCTGCGGGAGCATCGCCGGCGCCAGCTGGCCGAGCGGCTTGCCGCCGGCGGCCGCTGGCAGGATGCCGACCTGGTCTTCACCACCAGCATCGGGACGGCGCTCGACAGTCGCAACGTCACGCGCTACCTCCAGGCGCACCTGGCGCGGCTCGGGCTCCCCCGCCAGCGGTTCCACGATCTGCGCCATGCGTTCGCCACGTTGCTCATCGAGGCCGGCGAGGATCTTGGCGTCGTGTCGCGGATCCTGGGCCACGCGGACTTCGCCACCACGGCGGACGTCTACGCGCACCTCACGCCGGGAATGCTCACCCGCGCAGCCGAGCGCATCGACGCGGTGCTGACCGGCTGAGCGTGGTGGTCAAACTGGTGGTCAACTGCCAAATGAGAGGCCCCTCCCGATCCGTCGAGAGGGGCCGTTTCGTGCTCAGGTGAGTGGTCGGGGCGACTGGATTCGAACCAGCGACCTCTTGAACCCCATTCAAGTG
>CAZHZI010000078.1:0-9580 GCA_964536955.1 uncultured Conexibacteraceae bacterium
GGCGGGCCCGGACCTACTTCATGGCGTTCGGAACGTGGTGAGGCACGTCAACTAGAGAGTGCGGCGCCGGGTCACGCGAGCCAGCGTTAGCAACTGCTATTCGCGATTGTTGAGCGAGCGCGCAGTTGCGTGATCGGTCGAGATCCCATTAGGATTCGATGCGGCGGCTGACTTAAGGAGACGGTGATGGCTACAGAGATCCAGTCATTCGAGGATCGGTTCTTTTTTGGAGCGACCAATCGCTTCGTGGGGTCCGGAGGGGAGCTGCTCAAGAAGCGCGACCCGCAAGCTCCACCCGGGCGGATGGATGTTGGCGACCGCCTGATGGGCATTGGCGCGACGCACATGATCGAGAACCTGGACGTCCCTCCGGGCCCGGACTCATTCCACTCGACGAGTATGGAGTCTGACTTTCAGGTTAAGTCAGCCCTGCGGGCGATCGAGGTCACCGCGAAGGAGAAAACGGACGAGGGATACGACTTCAGCTTTCGCGCTCTCACGCCACAGGCCTATTCCGAGACCCTGGAGGAGCTTTCAGAAGGCACCGTTGAGATCCCGCCTGACCAGATCCCGGATGGAACCATCATCTTGAGTTTTGTCGATTCCTCTTCGCAGTACACGCTCGGGTCGGTGGATGGATCGCCGGGGGCCAACTTCGCCGCGACCACCAACGGCGAACGCCACTGGAACGTCGGGATCGGCAAGGACGATGATTTCTGGGCTGCCAGCTTTCCCTCCGATGACATCGGGCTTCTGAATCAGATGCCGCGCACGATGACGGTCGGGAGGATTCGCTTCGGTCTCTCGCTGCTACCAGACAGCACCACGACCGTCCGCCTCGAGCCGGTCCCATGCGTCGACCTCTCCGGCAAACAGGCGGAGTTCGAGTTCTGCCTCGACGGAATGGCGAGCGGAACCCAGGGGATCTCCACGCCATTCCCGATCGGCGTCCACACGCAGATCCGGTTTCGTCCGATTCGATAGGTGCGCTTCAGGACGTGGTTGAAGACCAGCAAACACTGCATCGCCCCGGTCGAGGGAAGCCCGCCTGGTCATGGGGTAGATTGACTCCCGTAAGCGGGCCTGGTTCTTTCGGTTCGCGATCTGGCTGAAACCGCTGGTTCGAAACCAGCCGTGCCCATCCGCTTCAAGCCCAGTCAGTCGAGGTCCTTGGTCGCCCCCCTGACGGCACGTAGTCTGCCCTGATCGCGCGCGACGAGTCGATCCAGATCGAGGCCTACGACCCGCGGTGGCCAATGCGCTTCGAGGAGGAGCGCGTCGCGCTTCAGGAAGCGATTGGGCCGTGGGCGACGGGCGGCATCCACCACGTCGGCAGCACCGCCGTCCCGGGCTTGGACGCCAAGGCGATCATCGACATCCTCGTCGGCGTCGAGGATCTCGAGACCTCTCGCGCCTGCTTCGCGCCGCTCGCCGAGCTCGAATACCTGCCGGCCCCGTATCTGACCGAGGAGATGCACTGGTTTTGCAAGCCGCACCCCTCTCGCCGTACTCACCACCTCCACCTCGTGCCCACCGGCTCACCGAGATTTGTCGACGAGCTCGCATTCCGCGACCACCTGCGCGGGCACCCGGACGCCGCAGCCGAATACACCGCCCTCAAGCGTGAGCTGGCGGCGCGTTTCCGGGACGATCGCGAGGCCTATACCGACGCCAAGGCGGAGTTCATCCGCCGCTGCCTCGATCAGCGCTGAGCGAGTAGCTCGAACCGCGCCTACTGGTCCTCCAACACAGACAGGATGTTGCCCGCCGGGTCTTTGAACCAGGCGATCTTCGGTCCCGGGCCGCGGGCGATGCCCTTCTCGTCCTGCTCGAAGCCGTCGTACCTCTCGAAGCTCACACCTTTCGCGGCCAGCTCGTCGACCGCCGCGTCGACATCCTCGACGGAGAAGTTGAGGATCGTGTAGGTGGCTGGCGTGAAGTCCGGCTTCTGGTAGACGAACGTGTCCCGGTCGCCGGCGAGGTGCAGGGACAGCAGTCCGTGCTCTTCGTCCAGCACGGAGGTCTTCACTCCAAGCGTGTCGCCGTAGAACTCCCGCGCCTTCTGCAGGTCGTCCACGGCAAAGCCGCTGAATGCTTTGGTGTTCTCGAACATGACTAGCTCCTTCTCTGGTTCATTGCTCGGACAGATCGGGGATGTGGCGCGCGATGTGGTCGGCGATCGTCTGGCGGACCCAGCGCTGGGTCTCGGCGTCGGCCATCCGGTAGCGGCCGAGGAGCGTCCTTTGGTCGGTGAGGGGCAGTCCGGCTATGTCCCAGCGGACGACCAGGCGCTCGAAGAGAAGCTCGGATTTGCGTCGCCAGGCGTCGTCCACCGAGGCGGCCTCTCCGGCTGGGGCCTCGCGGCGGACCTTGGCGATCGTGCCTGCGCTGAGCGACTGGCGCAGGGTCAACATATTTCCCTCGCCGTCGACGTAGTCCACCGTCGGCGCCTTTTGACTTGGCTTTCGGCGTTGCTTGCGCTTGGCCATCTCTCATCCGAGTCTGCCAGGACATGGGCGCGCAAGGACTCAGTCCTCCCCCGTCGGCCTCTGGCGTGTGCGTTTGCGCTCACCGATCCGGCGCTTTTTCTCAAGGCGCCGTTTGCGGGAAGAGCGGCTCGGCTTGGTCGGGCGCCGCCGCCGCCTCACGACCAGGCCGGCGACGATCTTCTCGGCAAGGCGTTGCAGCGCCAGCTCGCGGTTGCGGGCCTGGCTGCGGGCGTCCTGGGCGACGGCCGTGACGACCCGCCCCGCACGCTCCAGCAATCGTCCCTTCTGCGACTCATCGAGCGTCGCCGACGCCTCGACGTCAAAAACCGCCTCGATTCGCGACTCGGTGACGTTGGCATGCTGGCCGCCGGGGCCGGACGATCGGCTGGCGCGCAGCTCGATCTCCGCCAGCGGGATCGAAAGCCGATCGTCGATTCTCAGTTCCTCGGCCACCGGCTCAAGGTTGCCGCCCGGCCGATCCCTCAGGCGAGGGAGTCGATCTTTGCGGCGAGGTCGAAGTCGGCGGCGGTGAGGCCGCCCTCCGAGTGCGTCGAGATCGTCACCTTCGCCTTGCTCCAGGAAATCTCCAAGTCAGGGTGATGGTTCATCTCCTCCGCCGGCTCGACAAGGCTTTCGACGAACCTGACCGAGCCGACGAAGTCGCCGCGGTCAAACTCCCTGACGATCGCCTCTCCGTCCCGCTCCCAGCCCGGCAGATCGGCGAGTCTCGTCTCTATCTCGGAGTCGCTCAGCAGCGCCATGCGCACATTATGCTCTCCGCTTCGGGCTCGCCGAAACTGCTCCCCGCTCAGCCTCCGATCGGCGCCCTGGGGTTGGCGCCCCAAAAGACCACGGTGCCCAGCATCCCGATGATGTGGACGAAAATGATGTTGACGACCATCGACTGGGCTGTGGCGGTGCCGACGCCTACCGGACCACCGGATGCCGTGTAGCCGTAATAGCACCCGACCATCACGATCCCGGTGGCCATCACCATCCCCTTGATCAAGCTGAACAACAGGTCGGGCGGGTTCTGGAACATCCAGAAGATGAGCAGGTAGCCACCGGAGGAGACATCGCCGATCTGCTCGACGACCGCCACGTAGCTGGCGAAGTACATGATTCCGATCCCGACCAGATAGATGAACGGGAGAGCAATCCAGGCAGCGAGCAGGCGCGTCGCCGCCAGGAACGTCGTCGGCTGGATCCCCATCACCTCAAGTGCGTCGATCTCATCGGAGATCCGCATCGCGCCGAGCTCGGCCACGATCCCGGTGCCGACCTTCGCCGAGAGGATGTAGCCGAAGGCGTAGGGCAACGCCTCGCGCAGGTCGCACCAGGCCGAGAACAGCCCGGCGTAGGACGGGACACCCTGAGATCGGAAGAAGTAGGCGCCGAGGATCCCGCACTGCAAACCGAGGATGAAGACGAACGCCCAGATGACCAAGGCCGAGCCGAGGATCAGGATGCCCGCCTGACGCAAGGTCTCTCCGAAGAAGCGGAAGGCGCGGCCCGAGTAGATCTGGCCGGCCACCCGGGAGCCGAAGCGGGCTATTTCGCCGAAGGACTCAAGCCAGTTGCGTGGGACGTCGAGCCAACCGATCATCGAATTGACTGCAGCTCGGGATTGGTGGCGAGCAGGATCGCCGTGAAGACGAAGTTGAAGGCGAAGACCCCCAAGAAGGAGATCACCACCGCCTGGTTGACGGCGCGACCGACTCCCGCCGCACCGCCCGACGCGGTCATCCCCTTGTAGGAGCAGACGACGGCGATGATCGCGCCGAACATCGTGCACATCAGGACCGAGCCCCAGATGTCGGTGATCGAGGCATTGGCGAAGAGCGTCGCGAAGAAGCCGCCGAGCGGCTGGTTGTAAAGGAGCTCGGCGGCGATGCCCGCCGTCAAGCCGAAGACGATCGCAAAGATGTCGAGTAGGCCGGTGATGATCATCAGCGCCATGAAGCGCGGCACGACCAGGTTCTTGATCGGGTCGACGCCGAGCACCTGGAGGGCGTCGAGCTCCTCGCGGATCTTGCGGGCGCCGAGGTCGGCGGTGATCGCGGTGCCGGCGATGCCGGCGACGACGACAGCGGTCACGATCGGCCCGATCTGCCGGATCGCCGTCAGCACGAAGAAACCGCCAAGCCGGTCGAGCGCTCCGAACAGCGAGAGAGCACCGGCGGCCTGCAGCCCCGGGGCGCCGAGGCAGAGGGCGAAGGTGGAGATCAGCAGCGGGAACCAACAGAGCTTCAGAGCGAAGAGGAACTGCCCGACCAGCTCTTCGCCGTAGGGGTAGGGAGGGCGGACCGCGGCGGAAATCGTCCGCACGGTGAGGATTATCATGCTCCCAACCTGCTCGAAAGCGGACTTGGCGGGGAGGAACGCGCGGGCTAGGGCTTGTCCTGCCACCAGCTCATCGCTCTGCGCAGCGGGCCCTCGCCCGCTCCCTTCGAGCCCGGCGGCTCGTCCGCATCCAGGATCTCCTTGCGGCGATCGAGTGCCTGGCCCTCGCGCCTCGCACGCTCTTCGGCCGCCCGCTGGGCCTCCGAGAGTTGTGCGATCAACGTGTCCCTCGTCTGCTCCAGCTCCTCCACCCCGGCGATGTGCGCTTCGGCGGCGCGGTGCGCGGTTGGGAGGTCGCTCGGCAGGTCCCTCCTGTAGGAGGCCAGCTCGGCCTCGAGCCTGCCGATCTGCCGCCGCAGCTCGTGGCGGACCGCGATCACCTCGCTCGCCTCTGCGATGCTCGGAAGCTCTGGCGCGGGCGGTTCCTCATCGAGCGCCTCGGGCATGCTTGCGCAGGCCATCGCGACGATCGCAAGGTCGCGGAGGCTGAGGCCCGCCTGATGGGCGCGCCGAAGCGCGTCGGTGGCGATCTCCTCCAGCTGGGGCTCGGCCTCGACGTCGTCGGCGACGAAGGTGCCCTGTCCCTGGCGGCTGACCACCAGCCCCTCCTCTTCGAGGCCCGCGTACACCGAGCGCACGGTGTTCAGGTTGACTCCCGCCCACTCGGCGAGGCGCCGGAAGCTCGGCAGCTTCCCGCCGGCCTCCAGCTGGCCCGTGGCGATCAGCGCGCGCAGACGCCAGGAGAGCTGAACCCCGACCGGCAGCGCGTCGTTGGGGTCAGTCGAAAACGGAGTGGACGCAGCTGAGGCGGCCAGCTGTTGCTGTGTCATAAATCAGCACAGTAGCGCCAGTGGATGTCCTAGTCAACTGGCACAGCAGGTAATTTAGGGCGTCAAGACGATCTTCAGCGCCTCGCGTTGGTCGTACAGCGCATAGGCCTCCGGGGCCTCGTCGAGCTTCATGTGGTGGGTGACGAGCGGGGTCGGGTCGAGCACGCCGGCGCTCATCAGCGCCAGCACGCGATCGAGATGGGCGATCACGTTGGCGAGGCCGAGGCGAAGGGTCAGGCCCTTCAACCACGCGAGCCCCAGCAATACCTCTCCCCGTCCCGCGTAGGCGCCGATCCCGGAGACCGTGCCGGCGTCCCGCGCAAGGCTGATCGCCAGCTCCAGGGGCCCGGGGTCGCCGACGGCGTCGACCACCACGTCGACCCCCCGGCCCTCGGTCTCCGCACGGATTGCGCGCTTCGGCTCGTCCTCGGTGAGGTGCATCGGCTCGGCGCCGAAGCGGCGTGCCATCTCCAACCTCGGCTCGACCGTGTCGATTGCGAAAACCTGTGCGGCGCCACCGGCCTTCGCCGCTTGGACGGCGCAGAGCCCTACCGGGCCGAGGCCGAGCACCGCGACCGTGTCGCCGGCCCTCATCCCAGCGTGAGCGACGGCGTGGTAGCCGGCCCCCATCACGTCGCCGGCGAACAGCGCCGCCTCGTCCACCATTCCCTCGGGCACCTGCCGCAGCGTCAGGTTGGCCCGCGGCACCAGCAGCTGCTCGGCCTGGGCGCCCTGCAGGTCGCCGAGCTTGGAGCCGTGGCCAAACGTGCGGCCTCGCTCGCAGCGGTGGTAGTCGCTGCGCAGGCAGGCGGCACAGGTGGCGCATGCGGTGTGGAAGCAACCCAGCACCCGATCGCCGACGGCGACCCGCTCCACGTCATCCCCTACCGCGAGCACCGTGCCGACGAACTCGTGGCCGATCGTGAAGCCGGGCTCGACCGGCACCCGCCCGTGGAAGATGTGCAGGTCCGAGCCGCAGATCCCGCTCGCCTCGACGCGGACGAGTGCCTCGTCGCCGGCGCCGATCTCGGGGTCGGGCTTCTCGTCGAGACGAACCTCGCCCGGAGCCTGAAAGGTGACGGCGCGCATTGCGCCGAACCGTACCTAGCCGACGGTGACGCCGGGAATCTGGAAGCGGCCGGTGCCGTTATCGGGGTTCGCCGTTTCCTCGATCCGTGCCTCCAGGGCCAGCTCCTTCTCGAAGTCGGCCTCCTCGCCGTGCTGGAAGGAGACGTCCTTGCCCTCGAGCAGCTCGATGAAGACATCGACGAAGCGGGCGTCCAACTGTTTGCCGGCGACGCGGCGCAGCTCCTGCATCGCCTCGTAGGTGGAGACCGGCGAGCGGTAGGAGTCGCGCGCGGTCATCACGTCGTAGGTGTCCGCCACGGAGATGATTCGGGCCAGCTCCGGGATCTGGTCGCCGGAGATGCCCCGCGGGTAGCCTTTGCCGTCGATCCGCTCGTGGTGGGCGAGGATGATCTCGGCGACCGGGCCGTAGCCATCCAGGGAGGAGACGACCCGAGCGCCCTGCTGCGGGTGGCGGCGAATCAGCATCCAATCCTCGTCGGTGAGCGGCACGTTCGCCTTGAGGATCCGGTCGGGAAGGATGAACTTGCCGATGTCATGCAGCAGCGCCGCGATGTGGACCAGCTCCTCCTCGCGCCGCGAGTAGCCGGCCCGCTGGGCGATCGCCCGGGAGTAGCGCGCCACCGCTGCGCTGTGCCGCGCGGTCATCTGGTCCCGCAGATCCAGCGTCCGCAGCATCGCGCTCAGCATTCCCACCTGGAAGCTGGCCAGCTGGTTGCTGCGGCGCTCCAGCTCGTGCGCGCGCTGCTGGGAGAGCAGTAGCTGACCCAGCAAGTACTGGAAGGTGACGAGGACGACGCCGAACAGGGCAATCGCCGAGATCCCGATCTGGTGATAGATGAAGGCGACCGCGACGGCCAGCATCGCGCTGGCAAACTCGGAGGGAAGGACCGGCGGCAGCACGCGCAGCTGGCTCGCAAACGTGGCGCGCTCCACGTACGCGCGATACCCGGCGGTGAGCACGAAGTTAAGTGCAAGGGAGAACTGGAACAGGCCGAACACGAGCAGGTAAAAAGGGGCGTCGGCCTGCTCTAGGCCGGTTTGTTGTGTGACGGCCCTGAAGACGATCCCACTGACCAGGGGAAACAGCGCGTAGGTCAGCAGATTGTTGAGCAGGTAATGGCCTTCGTCGCGCCAGCGCAACCAGCCGACGAGGATCGTCGCGACGCCGATCAGCGCCGCCGGGGCGCCACCGAGGAAAACCATCGCGACCACCAGCGCCAGGAAGCTGCCGGAGACCTTCACCTTCGACTCGGTGGAAACCGCCGTCAGGTCGCTGAAGACCGAAAAAGCGAGCAGGACAGCGAACAGGCCAAGGTCCCAGTTGCACAGGGGAGCATGCCAAACGCCTACGGCGACGGTCGCCAAGAGGGCGAGCGTCATGGTTGCTATGGCGAAGTGAGTTGGGCGCTTTTCGACCATTGGCCGGTGTTGGGAGCAGGCGTCGTCGGGAGGGGCGCCTGGTCGTTGGTCTACAGATTCATGGGCGAGTGCCCATTCCCTGCGCCAAAAGCCAGGCGCGCCCTATCGACCGGAAACAAACCTTTGAGGGTCAAGTTACCCCTGCCACATCGGGCTGACAAGCCGCAATGGCCACATGGCCAAGATTTCCCAAAGCCCGGAAAACAGCTGGAACATGCGCAGGTTCGCCGTTCCTGGTCCCGAAAAAACGAAAGGCGCCCCACAGGACGCCCTTCAAACAGCTATATAGCGAACCTTAAGTTCGCTGAAAGATCTAGTTGCGAAAGCCCATTGCCTTGTCCCTTCCTTGAATTGAAACCCTCAGATTGCGCACTGCGATCTGAAACTCGTCAATTGCCTTGGCAACTTTGTAGCACAGCTTGGCGGAAACTTGTGCATCTGCACCAAAACTTGTGCATAACTGCGTAGGAGGCACGGCTAGCAATGCGTAAGCCGCGCCTGACCGATCCCCTGCGGCGCCCGCTCTTCCGGCGCCTGGCGGCGACCTATGCGGTCAATGAGCTCGGCGACTGGATGGGGATCGTCGCCCTCTCGGTGCTCGTCTTCGACCGCACCGACAGCGCCTTGGCGACCGCCGCCCTCTTCCTGGGGACGCGCTTCCTGCCGGCCCTGCTCGCCCCCGTGCTGGTCGCCCGGGTGGAGCAGCCCCCGCCGCGCTTCGCGCTGCCGGTCATCTACTGCGGCGAGGCGGCGGCTTTCGGCGCCCTGGCGCTGCTCGCCGACGACTTCTCCCTGGCCGCGGTCATCGTCCTTGCCGTGATCGACGGCGCCCTGGCGCTGACCGGACGCTCGCTGACGCGGGCCGTCGTCGCGGCCCTGCTGGAGCCGACCGGCGAGCTTCGCGCCGGCAACGCGATCCTCAACATCGCCTTTACCGGCGGCGCGGCGCTGGGGCCTGGCATCGCCGGGCTGATCGTCGCCGGCTTCGGCGTCCAAACCGCCCTGCTGCTGGACGCCGTCTCCTTCTACCTGATCGGCTGGATCCTGCTCACGGCCGGCCCACTCCCCCGCGCCGAGCCCGACCCGGGCCGGGTGCGCGACCGCCTCCGCGCCGGCATTGCCTACATCGGCGAGAGGGCGCAGCTCCGCAGGCTCCTGTTCGCCGAGGGAGCCGCCTTCGTCTTCTTCGCGGCGGTGATCCCGGTGGAGGTGATCTACGCCAAGGAAACCCTCGGCGCGGGCGACGCCGGCTACGGCCTCTTGCTGGCCAGCTGGGGCGCCGGCATGGTGATCGGGAGCCTCGTCTTCGCTCTGCTGCGCCGAGCGCGGCTTCCCTATCTGCTCTTCTTCAGCACCCTCACCGTCGGCGCCGGCTACCTCGGCATGGCGGCCGCGCCGGGACTGGCGGCC